>CANNEP010000004.1 GCA_947503655.1 uncultured Microbacterium sp.
TACGGCGGCGCGGAACCCTATCGGGCGGGAGAAGGCACCTTCACTTTTCCGAAGAAACAGCCCGCCGACTCCTTCGCTCTCGACGGTGACTGGACGATCGAAACGCAGTTCGCGACTCCGACAACCCAGTCTGCGAGTGTACGACTGAACTACCGTGCAGCCGAGGTTCGGATGGTGCTCGCGGGGAGTGGAACCATCACCGTGCGGGATGAGAATGGCAAAGAACGCACGATCACCGTCGACGGAACCCCGCGGTCCTACGCACTTGTCGATGGTTCCGAGCTCTCCTCCGGCCGCCTCACCGTCGAGGTCTCCCCCGGCGTCCAAGCGTATTCCTTCACTTTTGGGTGATTCTTATGGCCGGAAGTGCGACCGCGTGGTGCATGCTGGAGGGGATGGTCATCGACGGCGCGGAGATTGACGAGGACTCTCCGGCGAGAGATCTGGTCGGGGAGCTTCTGGTGCGCGTCGCGGCCGGCGACCAGGGAGCTTTCGCCGAACTCTACGACATGCTGTCGCCGCGCGTGTTCGCCCTCATTCTGAAGGTTGTTATCAACCGAGCACAGAGCGAAGAGGTGCTGCAAGAGGTCTTTTTGACCGTGTGGCAATCCGCTGCGCGGTTCGCTCCGAACAAAGGACAAGGACGCACCTGGATCTTCACAATCGCCCACCGGCGAGCCGTTGACCGGGTGCGCTCGTCACAGTCCAGTAGCGACCGCGATATCGCCGCTGGCTTGCGAGACCTGAGTGTCGATCACGACAGCGTCGCGGAGCAGGCCGAACTCAGCATCGAAGGCGAGAAAGTCGTTCACGCACTATCGACACTGCCCGATGCCCAACGCGAAACAATCGTGTTGGCCTACTACGGCGGCTACTCTCAGAGCGAGATCGCCGTGCTGCTGCGAACGCCGCTCGGAACAGTGAAAACCCGCATGCGCGACGGTATTGCCAAACTTCGAACCACTTTGAGGGTGACGTTATGACAGAGAACGAGTTTGCTGAGCTCGCGGCCGGTCATGCCCTCAATGCGCTCTCGGTCGAAGACGAGCATCGCTTCCGCACGGCGCTCGCAGAGCACCCTGAGTGGGAGCTTGTCGCAACTGACGCGGCGGCAACCGTAGCGGGCCTTGCCGCGGGCGTTGCCGAGGTTCCGCCACCCCCCGCGCTCCGTAGCGCGCTGCTCGACCAGATCGCGGTGACGCGGCAAGACGGCGCGGTTGTAGACAGCCCCGTAGTCGAAAGCCTCGTCGCTGAGGCACCTCGCGACGTGAAGCCGCGTGCGTGGCGCCGTCGCTTGTTCGCGCTGGCGGCGAGCGTCGTACTTCTCGTCGGCATCGGAGTCGCCACCAGCACGCTCCTGACCAATATGAACCGCCCCGCAGCGGTCGTCGCGCTCGAAGAAGTACGGGCCGCCGACGATGCCGCCCAGGCCACGGCCGAGTTGCCATCGGGGGCGCAGGCAACCGCGTACTGGTCTGCTTCGCTCGCTAAAGCGGTGTTGGTCACCGAGGGCTTGGAAGAGTTGGAACCAGGTCAAGCGTACGAACTGTGGTTGGTGCGTGGCGAGACGCCGATTTCTGGCGGTGTTTTCACGACGAGCGGTGACGGCGAGGCGACGGCCGTCGTCGACGAACCGATGCACGACGGCGATGTCATTGCGGTCACGATCGAGGAGGCTGGCGGCTCCCCCACCGGCCTGCCAACGACCGATCCCATCATTGTGATCGCGACGACCTAGTTACGAGATGGCACGCGGAAACGACGAAGGGCGCACCAGGAGGTGCGCCCTTCGTCGTGGGCCCCATGGGGCTCGAACCCATGACCCGCGGATTAAAAGTCCGATGCTCTGCCAACTGAGCTAGAGGCCCGTAGGTCCTAGCTTAGCGGGGCTCGAGACCTCCTCGTGACGTGTGTCGATGTTGTCGCCGGGAAAAGCGGTAGCACTGTGCCGTTCCATCGCAACAACGAGCGCGCAGAGCACTCCGATTCCCACAATTCCTGCAAACACAATTTCAGCCATGACGTCCCCCTTTTTGAGCGTCTGCGCCGTGTCCCCTCGGCGCTTGATCAGTATTGCGTATTGGGGCACACCGAGTTCAAAAGATGTGCCTTGTCTCATGAAGTGTTCACGAAATGGCATTCGTCTCACACTGCCGTGAGCAAGGCTCCCACCTCAGCAATCCCGCGTACGCTGGAAGGATGCCCGAAGCATTCCACAAACCCGTCAAACGCCCGAGCTCCATGTTCGACGTCGCCTTCGGAAGCATCGACCCCGCCGAGCATGCCCGCATCGCCCACGCGACCGCCACGGCCCTGCTGAGCCGCGTTCGCGCCGAGGCAGACCCCGACACCGTCACGAAACTCGTCGAGTTTACTGCGGTGCACGGCATCGAGACGATCGCTGAGCTCTGGTCGCAGTCCCCCGCTCGCTCGCTGCCGGGCGCGCTGTGGCGCATTTACCTGCTGCAGCTCATGGTGCACAGCGACCCCACGACCTCGGCGCTTCTGTACGAGCGCGGGCGCGTTGAGCTCGCCTCGGCTGACCCGGTGATCGCCGGCGCTCCGACCCCCGCGGGCCCCACTGAACTCATCAACCTCGCCGACACGATCCTGCGCGGCGTTTTCGACGGCGACTTCGCCAGCGCCCTCGAGCGTGCGGCATCGTTCTGCCGCGTCGAGGCCGCTGGCGCAACCCACGTCGCCGACGATTACGAAGCCACCGAGCCGCAGCGCGCGAGCGATCTCACGACCCGCGCCCTGCGCTTGTCGACATACGCCGCAGATTTGTCGACGACGGCACGGCTGTGGCGTTCGGGCCTGCTGATCTGAGGTTTTCTGCATTTGCAGAGCGGAACCATCGGCTGAGACGCGCGATCATGCATCGTTTCTGAGAATCTCGGGAATACATCCGGAGGTCAGGCGCGTTATGCTTTATTGGCCGGGCCGCTAACCCCGGGCTCCAAAACTTGCCGCCGAGAGCGGCCTTCCGCCGAGAGGCGTTCAGCGGCTCGGTCTTAATTTTTTCTGCGGGCTATTCCGCAACGATCTCGGCGCCCGCGTGGCCCATTTCTTCGATCGCGTGTTGCGAGCTCTCGACGCCAACACCAGCGATCATCGCCGTCAGCACGCGCACATCAACGCCGTGCTCAATCGCGTCCAGTACCGAAGCACGCACGCAGTGGTCGGTGGCGATGCCAACCACGTCAACCGACAGTACTCCGTGTGCGCTGACCAGCGAGGCAGCGGTCTCTCCCGCGTCGGTCTGGCCCTCAAATAGCGAGTAGGCGGGCTTACCCTGCCCCTTCTTCACGTGGTGCGTCACCGCCGAAACATCGAGGTCGGGGTGGTACGCCGCACCGTTCGTGTCAGCCACACAGTGCACGGGCCAGGTGTCGACGTAGTCAGGCTCGGCGGCAAAGTGTCCGCCGTTGTCACCTTCGGCGTTGTGCCAATCGCGTGACGCGATGATGAGTTCGTAATCCCCGGCGTGCGCTGCAAGGTGTGCACTCACCGCTGCCGCAACGGCGGCACCACCATCAACGCCGAGAGCACCGCCCTCAGTGAAGTCATTCTGTACATCGACGATAAACAGTGCGCGAGTCATGCTCTGAGCCTACGCGCAACCAATCCGATTGGTCAGCCGTCGATAATCATCAACGCAACAGACGTGCCCCCGCTCAAGACGAGCAGCGTCGCACTGGCTACGAGGGCTGCCATCGCGGGTCGGCGGGCGGGCGAGGCGGCCGTGAGCCGCACCGCACCGGTGCGCCCCGGTTGCACCCAGATCGTGGCCCGATCAACCGCACCCAACTCCGCCGCCTGCGCGGGCGTCAAGATTGCCGCGCCCACGGTTCCGGCTCCGTCATCAAACCAGCGAGCAACGCGGGCCGGCCCTTCGGTCTCGAGCATCGCGTCAACCTGAATCCAGGTTTTCTGCTGCATCACGATGACCAGCACCATGATCGCGAAGAACCCGGTGGCGAGGGCGCCCAGCCATGTGAAAACGTCCGTCACGGCACCGAGCACATTGAGGGCATTATTCACCTGTAAATCGTATCGGAGCACGAGGTGTTACCCCGAAACGCAGAGCGGCGGCGGCACGTTTCGGCTCGCTCCGGCGCTCGATCGAGCGGCCGGGAAAAGCAAAGACCCCCGGCGGACCGGGGGTCTTTCTGTGGAGCCACCTATCGGGTTCGAACCGATGGCCTTCCCATTACGAGTGGGATGCTCTACCACTGAGCTAAGGTGGCGTTCCAGTTCACAACTCACGTGGCGAACCTGAAATAGCCTAGCGCATATTTTGAACGTAGTTGAACACGACCTGCGCCCCGGGCGGGTCGAGGCGATCAGCCTCTCCCCGCTCGCAGCGGCTACTTGCAGGTGGTCTGGTCTGCGGGCGGCGTACCTTCCAGTAAAAACGTGTCGACGGCGGCATCGATGCAGGAGTTGCCCTGCCCGTAGGCGGTGTGACCCTCGCCAACACGCGTCAGCAGAACGCCACTGGAGAGCTGCTCAGCGAGGGATACCGCCCACTCGTACGGCGTTGCAGGGTCATTCGTGGTTCCGACCACCAGGATCGGCGGTGCACCCTCAGCGGCAATCTCACCGCGGGTGCCCGACGGCGGGTACGGCCATGCAGCACACGTGTCGCCACCCGACCAATACGGGGCAATCGTGGGCGCGTTCTCCTTGACGAACGCGTCGACCTCGTCGAGCTCGGCGTCGGTCATGTCTGCCGGGTAGTCCATACAGTTGTACGCGTTGAACGCCTCGGTCGAGTTGTCGGCGTAGGACCCAACGCCCTCGCGGCCGTTGTACACGTCGGCGAGGTACATGAGCGTGTCACCGGCACCCTCTTCGGCATCGGTGAGGCCCTGCCGCAGCACCGGCCACCAACCCTCTTGATACATCGCAGAGACGACGCCCGTGAACGCGGAGTCGGCGCCGAGCTCGCGCCCGTCGGCAAGCTTGAGCGGGCGTGCGTCGAGTTCGGCCAACAGCTCGCTGAGGTCAGCCAAGGCCTCATCAACGTCGCCACTGTACGGGCAGTCCTTCGCAGCGAGGCACCCCTCCATAAACGCGCGCAGGGCGCTTTCGAATCCAACGGCCTGAATCTTGCCGACGTCAGCGCTCGGAATGCCCGGGTCGATCGCACCGTCCAGCACGAGGCGTCCCGCGCGCTCGGGGAAGAGCTTCGCGTACGTGGCGCCGAGGAACGTGCCGTAGGAGAACCCGATGTAGCTCAGCGTTTCGTCGCCCAGCACACCGCGCAACACGTCAATATCGCGCGCCGAGTTCTCCGTCGTGATGTGTTCGAGCAGTTCGCCCGTGTTGTCGGCGCAGGCTTGAGCAAAGCTGGCAGCGTTCGCGTCGACTTCTTCGACCCATGCGTCGGTGTTGCGCTCGTTCTTCGGAATGTCGTACAGATACGCATCCATCTGCAGTCCGTCAAAGCACTTCACGGCCGTCGACGAGCCGACACCACGCGGGTCAAACCCGATGATGTCGAACTGGGCACGCAAGTCTTTCGAGAACACGTACGTGGCAGCCGTCATGACGAAGTCGAAGCCGCTACCACCGGGGCCACCGGGGTTCATCAGCAGCGACCCCTGTGCCTCACCTGACGATGCCCGCAGGCGCACAACGGCGATCTCGATGTCGCCGGCCGACGGGTCGGCGTAGTTCATCGGTACCTGCACCATGGTGCAGTCCATGTCTTTGTTGTCTTCGCACTGTTCCCACTTGAGGGTCTGGCCGTAGTACGAGACGAGCTCTTCGGCGACACCAGTGGTCACGGGCGCCTTGGTGGGAATCGGGGTGGGCCCCGCCGTGCCGCCCTCCTCAGGAATCATCGCGTACATGCAACCGGACAGCGCGAGCGCACTAATTGCAACACTGGCGATTGCGGCACCCCAGCGCCTCATGACCTTGGTTTTCACGGTGTCCTTCCGGTCGTGATCGTCACCAGCAAGCTCTCCAGCGCGAGCAACGGAGCGGCATTCTGTTCGATCGCGTCTCGCGTATCAGCAATGGCATCGAGTACCGCGAGTGTGCGCTCCGGCGGCCATACCGATGCGACGAACGAAATGTCGCCCTCCAGCTCACGATTGATCATGTCATCCGTGCGGCCAAACTGACAGAGCACAACATCACGAAACAGCGACTGCAGGTCGGTAAGCACACGGTCAATGCCGTCGCGCACGCTACGAGTGGCGCGCTTCTTCTGCTCGTCTTCCAGCGCTTTCACCTGCGACCGGACGGCAGGCGGAACCGCGGCGCCGTCAGTAATACCGGCGGTGCGCAAAAGTTCGGCGTATTCAGCCGCATCTCGCTCGGTCGTCAGCGTCTTCGCGTCGTCGGTGGCAGCCTGCACAATCGCCGCAGACACCTCGACAACGTCGGCGACCGTGCGCGCACGCAACGTGTCACGCAGCGTCTTCTCCCGGCGCTCACGCGACACGGGGTTCGTGGCAAGGCGCTGTGCCATGCCAATGTGGCGTTGCGCGTGGCGGGCGGACTGCTCGGCGACTACCGGATCAGCCCCCGTGCGGCGAACGATCAACTCCGCAACATCGGCGACATCTGGTTCCGCCAGCCGCACCATGCGCACGCGCGAGCGAATCGTCGGCAAGAGGTCGACGTCGCTTGGGGCACACAAAATCCACACCGTCTCGGGTGGCGGCTCTTCAAGAGCCTTCAAAATCGCGTTGGATGCCTGCTCGGCCATGCGGTCAGCATCTTCAATAACGACAACACGGTGGCGGCCAACGGAAGGCGCCAAATAGCTACGCGCGGCCGCCGCACGCACCTCTTTCACCGGAATAATGACGCCCTCGGTGCGCAACCGCACCAGGTCGGGGTGCGTGCCGGCGAGCACCTGCTGAATCGTGTGGTCATCGCCCGGGTTACGCGCGATGAGCGTCGCTGCGAACGCATACGCGAGCGTGGAACGACCGGAACCAGGAGGACCAGTAATAAGCCACGCGTGCGTCATCTCCGCCGGATTCGCCGCCGCATTCTTGAGCTGCTCGACAGCGGCAGGCTGCCCCCACACAGCAGCCCAGGCGTTATCGGCATGAGTAGCAGGCGCGGAAGTCATGCTCCCAGCCTAGACGGCACCACTGACAGCCCGCCGACTTCTGCAGAGACCCTCCCCACCCATCTCGTGTCCTGGTTCCGGAACCGCACGACCGTTACGCACGATCAAAATCGGTACGCACGCAAAAAGTGCCACACCAGCCACTTCAGTCACAGCAGTCACACACGTGCGTGCATAACGGTCGTTCCACGTCGAAGTGGGGCGGAACCATGGGTTCGGGTGACGACGTGAGCTGGCGGCGGGGGCAAAAGCAGGGGCGGTCGAGCGTCAGTCGCGGGCGAGAGCGGCTTCGATGCGGGCGCGAATCTGGTGCGCGATCTCGCCTGCGGGCTGCTCGGCGTCCAGCACGACGAAGCGCTCGGGTTCCGCCGCGGCCAACGCCAAGTACGCTTCGCGCACCCGGGTGTGAAACTCCAGCTTTTCCGCCTCGAGGCGGTCGAACGGCTTATCGGCAGCGTCGAGACGCAAACGCGCAACGGCCGGGTCGATGTCGAGCAATACCGTCACGTCAGGCAGGGCGCCTTCGGTAGCCCACAGCGACAGGTCGCGCACTTCGGTGCCGTCGAGCACGCGTCCGGCACCCTGGTAGGCGACCGACGAGTCGAGGTAGCGGTCCTGCAGCACGATTTCGCCACGCTCGAGCGCTGGACGTACGACCGTTGCGACGTGGTGCGCACGGTCGGCGGCGTACAGCAGGGCTTCGGCGCGCGGCGCGATGTGGCCACGGTGGTGTAGCACGATGTTGCGAATCAGCTCGCCAACCTCGCTACCGCCCGGCTCACGGGTGTGCAGCACGGTCGGGCCGAGAGTCGCCAGCCACGCCTGTAGCAGCGCCGACTGCGTGGACTTGCCCGAGCCGTCGCCGCCCTCGATCGTGATCCAGAGCCCGCGAGTCACTCGCTCTCAGCTGCCTTCTTTGCCGGAGCCTTCTTGGCAGCCGCAGCCTTCGTGGTCGTCGACTTCGTCGCGGTGGTCTTCTTGGCCGCCGTGGCCTTAGAAGCCGTCGTCTTCTTCGCTGCCGCCGTCTTGGTGGTCGTGGCCTTCTTCGCCGGAACCTTCTTGGCCGTCGCACGCTTCTTGACCGGACCCTTGGCGCGCTTGTCAGCAAGCATCTGCACGGCCTTTTCGAACGTGATGTCGTCCGGCGTCTCACCGCGCGGAATCGTCACGTTCGTCTCACCGTCAGTCACGTACGGGCCGAAGCGGCCGTCGCGCACACGAATCGGCTTGCCAGAAACCGGGTCAGCCTCGAACTCTTTGAGCGCGCTCGATGCCTTGCGGGCGCCGTACTTGGGCTGGGCGTACAGCTCGAGAGCTTCTTCGAGCGTGACGTCGAAGATCTGCGATTCGGTCTGCAGCGAACGGGAGTCCGTGCCCTTCTTCAGGTACGGGCCAAAGCGACCGTTCTGCGCCGTGATCTCGTCACCCGATTCGGGGTCAAGACCCACAACGCGCGGCAGGTCGAGCAGCTTGAGAGCCGTCTCCAGGTCGATCGTGTCGACGGCCATCGACTTGAACAGGCTACCGGTGCGGGGCTTGGGCTCGTCGGCCTTCTTCTTGGCCTTCTTCGGAGCCTCAACAACCTCACCGGTGGCTTCGTCGACAACCTCTTCTTCCGCCGGCAGGAGTTCCTGCACGTACGGGCCGAAGCGGCCATCCTTCACGACGATGAGCTGCCCGTTGGCGGGGTTCTCGCCCAGCACACGGTCGCCAGCGATCGGCGCCTCGATGAGCTCCGTCGCCTTCTCAGCGGTCAACTCGTCAGGTGCGAGATCTTCCGGAATGTTGATGATGCGCGGCTTCGCGTCAGGCTGTGCCGGATCAACAACTTCGAGGTACGGTCCGTAGCGACCGAAACGGAGGGTCGAGTTCTCGGTAATCTTCGTCGCGTTCAGCGCGCGGGCGTCAATGTCGCCGACGTTATCGACAACGTGACGCAGACCCACGTGCTTGTCTGATCCGAAGTAGAACTCCTTGAGCCACTCCACACGGTTCTGCTCACCGCGCGAAATCGCGTCAAGGTCATCTTCCAGCGCAGCCGTGAAGTCGTAGTCAACGAGCGAGCTGAAGTTCTCTTCGAGCAGGCGCACGACGCTGAAGGCCATCCAGCTCGGCACGAGGGCCTGGCCGCGCTTCGTGACGTAGCCACGCTCGATGATCGTGTCAATGATGCTCGCGAAGGTCGAGGGGCGTCCGATGCCCTTTTCCTCAAGCGCCTTCACGAGCGAAGCTTCGGTGTAACGCGGCTTCGGCGTGGTCTTGTGACCCTTCGCCTCAACGTCACGCACCGAGACGGCGTCGCCAACGGTGAGAGCCGGCAACGACTGGTCAGCGGCCTTGTCAGCATCGCCGCGCTTTTCGTCCTTGCCCTCTTCGTAAGCCTCCAAGAACCCCTTAAACGTGTAAACGGTTCCGGATGCCGTGAACTCCGCCTTCTTACCGCCAGCGGCAACCGCAACGGTCACCGTCGTGGTCTCAAACTTGGCGTCAGACATCTGGCTGGCGACGGTGCGCTTCCAGATCAGGTCGTAAAGGCGCTGCTCATCGCGGTTGAGCTCAGAAGCCACCTCAGCGGGCGTGCGGAACACTTCACCCGACGGGCGAATAGCCTCGTGCGCCTCTTGCGCGTTCTTGCTCTTGCCCTTGTAGACACGGGGCTTCAGCGGAACCGCGCCATCGCCGTAGAGCGAAACAGCCTGCGTTCGGGCGGCGGTGATCGCCTGCGCCGACAGCGAGACCGAGTCGGTACGCATATAGGTAATGAAACCCTTTTCGTACAGCTTCTGCGCGACCGACATCGCGTTCTTGGCGCTCAGGCCAAGCTTGCGGCCAGCCTCCTGTTGCATCGTCGACGTCGTGAATGGCGCGTACGGGCTGCGGGTGCCGGGCTTAGCTTCAACCTTGGTCACGTCGCCGGAACCAGCGGCTGAGATGGCATCCGCAAGTGCGGTTGCTTCGGCTTCGGTAAAGACCAGAACGGCCTTCTTCAGCTTGCCGTTCTCGTCGAAGTCAGCGCCGCGGGCGAGCGGCGCACCGTCAACGCGCACGAGGCGAATGCGGAACTGGTTGTCATCCTTGGCGGCGTCGGCGTCGACGTCCCAGTAGCTGGCCGAGACGAACGCCATGCGCTCGCGCTCACGGTCAACGACCATGCGGGTCGCGGCAGACTGCACGCGACCAGCGGAGAGGCCGGGCTGCACTTTGTACCAGAGCACAGGGCTGACATCCCAGCCGTACAGGCGGTCAAGAATTCGACGCGTTTCTTGCGCGTCAACGAGCGCGGTATCGAGCTCGCGCGTGTTGTTGACGGCGGCCTGAATCGCGTCTTTCGTGATTTCGTGGAACACCATGCGGCGCACCGGAACCTTGGGCTTCAGTGTCTCCAGCAGGTGCCACGCGATGGCTTCACCCTCGCGGTCTTCATCTGTTGCGAGGAGAACTTCGTCGGCATTCTTCAGGGCGCGCTTAAGTTCTTGGACCGTCTTGGTCTTACGGTCGCTGACGACGTAGAGCGGGTCGAAGCCGTTCTCGATGTCGATGGAGTACTTGCCGTATGCGGCCTTCTTCTCCGCCGGAATACTCTTCTTATCGGCCAGGTCGCGAATGTGACCAACCGAGGAGAGCACCTCGTAGTCGTCGCCGAGATAGCCCTGAATTGACTTCATCTTCGTCGGGGACTCAACGATGACGAGCTTCTTGCCGTTTGCCAAGAGTGTTCCTTCCTCCGAGTGCACACCATACACGCCCACTCCTTGCCATCGACAGGGAATGTTGTGAGCGCAATGCGGGTCTCAGAGCCTTGAGTGGCTTGCGCGACGACCGGTTTTACGATGCACAGGACGCAGAGAAACAATAAGTCGTCTCGTCACACCTTACGGCCAATCGCTGTGTGACAGCATCACAGGCGCTAGTTTGGGGTCATGCTCGCCGTGCTACGAACCTGGGGACGCGTGCTAGTCATGCACGGCCCGGCGCTCGTTGCCGCCTACCTCATCGGGCACACGGCGCACTACATTCTGGTCTGGGCGTCGGGCATGGTGGGCGCCTACTCTTCGTTCGCGCTCGTACTGATTGCGCCGCTCGCGGTGCTCTCGAAGCTGTTGGCATTCGTCGCCATGATGTTGATCACGCGCGATTCCCTCCCGCGGTTGAATCGGCTGGCTCCCACCGCGGGGCGCTCAGCCCACGACCGCAGGATTGGGTTTAGCGAGGCGGTTCTCTCCTCGGTCATCCCGTTCTTTGCCTTTTACTATGCAGCCGGGTTCTTCCGTGAAGACCTGTCGCGAATTCTCACCATCTCGCAAAACCAGGTGATGATCGGCGCCGGCTCTGACACCGGCAACGCGACGCAATTCGACGTCACCCCCGCGCTGCTCATCTTGCTCGTCACATGCTTCGCGCTGAAACAGGCGTGGGAGAAGGTCAAGAACAAGCTACCCAGCTGGACGCGCGTTCCCGCGGTCTACCTCGATGTGGTGTGGGTTCTCGTTCTCATCTACGGCGCTTCGGCGTTCACCGTGGCGATCGAGGATTGGATTGGCTCTCGCGCGGTCGTGCAGTGGACGCACGACTTCGGTGACTGGTTCGCGGTCAGTATTCCGGCGATCGCAGCCATCTGGGAGGCGATCGTGCAGGTCGTCACCGTCATTCTCAACCTCAGTGTTATTCCGCTCGCTTGGCTGCTCATCGCCGGCGTGGTGTTCGGCGAAGTGATCGCGGTACAGCGCCCGAAGATGGAGCGCATCACCCGGCGCTACGACCGCCTAAACGCCGGTGCGAAGCGCCGCCTTCGCGATACCGCCGGACTCGCGAGCAGCCGCGTTCAGCCGATCCTCGAAGCCGGCACGCTGCTCTTCCACGCGGGCCCCATCCGCATCGCGTTCTACCTTCTGCTGTCGCAGGCGTGGCTGTTCCTCGATCAGACGCTTGCCGCTGGCATCCCGCGCCTTTTCGGCGCGCACGCGTGGGAGTGGTGGGTCATGTTCCTGCCGCTCATCTCCGTGATTCCGGTGCTGATCTCGGAGCCCATCCGCATCGCGCTGATCGCGGCAGCCTATGACGATGTCTTAGCCACATCGCGGCGCGGTGGCGCACGCAACGCACCTGCTGGTTCCGGAACCACGGCTCCCGTCGCAGACAGCATGGTTGCGCCTGCGGGTCAGCGGGAGAAAGCCACCTCGACAGGCTGAGCCGGGTCGAGGAAGACGAGGGCGAAGTCGCCGGTGAGGCCCTCTGGAATGAGGAACACCAGGTACTCGTCAGATTCTTCACTCGGCGAGCCAACGCAGTTTGAGGTGAAGCTGGCGTCGCCGGTGAGACCCAACTCCATCGACGTCGGACGGAAGACCAGAGCCGGGTCACCGTTGTGCCGCAATTCGACGTGACAGTTGTAGGTGGCTTCTTCGGGCGCATCCGCCTCGACGGCAATGAGAACGACTTCGACGCCAGCCATGGGCTCTTCGGTCGCTGGTCGTTGAAACGAGACGCTCATGTCGGTGACAGTCGTCTCTTCTAGCTGGAACGTGTCACTGATATCGACGTGCTTGGCCGTCCCGCCGGTCTCGATGACCGTCGGGCGGATGGCGATCAGCCAGACCGCGACGATGAAAGCAATGATCGCGATCGGCAGGGCGATGAGCGCCCACCGATTCGCACGCAACCACGTCGACATGTCAGTACCCCACCACTGCTGATTCGATTTCGACCGTCGCCACCTGCTCGGCATCTGAAAGATCGATCGTGAAGGCGAGGTAGGTGTCGGCGTTGTCGACGTCCCATCGCGATCCCAGCCGCAGCTCCGCCGTTTCGCCAGCTACTGGTTCCGGAACCTCGAAGGCGAGGTAGCCGCGCGTCGGTGCGGCGACAAAAATGCGGGCATCTTCCATGCTGTTGCGCACGCGATCTGACGGTCGATACTCGTTACCGTCGATGTTGAGGGTGGCGTGCTTGATTGAGCCCTCAGTTTCGTCGGTGAGGGATTGCGCGGTGACGCCGATGACGACCCAGATCGCGCCGTCGCTTTGCGGGAAGATATCGGAACCTTCGGTCACCTCGTCGGCAAGGGTCACCTCGGTGACGGTGACAGTCACGCTGCGGTCGGCGATTTCTTCACCGATGACGCCCGTGACGGCGAAGCCATCGCGCCACGCCACTTCTTGCGGGGTCACAAGGGAGATCAGCCACGCGCCGGCGAGCAGGGCGAACGCAACGCCCCAGGCAATCAGGCCCTTCACGGTGCACCGTTTTCATCGGTGATGGCGAACTCGCCAATCGCAACGGTCTCGAGTGTCTCGTAGTAGCCGTCGGATGTGTCGCGCAAGAACTTGTTGGGTGTGTACTGGCTGGGCGCGAACACGATGGTGAGGGTATCGCGATCGGTCAGCGGCTCGGTCGCGAGAACCATGATGTCGTACGTTTGCGTGAGGTTCGGGCCGAGCTGAACCGACGCGTCGCCATCTGCTGTGCGCACCGAGGGGTAATCGAGTTCAATATCTTCGTCGATTGCGATGGCGTTCACCCCGTAGGTGGGGTTTTTCAATGTTCCGGCCGTGAAGAGTTCGGTCACCGGGTAGGTAGTGTCAAACGTGTTCGTCACGGTGACCCGCAACGTCAAGAACTCGCCGCCGTCTTCGTTGGGGTCGCCGTAAAAGTCGGTCGCGCTGAGTCGCACGCTGTCGATCGTGACGTCGGCGATACCGAGGTGTAGCACTTCGCCGGCCTCGGCCGTAGCGTACGCTTTGTGGCCGTCTTTGAGGCCTCCGACGAGGGCGATCACGCCGATGGCGACGGCTGCTGCGATCACGAGATACATCAGGGTCGGCACGCGATCGAAGGTTACGCGCACCCGCGACCGCGTTGGCGGCTGTGGCTGCGGAGCCGACGCTTCGGTGAGTGTCACAACGCACAGCATATGACGCGTTGGCGTGGGGCGAATACTTGTACGGCGGTCTAGCGGCGACTCCGGTACGGCCGGAGCCTCTCTGCCGCTCACCCAAGCACGCTCATGGGGTCGATGAGGGCTCCGTTCTGTTCGAGAGTGACGTGTACGTGGCACCCAAATGCGCGGCCGGTGTCACCTTCAAGCGCGATCAGCTGGCCGGAGGTAACAACATCACCGGAGTTCACGAGAATGCCGTTGTTCTGGATGTGCGCGTAGCCGGTGACGAGGCCATCGCCGTGATCGATCCGCACCTGATTGCCGTAGCCGCCAGCATCCCCGGCGCTGGCAATGGTTCCGGACCGTGCCGCATAAATCGGGGCCCCACACCCGGCCGCGAAATCGACGCCCTCGTGCATCGTGGAGGCGCACCCCGACGCGTCGCACTGCGCCTCGCGCTCCCCATAAGGCGACGTGATCTCACCGTCGCTCGGGCGCACCCAACCAGCGGCATTCATACCGAGGCTGCCCGCAGGCGCACCCGCCCGCGCAGCGGCGGCGATCGGGAACCCGGCGAACGTGTCGTTCACGCTCACGCGCACCGTGGTTTCGTCTACCGTGCACTCGGCAAGCACAGCACCATGCGCCGCAGCGATTCGCGCGGCGTTGTCGCACGGCACCCCGGGTGCGAAGCCCAGTGCAGAGTCGGCCGCCGCGAGCGCTGCCGCATCGGCGGCCGCGCTCAACCGTTGTGCTGTTACCGCCGCTCCCCCGGCTGTCACGACACCCAACGCCATCGTGCTGACGACGGCCATGGTTCCGACGCTCATGATGACGCTCACTAGTGACCTCCGGCGAGTGCACAAGCGCGGGCACTGAGGGTGAGCGGAACCACGACGGTCGCCGCTGCTGACGCAGTGACGCACACGGCACTGCCGTCGAACGCGATGTTCATGGCGGCACCGGGTACGGCTGTGGCGATCGTAGACTCCGCACGCGCAATGTCGTCATCACGTGCGATGAGGCGGGCCGCGTCGGCGGCGGCATCCTGCAGCAGGATTTGCTTGCCCTGCGCAGAGATCAGGGCCGACATCACCAGAATCGCCACCATGATGGCGGGGAGCGCGATCGCGAATTCAGCGGTCGCACTCCCCCGTTCTGTTACCGCGAGCGCACGCACGCGCGGCCACCATCTCATGTCACGGGTAGCGATGGTTACGGCACGGTCAGTGCGCGTTCGACGAGGTCGGTGAGAATCTGCTTCACCTCTTCTGAGCGCATGATGACGACCAGAAGCCCAGCGAGCGCGACCGCACCAAGCGTAGCGATCGCATACTCTGCGGTGGCCGCGCCGGTCTCGTCGTGCGCAATGAATCGCGCCCGGGCGTGCAGGGCACTCGTTCGATCTCTGATCCCCCGGCGCGTGGTCGGGGCGGGGCCCGTCGAATCGTGCGACGGCGCTGTGATGTCTGTCATGACATTCCTTTCTGTCGTGGGCACGGTTATGGGTGGGCACGGTCATAGCGGCACCTCGGTGCTCGTGATCACGCTGAGCATCATCGGCGCAACGCCCAGGAGGAAGAAGGCTGGCAGCGTGCACGCCCCGAGCGGAAGCAGTAGCCGCGTGGCCAGGCGCGTGGCGCGGAGTCGGCCAGCGGTGCGTGCTCGCGCGACGATCGCAGCCGCGCTCGCCCGCAACAGGTCGGCCGCCGGCACTCCGGCGATTGCCGACAACCGCAAGATGTGCGCGGTGTCGTCGTCGCCGTCGGCATCGCCGAGATCAACATCGTCAACTAATTGCTGTGCTCGTGTGGGCGACGCGCCTCCCGCGAGCGCAATCGAGAGAAGTTCTGCGCGGAGGCCCGGAACCATAGTGCTGGGTGCCGCGGCGGCCACGATGCGGCGGGTCCACCAGCGGGCAATCAGGATCAAACTCACCCCGAGCACGAGACACGCAACGCCGATTGGATTGGTCACGAGGATGGCCGCAGAGTTGAATCCCAGGGCGACTCCCATGAGCACCGACAGTGCGGGCAACCACATCATGAGTCGCGCGGTGGATGCGGGCTCGGCCAGGGCGATACGCACGTCGTCGGCGGCTTCGCGGGCATCGTTTGCGACGGCGACAATCGAGCGCAGTGCGGGCGAAACCGGAGCTCCGACTGCCTTCGCTATACGCCACGCGCTCGCGACCCATTGCCACGAGCCGGCCTCTGTCTCGACGGCATCGGCCACGGCAACGCCATCGCGGATGCGCCCATTAATACGTCGCGCGAGTGCGCCCATTGGGTCGTCGTCGTCACAGGCTTCCGCAATGTAGGAGAAGACGCGCTCCGGAATGGCGCCGGATTCCAGCAGCACGGCGATGCGCAGGGTCGTGGCGGCAACGTCGGCGGTGTCGTTAGGCCGCATAGTCACCACGCCTTCGCGTCATCATGTCTCGCGGCCCACTCGGTGCCGCCACGGTCGCTTCGGCCTGAACCACTGGTTCCGTTCGCCGAACGACAAGATGGCCGTCTTCCACCGCGAATGAACCGATGGCTTCGATGCGCCGGACTCCGGCGGATGATCGCGTGAGGTGCACCACGAAATCCATGGCGCTCACCACCTGTCGAGCAAGCGCGCCGGCGTCGAGGCCAGCGAGTGCGCCCAACGCTTCGAGTCGCGCTGCCACATCACCCATGCTGTTGGCGTGAATGGTTCCGGCGCCGCCATCGTGGCCGGTGTTCAATGCGCTGAGCAGCTCACGCACTTCGGCGCCACGGCACTCGCCGATAACGAGCCGATCGGGTCTCATGCGCAACGCTTCACGCACCAATTGTGCGAGCGACACCGCGCCGGCGCCCTCGACTGTGGCTTGTCGAGATTCCAAGGCGACGTGATGCGGATGCTTCAGGTGAAGCTCCGCCACATCTTCGATCGTGAGAATGCGCTCCGACGCCGGAGCCTCACTCAACAACGCCGACAGAAGTGTGGTTTTACCGCTGCCGCCCGCACCCGAGATCAAGAAGTTTGCGCGCCGCTCGACGGCGTCGCGCAGCCAGGTACCTTCATCTAGTGTGAACATGGCGGCCGCAGCCAGCTCCGCGAGATTCTGCCCAGCCATGCGTGCCACGCGAATCGAAATCGTGGTTCCGTCAACCGCAATCGGCGCGAGCACTGCGTGCACCCGCACACCGCCCTCCAGCCGCACGTCAACGCACGGGTGCGCGTCGTCGATGTGGCGATCGCCCGCGGCCATGAGCGCCACGGCGAGGTCACGAACTTCCCGCTCGGAGGCACCCCATGACTCGTCTTTTTCACTCCCCCGGCCTCGGTCCACGAACAGCCCGCGGGCACCATTAATAAAGAGATCGGTGACATCGGGGTCGTCGAGGTAACGCGACAGCGGTTGCAGGACGCGGGCACGCGGCGGAGCGGGAGCAGCCACATGCTCGGCGCGAATGACGAATGCTTCAACCATGCCGTCGAGGCTAGGCAGCGCCTCCTCAGTGCGACGGCAATTTGTCGAGGTTGTGCACGCTTCGCCTGGATGCCACACCTGTGGAGGAAACGGAGTGGGCGGCGCTCCAACCGGGGGAAGTGGAGCGCCGCCGCAGCAATGACCGGGGTTTGGGGGAACCAGGGGTCATTGCGATGCCGGAATCAGATCGTTCGGCTCTTCGACTATACGTCCATCGCCCCTCTTCGTCTGTGACCTGACGTCACACGACGGGCCCATCTGACTAGCACGTTGCGCACTCGTTCGCGCCGAATAGCGGCCGTCACAAACGCCGACTCTCGACTTTCGGCAGTAGTCGCCACTCGGCGGCGTCGATAAATTCACCACATGCCGCGAGGAAGCGGCGTTCGTCATTTTCGCAAAGGAGCGCACGCGAATGAGCAGTCAGATCGATCATCTGTTGAACGAAACCCGCAAGTTTGCACCATCCCCAGAGTTCGCCGACAACGCGATCGCGAACCAGGAGCTGTACGCAGAGGCCAGGGCCGACCGGGAAGCGTTCTGGGCCGATCAGGCTCGCGAGCTGCTGACCTGGAGCACCCCGTTCACGCAGACGCTGGACTGGACGAACCCGCCGTTCGCAAAGTGGTTTGCCGACGGCAAGCTCAACGTCGCGTACAACTGCCTCGACCGCCACGTTGAAGCCGGCAACGGCGACCGCGTCGCTCTGCTGTTCGAGGGCGAGCCGGGTGACACCCGCGAAGTTACCTACGCGCAGCTCACCGACGAAGTCAAGCGCCTCGCCAACGTTCTCACCGACCTCGGCGTCGGCCAGGGCGACCGCGTTGCGATCTACCTCCCGATGATTCCCGAGGCGATCGCCTCGATGCTCGCCGTGGCACGTCTCGGCGCCATCCACTCGGTTGTCTTCGGTGGTTTCTCCGCCGACAGCCTTCGTTCGCGCATCGATGACGCCGGAGCAAAGGTCGTCATCACCGCAGACGGCGGCTACCGCAAGGGCCGCGTTTCGCCGCTGAAGCCCGCCGTCGACCAGGCTCTGGCCGACCGTGGCAACGGTGAGCAGGCGACCGTCGAGAAGGTTCTCGTCGTCAACCGTTGCGGCAACGAGGTGCAGTGGACCGAGGGCCGTGACCTCTGGTGGAACGACCTGGTTCCGTCTGCCTCCAACGAGCACGTTGCTGAAGGCTTCGACTCCGAGAACCCGCTGTTCATCCTGTACACGTCCGGAACCACGGGAAACCCCAAGGGCATCCTCCACACGTCGGGTGGTTACCTGACGCAGGCAGCGTTCACGAACCGCACGGTGCACGACCTCCACCCCGAGACCGACGTCTACTGGTGCACCGCCGACATCGGCTGGATCACCGGCCACACCTACGTCACTTACGGCCCGCTGGCCAACGGTGTGACCCAGGTGCTCTACGAAGGCACGCCCGACAGCCCGCACCCGGGTCGCTGGTGGGAGCTCGTCGCAAAGTATGGCGTCACCATTCTCTACACGGCACCGACCGCTATTCGCTCGTTCATGAAGATGGGCCGTCAGGTTCCGGAACAGTTCGACCTGTCGTCGCTGCGTCTACTCGGCTCTGTTGGTGAGCCCATCAACCCCGAGGCGTGGATGTGGTACCGCCACGTCATCGGCGGCGACACCGCCCCCATCGTTGACACGTGGTGGCAGACCGAAACCGGCGCGATCATGATTTCGGCGTTGCCCGGCATCACCGAGACGAAGCCGGGTGCTGCTCAAGTCGCACTACCCGGCATCTCGATCGACGTCGTCGATGAAAAGGGCAACGACGTCGGTGACGGCAACGGTGGCCTGCTGGTCATCACGGAACCATGGCCCAGCATGCTGCGCGGCATTTGGGGCGACCCGGATCGCTTCGTTGAGACGTACTGGAAGATGTTCCAAGACAAGGGTTACTACTTCGCTGGCGACGGCGCACGCCTCGACGATGACGGCGACATTTGGCTGCTCGGCCGCGTTGACGACGTCATGAACGTGTCTGGTCACCGCCTGTCGACCGCTGAGATCGAGTCGGCACTCGTCGGCAACGAAGCGGTCGCTGAGGCTGCCGTTGTTGGCGCTTCTGACGAAACGACCGGCCAGGCCGTGGTGGCCTTCGTCATCGTCAAGGAGAGCTACCTCAAGTTGCACCAGGCCGAGGGTCTCGCGCAGAACCTGCGTCTGTGGGTTGGCGAGCAGATCGGCCCGATTGCTCGGCCGCGCGACATCTACATCGTTGGAGAACTGCCCAAGACCCGCTCCGGCAAGATCATGCGTCGCCTGCTCCGCGACGTCGCAGAGGGTCGCGAGGTTGGCGACACCACGACGCTGGCCGACACCGCGGTGATGAGCACCATCTCCCGTCAGGTGAAGTAACAACGTAAGCAAGAGAGCCGCGGAACCATATGGTTCCGCGGCTCTTTTGTGTTGCGTTTAGTTCGTGGTGAAGATGACTTCAACCTCAACCGGTGCGTCGAGCGGAAGCACCGGAACACCAACGGCGGAGCGAGCGTGGGTGCCCTTTTCGCCGAAGATTTCGCCGAGCACTTCACTCGCGCCGTTAATGACGCCGGGCTGGCCGGTGAATTCCGGAACGGAAGCCACGAAGCCGGTAACCTTCAGCACGCCCGTGACGTTGTCGACACCACCGGCAACCGCTGCGGCTGCGGCGAGCGCGTTCAGCGCGCTCTGACGGGCGTACAGCTTGGCGTCGGCAGCCGGCACCAGGCCATGACCGTCGCCAACCTTGCCGGTAGCGGGCAGTGTGCCCGCAACCATCGGGAGCTGGCCCGAGGTGTAGATAAGGTGACCGTCAGCGATGGCCGGAATGTACGCGGCAACGGGAGCGGCGACACCGGGCAGTTCGATACCCAGTTCAGCGAGGCGTGCAGAAATCGTCATGCTCACGCCTCAAACTGCTTGGCTGCGACGGCTGCCGATGCGAGGCCGGCGTTCTCGGGGCCCGCGCTCGAGACCGGACGCTTGAAGTAGGCCACGAGGCCGCCTTCGGCGTTCGTAACTACCTGCACAAGCTCCCAGCCCTGCTTGCCCCAGTTATTGAGGATCGCGGCGGTGTTGTGAATCAGTAGCGGCGTGGTGAAGTACTCCCAGGTCGTCATTGTTCTCCCGACTCTCATTCACCCGTGGGCGGATCCCCAGGGTTTTCAATTACGATCAAGCCTATGCCTGGAAAGAATCGCACGTTTAAAGGTGTGCTCGGAGGAGTCCTCGGATTCACCGCGTTGAGCGCCCTCGCCGGTCTTTTGTTGACCGCAACGATCACTCCCGCGATCGCCCTCACGAGCACGGCAGCGTCCAGCGCTATCACCGTGTTCAACAACATTCCGGGGTTCCTCGCGATCGACAAGCTCATGCTGCCGACCGAGATTTATGCCACGAACAAGCAGACCGGTCAGCCGCAGCTGATGGCAGAGTTCTGGGAGCAGAACCGCATTCCGGTGACCTATGACGAGGTATCGCCCTACATCGTTGACGCGCTCCTCTCGTCAGAAGACCCGCGCTACTTTGAACACGGCGGCATCGACATGATCGGTACCGTACGAGCGCTACTCTCCAACGCTTCCGGCGGTGAGACGCAGGGTGGTTCTTCGATCACGCAGCAGTACGTCAAGAACGTGCTCATTCAGCGCTGTGAGGCCGAAGAAGTCACGCAGGAGGCCAAGGACGCGTGCTGGCTTGAAGCAACCAACGCTGAAAAGGCCGAGGGCTACAAGCGCAAGGTTCAGGAGCTGCGTTACGCCATAGCCCTCGAACAGCGCTTCTCGAAGGAAGAAATTCTTCTCGGCTACCTCAACATCGCCAACTTTGGTGGCGTGACCTACGGCATTGAGGCCGCAGCGCAACGCTACTTTGGCGTTTCTGCCGCCAACGTGACGATCGATCAGGCAGCGATCCTCGCCGGCATGGTGCAGAACCCGAACTCGTTCCGTATCGACCGCCCTGAGTGGGAAAGCAACGGCGAGGCGACGAACTACGCGGAGACGAAAGAGCGTCGCGACTACGTGCTGTGGCGCCTGTACGACGACAAGAAGATCACCAAGGCTGACTACGACGCCGCGGTCGCCCTGCCGATCACGCCGAACATCCAGCCGCAGGTCACGGGCTGTGTCACTGCCTATGACGCTGAGTACTTCTGCCAAATGGTCAAGATCCAGATGCTCAATGACCCCGCCTTCGGCGCAACGCCCGAAGAGCGCCAGCTGACGCTCGACCGTGGGGGCCTGAAGATCTACACCACGATGGACTGGGATCTGCAGTGGAACAACATGCGCACCATGCAGTCCACCGCCCCCGCCACCGTTGATGGTATTGCCAGCTTCGGTTCTGCCATCGTGAACGTCGAAGTCGGAACCGGTCGCGTGCTGTCGATGGTGCAGAACACGAAGTTCAGTGAGGCCTCGGCCGATGCCGCAACCCCCGGCGTTACGAGCCTCGTTTACGGTGCCGACCAGCGATATGGCTACGGAACGGCTATCGGCTTCCCCGCGGGCTCAACGTTCAAGGTCTTCACGGTGCTCGAATGGCTCAAGGAGGGCC
This sequence comes from uncultured Microbacterium sp., assembly GCA_947503655.1. Taxonomy (GTDB): domain Bacteria; phylum Actinomycetota; class Actinomycetes; order Actinomycetales; family Microbacteriaceae; genus Microbacterium. Next base: position 22,004 of record CANNEP010000004.1, read on the forward strand.
GCTCGATTCGCGAAGTATTGAACGGCAAGAACCGCAAGGCTTGGACCGTCGGGTGCGGCACCGACAAGTGGAAGTTCGACCCGCCCAAGATGGTGCAGAACTACGCTGGCGCTCCGGGCTACACGGGTGACGTGGTGCGCTTCACACGCGACTCCCTCAACTCCGGCTTCTTCGCGATGGCAGAGAAGCTCGACATGTGCAAGATCGCCCAGACTGCGATGGACCTCGGCGTCTACAACGGCAACTACTGGCTCGGCACCGCTACGACGACGGAAGCCAACGACCTCGTTCCCGCCGGCACGGAATACAACGTTTACTTCAAGAAAGACGGAACACCGAACTTCGTTCTTGACGACAACGGTGAGGTCGTACTGAACGATGAGGGCTACCCGGTCACCGAGCCGGGCGCGCTGACCCCCATCGATATGACAACCGGCCCGTTCTCGGTGCTCGGATCTCACAATGTGTCGCCGCTCGCGATGGCTAACGCGTACGCAACGATTGCTGCTGGCGGCACGTACTGCGAGCCGCGCTTTATTGAGCGCGTCACCGACGCCGACGGCACCGATCGTCCGGAGCTCGTACCGGCTGCCAAGTGCACCCCCGGTGTAATCAGTCCCGAGGTCGCGTCAACCGCAATCGTGCCGCTCAGCGCCGTTATGAACGACGGAAACGGTACGGGTCGCAGCGCTAACAACTGGGACGGCGTTCCGGTGTTCGGCAAGACGGGTACGCACGAAGAGTTCCAGACGTGGATGGTGCAGTCCAGCTCCAAGGTCGCAACAGCAGCCTGGGTAGGCAACGCTGAGGGCGACAGCGACATGACCGGCATCTGGCTCGATGCTGGCAAGCTCACCGACCTGCGCTACAAGCTCTCGCGCGAGTCGCAGGGCGTTGCTAACTCGCTCTTCGGCGGCGACGCCTTCCCGCAGCCCGACCCCAACCTCTCGCGTCAGATCTACAAGGATCTGCCGAACGTTGTCGGTATGAGCGTCGCTGACGCCGAGAAGGCCCTCGAAGACGCTGGCTTTAGCGTTACCGTGGGCCCCGAGATTCCGGGTAGCCAGCCCAAGGGCATCGTCGAGCAGCAGGACCCGGGTGCCGGTTCCGTTGTCGCCGGCTCGACGGTCACGATCTCCCCGAGCGACGGCAAGGGCGGCACCGTTCCTGACGTCTCAGGTATGTCGGTGAAGGACGCGAAGTCAACTCTCATCAACGCTGGTTTCACGAGCATCCAGGAGTCGTGTGTCGAGAAGGACGACGCTCCCAAGGAGGGCGAAGTCACCGCGCAGTCCCCTGGTTCCGGAACCGTCGCAACAAAGCAGACACCGGTGTCGATCACGTACGAACGAGAAAAGTGCAAGTGAGTTCATCTCGAAACACCGCACGCCGTGTGGTTGCTGCGGCCGGCATCGCTGGTGCCGCCGCAGCGACCTGGGGCTTCGGCATCGAACGCCACCTGTACACCCTGCGACAGCACACGGTAGCGATTCTGCTGCCGCGCACCGATCCGATCCGCATTCTGCATCTGTCGGACGTGCACATGGCACCATGGCAGGGCCGCAAGCAGGCGTGGCTCGCCTCGCTCGCGTCGTTGCGCCCCGACCTCGTCATCAACACGGGTGACAACCTGGGCCACCAAGATGCCCTCCGCGGCATCAAGGCGGGCTTTGCGGGCCTCGCAGGTGTTCCGGGGCTCTACGTACACGGCTCGAACGACATCGTCGCGCCACGCCCCCGTAACTGGCTCAAGTACTTCGCGGGCCCGTCTGAGCCGGGCGAAGGCCCGGTCGAGACGCTCGACACCGGCGCACTCGATGAATACTTCACCGACGCACTCGGTTGGCACCCACTAAACAACGCGGCTGCCACGCTTGAAGTGCGCGGCCACCGCATCGGCGCGTTTGGCGTCGATGACCCGCACGTCGGTCGCGACCGCATGGACATGGTTCCGGAACTTGCGGCGAGCGTCGCCGACACCGAACTGAAGTTTGGTGTCGCCCACGCCCCGTACCGCCGCGTGCTGGACGGACTCATGGCGGGCGGCGCCGATGTGCTGTTCGCCGGCCACACACACGGCGGCCAGGTTCGCATGCCGGGCTTTGGCGCGCTCGTCGCCAACTGCGACATTCCGCTGCACCAGGCACGAGGCCTCTCCACATGGCACGACGACAGCCGCGCTATCCCTCTCAACGTCAGCGCAGGCGTCGGCCACTCGATCTACGCTCCGGTGCGCTTTGCGTGCCGTCCGGAAGCCTCACTCATCACCCTGGTTCCGCGTTCCGCCTAACAACGAAGGCTGCGGAACCACAAAGCTGCTGAGCAATTTGTTTTGCAGTTTTCGGCCGGTGCGGTTTGGTTTTCGCGGATGGTCGACCCACAAGTGGTCAAGAGCGGCGCAGAACATGGGCTAGACTAGAACAGTTGTCACGGGGTATGGCGCAGCTTGGTAGCGCGCTTCGTTCGGGACGAAGAGGCCGCAGGTTCAAATCCTGTTACCCCGACAATAGTGAAAGGGCCGGATCAAATGATCCGGCCCTTTTGCGTTCCTCGCTGTGCCTTTGGACGGGCGCGCTCAAGTTCAGGCGGCTGGCTACAGCGTGACAATCGCCGAATAGAGCGCCGCACCCCGCTTCGACGGCAACCCCCCAGGTGCCGTCGATAAGATGGAGCGGTTCTGCCCCCCCTGACCCGGAAGAGTTATGACGACACCGCTACTGGTCGCCTTCGACCTTGACGACACTCTCGCCCCTTCGAAGACCGCGATCGATGCCCGCATGGGTGCGTTGCTTTCGGCACTCAGCCAACACGTTGAGGTGGCCATTATTTCGGGTGGTCAGTGGGAGCAGTTCAACAGTCAGCTCGTCGCTAATCTCCCTGCCGACACCGATGTGACACGCATCCACCTGCTTCCCACGTGCGGCACGCAGTACTGGCGCCACGATGGTTCCGCCTTCGCCCCTCTGTATGCCGAGAACCTCACCGAGGCTCAGAAAGCCGAGGCTCTGCGTATCGTCGAGACTGAGGCGCGTGCGCTCGGCCTGTGGGAGGCGGAACCATGGGGCAACATTCTCGAGGACCGCGGGTCACAGATCACGTTCTCAGCTCTCGGCCAGCAGGCTCCGCTTGACGCCAAGAAGGCCTGGGATCCGGATGGCTCGAAGAAGGCGCGCTTGCGCGATGCTGTCGCCGTGCACTTGCCGGAGCTCGAGGTTCGCTCCGGCGGTTCGACCTCGATCGACATCACCCGCAAGGGCATCGACAAGGCCTACGGCATGAACAAACTGGCCGCAGCCACCGGCATTTCGCTCGACGACATGCTGTTCTACGGCGACCGCCTCGACGAGGGCGGCAACGACCGCCCGGTGCTCGACATGGGCGTCGCGTGCGTGAGCGTTGAGGGCCCGGCAGACACCGCCGATCACCTCGATGTACTCATCCCCCAGCTCTCCTAGTTTGTGAAAAGACAACGGCGGCCAGATCACTCCTGGCCGCCGTTTGATTATTAACCGTTGTAACCCTGCGGGTTCTTGGTTTGCCACGTCCAGTAGTCGCGGCACGCGTCGTCAATCGTGAGCTGTGCCTTCCAGCCGAGCTCGCGCTCCGCCTTCGACGGGTCACAGTACGTCGCAGCGACGTCGCCTGGGCGGCGGCTCTTGATGTTGACGGGGAGTTCGCGACCAATGGCGCGCTCAAACGCGGCCACGACGCCCTTCACGCTCACCGGCTCGCCGGTACCGAGGTTGTAGACCGAGTAGCCGGGCTGTGCCTGTTCGAGAGCAACCACGTGGCCGGCAGCAAGGTCAACAACGTGGATGTAGTCACGCAGGCCGGTGCCATCGGGGGTGTCGTAGTCGTCACCGAAAATACCGACCTCGGCGAGCGTGCCGATCGCGACGCGTGACACGAACGGCATGAGGTTGTTGGGGATGCCGGCGGGGTCTTCACCAATCAGGCCCGACGCGTGCGCACCAACCGGGTTGAAGTAGCGCAGCACGGTGACGGCGAGTTCGGGCGTGACAGCGGCGACGTCTTCGAGCACCTTCTCGTTCATGCGCTTGGACTTCGAGTACGGGTTCGACAGGTCCACGCTTGTCGTCGACTCCTCCGTAAACGGAAGATCCGCAGGGTCGGAGTAGACGGTTCCGGTGCTGGAGAATACGAACGATTTGAGGCCACGCTCCAGGCCGACGCGCAGTAGCGCAAACGTGCTGTCGAGGTTGTTGGAGTAGTACTTCAGCGGCAACTGCGTGGACTCGCCGACAGCCTTGTGCGCTGCAAGGTGAATGATCGAGTCAAACGGGCCGAACTCGTCAAAAACACGCGCGACGGTGGTGTCATCCTTCGCGTCGCCGACGACGAGCGGAGCTGGCTTGCCGGTGATCTCCGCGACGCGCTCGGCGGCGACAGCCGACGTTGCCGACAGGTCATCAAGGAGAACGACCTCGTGACCTGCGTCAAGCAGGGCAACGGCCGTGTGAGTGCCAATGTAGCCGGCGCCGCCGGCGAGAAGTACGCGCATACCGCCAGTTTAGTTGGCGAGACTTCGTCGCCTCGTCTTATTCCAGACCGTGCGGCAACAGCACGCCACCAGATTCTTCGAGGTAGCACGCACCGCACAGCGATTCGTAAGTCACGAAGTGTTCTTCGCGCACCGCTGCTGTTGCCGCATCGATCGCGACCTGGTCGCCGTCGAAGATGAAGCGCCCGCCGATCACGCGACCGTTGAACACGGCTTTGCGGCCACAGCGGCAAATCGTCTTGAGCTCTTCGAGCGAGTGCGCAATTTCGAGCAGGCGCCGCGAGCCGGGGAAGGCCTGCGTGCGAAAGTCGGTGCGGATGCCGTAGGCCAACACCGGAATGTTGTCGAGCACGGCGATGCGAAACAGATCGTCAATCTGTGCGGGTGTGAGAAACTGCGCTTCGTCGACGAGGAGGCACGCCACGCGGTGTTCATCCGGAACCAGAGCGTCAGCGGCATTCTGTGCGAGGCGGTCACGCTCGGCCGAAATGACGTCGCGCGCATTGTCGTCGGCGGCGAGCAGAATGTCGACTTCGCGAGTCATACCGAGGCGCGACTCCACCTGGCTGGCACCCTTGGTATCGATCGCCGGCTTCACCAAAAGCACGTGCTGGCCGCGCTCTTCATAGTTGTAGGCCGCCTGCAAGAGTGCAGTCGACTTCCCGGAGTTCATCGCGCCGTAGCGGAAGTACAGTTTGGCCACCAGACGAGTCTACAAAGGAGTCCGGCTCGGCTCCGCCGCGACCGGCCACGGCGGCCCGAAATAGCAACGAGCCCGCCCCTATTACCGGAGCGGGCTCGTCATAGCGTGAGTGCTTAGCGGTTGATGTTCAGCGCCTCAGCAGTAGCCGAAACAACCTTGTCGGCCTCGGCCGGCTTGTCGTTCAGCGTCTCACCGTACGTGGGGATGAGCTCCTTGAGGCGCGGCTCCCACTCGGCGATGCGGTCGGGGAAGCACGTGTTCAGCAGGTCGAGCATGATCGACACGGCGGTCGATGCACCCGGCGATGCGCCGAGCAGGCCGGCGATCGAGCCATCGTGGTGTGCGATGACCTCGGTACCGAACTGCAGCTTGCCGCCCTTCATCACCTGAGCACGCTGACCAGCGTTGAGAAGAACCCAGTCTTCATCCTTCGCGGTCGGCATGAACTCGCGCAGCGAGTCGACCTTGCCCTTGTGCGTCTTCATCAGTTCGCTGACGAGGTACTTGATGAGGTTGAAGTTCGTGAGACCAACCTTGATCATGCTGAAGACGTTGTGGAAGCGAACCTGCGTGATGAGGTCCATCATGTTGCCGTTCTTCAGGAACTTCGGCGTGAAGGTCGCGAACGGGCCAAACAGAATCGAGGTCTCACCGTCGACAACGCGGGTGTCGAGGTGCGGCACTGACATCGGCGGGGCACCAACGGCGGCCTGCGAGTAGACCTTGGCCTTGTGCTGCGCAACGATTGCCGGGTTCGAGGTCTTCAGCCACTGGCCACCGATCGGGAAGCAACCGTAGCCCTTGATCTCGGGGATACCCGAGCCCTGCAGAAGCTTGAGGGCCCAGCCACCGGCACCAACGAAGACGAACTTCGCGTTAATCGAACCGGGCGTACGGCCGAGCATGTCGCGGAAGTTCACCTTCCACGTGCCGTCTTTCTGACGCTTGAGCTTACGAACCTCACGGTTCGTGTAGAGCGTCGCGCCCTTGTCGACCATGTTGTCGAACAGCTGGCGGGTGACGGAACCAAAGTCAACGTCCGTACCGGCAGGAACGCGGGTAGCGGCGAACGGCTCGCCAGCGACACGCTTCTGCATGAGCAGCGGTGCCCACTGGTTGATGACGCGGCTGTCTTCGCTGTACTCAATACCGGCAAACAGCGGCTCGTTCTTGAGCGCTTCGTAGCGGGTCTTGAGGTACTTGACGTCTTTCTCGCCGGTGACGAAAGTCATGTGAGGAGTCGGGTTGATGAACGTGTCGGGCGCGCTCAGCATGCCCTCTGCCATCAGCGTCGTCCAGAGCTGGCGGCTCTGTTGGAACTGCTCGTTGATCGAGATGGCCTTGGCCGCGTTGACGGAACCATCGGCTGCTGCCGGCATGTAGTTCAGTTCGCAGAGGGCGGCGTGACCGGTGCCCGCGTTGTTCCACGCGTTCGACGATTCTTGTGCCACGTCGGAGAGTCGTTCAAAGACGACGATCTTCCAGTCCGGCTGAAGCTCTGAGATAAGGGTGCCAAGGGTGGCACTCATCACTCCGCCACCAATAAGAACGACGTCTACAGTTTCACTCACCCGACTAGTTTAAGCCGTTCATGCGCTCACCTTTGCCCGGGGGCGGGTTCAGGCAGGGGCCAATTGATGCGAACGGTAAGAACTCCCCTTCTTTCGGCGGTATTGATGGTTCCGCTATCGCGCTAGTTGTTGCGGTTGCCGTCGATTTGGGGCACGAACTGGTCAATCGTCTCGAGCAGGAGGCCAGCACTGTACGCAAGAACGGCTACGAAAAGCCCGGTGAGCAGAGACCGCGCGATTGCGCGCCCCGCGGTTCCGGAGCCGGAGGCCCACGCGACGATGCCGCTCATCGTGAGACAGATAACGACCACGCTCACCGCCGCCACGATGCGCACATCTTCGGAAACCAAGAGCACCGTGATGGCTTCGCCGCAACGACGATCGCGCCGAGCCCGAAGGCCCGACGCGATCGTCATGAGTATTGCGGCTTACGAAGCGAGGCGCTTCGCGACGACCTCGGCAATCTGCACTGCGTTGAGCGCGGCGCCCTTGCGGAGGTTGTCGTTCGAGATGAACAGAACGAGGCCCTTGTTTTCGGGGGCCGACTGGTCAGCGCGGATGCGGCCAACGTAGCTCGGGTCGTTGCCGGCGGCCTGGAGGGGCGTCGGAACCTCTTCGAGCGTCACACCGGGAGCGCCAGCGAGAATCTCGCGGGCACGGTCGGGCGTGATGTCGTCGGCGAACTCGGCGTGGATCGACAGCGAGTGGCCGGTGAACACCGGAACACGCACGCACGTGCCAGCAACACGGAGGTCGGGCAGGCCGAGAATCTTGCGGCTCTCGTTGCGGAGCTTCTTTTCTTCGTCGGTCTCATTGAGTCCGTCGTCGACGAGGCTACCGGCGAGCGGAATGACGTCGAACGCGATGGGTGCGACGTACTTCTCCGGCTGAGGGAAGTCAACGGCGCTACCGTCGTGCACAAGGTCGAGCACATTCTCCTGCGCCAACACTCCCTCAACCTGGCCGAGGAGCTCCTGGGCTCCGGCGAGGCCCGAGCCACTCACAGCCTGGTACGTCGACACGATGAGGCGCTCGAGGCCAGCGGCTTCGTGGAGCGGCTTGATAACCGGCATAGCCGCCATCGTCGTGCAGTTGGGGTTTGCGATGATGCCCTTCGGCGGGTTGACCGTCTCCTCGGGGTTCACTTCGCTCACGACGAGCGGAACCTCCGGGTCCATGCGCCACGCGCTGGAGTTGTCAATGACAACAGCACCGGCTTCAGCGAAGCGCGGGGCGTGTGCGCGGGAGCCGGTGGCACCGGCCGAGAACAGCGCGATCTCAATGCCTGCTGGGTCGGCGGTCGCAACATCTTCAACGATGATCGAGTGGCCACCAAATTCAATGGCCTTACCTGCGGAGCGGGCAGTCGAGAAAAGACGCAGCTCGCGAATTGGGAAGGCGCGCTCCTGGAGAATCTCACGCATCACGGTGCCGACCTGACCGGTCGCGCCGACGATGGCAACGGAGAATCCAGATTCTGAAATACGCGTCATGTCGAGTCCTTCGATGGGGGAAGTGGACGCGCCAGGGCCGACGCGTTGCCACGTTCGGCGATCATTGCCGTTGGCTGATCTTACAACCGCCACGTGACCGCCTCTCGCCGTGTGACGCCGAATGGCCGCCAGTCGGGCGAAAACGTACCCATTTCGCAGGCGAAACACATTCATGGGAATGGAACCAGTGGTTGTGTGGTTGCATCAATCATGAAGAAAATCGGCTTCCTCTCCTTCGGGCATTGGACTCCTCACCCCGAATCGCACACGCGCTCTGCGAGCGACATGCTGCACCAGGCGATTGACCTCGCCGTGGCGGCGGAAGAGATTGGCGCCGATGGCGCGTACTTCCGCGTTCACCACTTCGCCCGCCAACTAGGCTCGCCCTTCCCGATGCTCGCCGCCATTGGCGCGAAGACCTCGAAGATCGAGATCGGTACCGGCGTTATCGACATGCGCTACGAAAACCCGATGTACATGGCCGAGGATGCGGCGGCCGCCGACCTCATTTCTGATGGCCGCCTGCAGCTCGGCGTGAGCCGTGGGTCACCCGAGCAGGTCATCGACGGCTACAAGTATTTTGGCTACGACGCCCCTGAGGGTCAGACGATGGCTGACGTTGCGCGTGCGAATACCGAAACGTTCTTGCAGGTGATCGACGGCGCGAAGTTTGCTGAGCCGAACCCGCGCCCGATGTTCCCGAACCCGCCGGGGCTACTCGGTATTGAGCCGCAATCCCCCGGCCTCCGTGACCGTATTTGGTGGGGCGCCGCGTCTAACGCCACCGCCGTGTGGGCTGCCGAAGCGGGCATGCACCTGATGAGCTCGACGCTGAAGGCTGATGAGAGCGGCAAGCCGTTCCACGTGCAGCAGCGCGAGCAGATCGAGCTGTACCGCGACGCGTGGAAGGAGGCCGGACACCAGCGCGACGCACGCGTTTCGGTGAGCCGCTCCATCTTCGCCCTCACCACCGACGAGGACTACCGCTACTTCGCCTTCGACCGCGACACCGACGACCAGATCGGCACGATCGGCGGCGACCCCATCGGTCGCGCAATCTTCGGCCGCTCGTTCGCGGCAGAGCCCGAGGCACTCATCGAACAGTTGCGCGGCGACGAGGCCATCGAGGCCGCAGACACCCTGCTTTTGACGGTGCCGAACCAGCTCGGCGTGGCGTACAACACCCACGTCATCGAGTCGATTCTCAAGGACGTCGCCCCGGCCCTCGGCTGGCGCTAGCCTCGCAAACGCAACGAATGCGGGGTCGGAACCACGGGTTCCGACCCCGCATTGGTTTTGTGCGCGCGAGTGCGATCTTGCTCTTTAGCACGAGAAGTAGAGCGACCGCCGCCATCGCGCGAGATTAGACAGTCACGAGATTAACCGAAAGTGTTACGATGTAACACAGGAGGCTGACATGGCTACAACAACCGTAACTCTGCGTCTCGCGGAGTCTGAGAAACAAGTACTTGCTGATTATGCAAAGACCTTTGGTATGAGCATTTCTGAGTTCGTACGCAGTGCAGCACTCTCACGTATCGAAGACGAACTGGATCTGGTCGCGTGGGAAGACGCGAAGCGTGAGTTTGACGCTGACCCTAAGACGCTGACAGCCGACGAGGTCGCGGCGAAATACCTTTAAATGTGGCATCTCCTTTATTCTCAACGAGCCGACAAACAACTCAGCAAGCTCGATCCAGGCGTTCGCCGCATCATCGTTGCCTGGCTGAATAAGAATGTCGACTGCTGTGACGACCCACGCGCACAGGGTAAGGGCCTCACCGCCGGACTCTCAGGCAAATGGCGTTACCGCGTAGGCGATTACCGCGTGCTCTGTGAGATTCGCGATTCTGAACTCATCGTGCTTGCGATCGAGATCGGGCATCGACGCGATATCTACAAAAGACCCTGAACGCAATGCATTGCGGGGTCGGAACGACTGGTTCCGACCCCGCAATCATTTTGTGTGCAGCGCGCTACTCGTCGCGGTGGGCGCCGATGGACGGCGCGACGGTGAACAGGTTCGGGGCAGCGAAGCCGGCGTCGGCGAACGCGGTGAGAACCGCGGCCGATACGGCGTCGACGGCACTGGCCTCGATAAGCGCGATGCCCGCACCACCAAAGCCACCGCCGGTCATGCGGGCTCCGATGGCACCGGCCGCGAGCGCCGCATCGACGGCGGTGTCGAGCTCGGCGACCGAGATCTCGAAGTCATAGCGCATCGATGCGTGCGAGGCCACCAACAGGTCGCCGATCGCGCGTGCACCCTCGGCGCGCAGCACCTCGACGGTGTCGAGCACGCGCTGGTTCTCGGTGACGATGTGGCGAACGCGGCGGAACGTCACGTCGTCCATCAGTTCGGCCGCCCGATCAAGGTCGGCGACCGAAACATCGCGCAGCGCCGAGACACCCATGATGGCCGCGCCACGCTCGCACGCGTCGCGGCGATCGCGGTAACCGCCGGTGGCGTGCGCGTGCTTGACGTGTGTGTCGATGACCAGAATCGCGAGGTGCGCTTCGGCCATGCCGAGCGGCACCAGTTCGCTCTGCAGCGATCGGCAGTCCAAGAAAATCGCCGCGTCGGGCTCACCGAGCATCGACGCGGTTTGGTCCATGATGCCGGTCGGTGCGCCAACGGCCTCGTTCTCAGCCCTGCGCCCGATGCTGGCGAGTTCCTTAGCACTCAACCCCAGGTTCCACAGCTCGTTCAATGCCGATGCTGCGGCGCCTTCGATGGCCGCCGACGACGACAACCCGGCACCGACCGGAACCTCGGAGGCGATGGCAATGTCGACACCGGGTACGTCGATGGCGCGGTCGGCAAGCAACGCCCACGCGACGCCCAGCGGGTAGGCGGCCCACTCCGGAACGGCGGGGGCGGAACCAGCGGGCGTCGGAAAGAGGGTGTTCAGCTCGGCAAGAGCCACCTCGACCGGCTCGACGGCGAAGGTCGAGGCCACGCGAATGCGGGCGTCATCGCGCAGGCCGACGGCGGCGACCGTGCGGTGCGAGATCGCGAACGGCAGCACGAAACCCTCGTTGTAGTCGGTGTGCTCACCGATGAGGTTGACGCGGCCGGGTGCCGACCAGAGGCCGACAGGCACGTGTGCCGTCATGTCTGTGAACAGCGCCGAAGCGGCGTCGTGCGGGGTGAGGGCGGGTTGAGTCACGGTGTTGCCTTGCAGGTTCGGGTTCGGGAAGGTCACACGTGCGCGCGCTCGATGGCTTCGCGGATGCGCTGCGCACCCTGTTCGGGCGTCACTTCAGCTGCCCACGCCCACATTGCAGCTTCGGAGCCGGCCAAGAACTTCAGCTTGTCAGCCGCGCGGCGCGGGCTCGTCAGCTGCAGGTGCAAGCGCACACTGTCGCGGCCGACGTTGACAGGCGCCTGATGCCAGGCCGCGATGTACGGCGTTGGGGTGTCGTACATCGCGTCGACGCCGCGCAACAGGCGCAAATACAGGGGCGCGAGTTCATCGCGTTCGGCCGTCGTGGTTTCCGCGAAGTCGGCGACGTGGCGGTTGGGCATGAGGTGAACCTCGAGCGGCCATCGCGCGGCGAAAGGCACGAATGCCGTCCAGTACTCCCCCGCAAAAACAATGCGCTCTGACGCGCGTTCGAAGTCAAGAATGCGCTGGAACAGGTCGGCACCCGTGCGCTCGATGCTCTCGAGGGTGCGCGCCGTGCGCGGTGTCACGTACGGGTACGCGTAGATCTGGCCATGCGGGTGCGGCAGTGTCACGCCGATCGCCTCACCGCGGTTTTCGAACGGGAAGACCTGCTGCACGCCGGGCAGTTTCGACAGCGCGGCGGCGCGATCCGCCCACGCTTCGATCACGGTGCGCGCACGTGTCACGGTCTGCGTGCCGAACGAACCGGAGTGCTCAGGGCTGAAGCACACGACTTCGCAGCGGCCGATGGCGTTGCGCGTGCGGCCGAGACCGAGCTCGGTGAGGTCATCGAGCCCGAGCGGCGGGTTTCCGGCTGCCGGGGCGATTCCGGTGGTTTCCAGCAGTGCAGGGCCAAACGCCGGGGACTTGTTCTCGAACACGGCAACGTCATAGAGCGACGGAACCTCGGAGGGGTTGGTAGGCGTCTGCGGTGCCAGCGGGTCTGCGTCAGCCCCCGGCATCATGACGCGGTTCTGGCGGTTCGCGGCGACCGTGATCCAGTCGCCAGTGAGCACGTCGAGGCGCATTGATGAGACCTCGGGGCGCGGGTCGAGCATGCGCGCGTCAACATTGCGGTCAGGGCCGAGCGTGGTGTCGGGGTCATCAAAATAGATGAGCTCCCGGCCGTCTGCCAGCGTGGTCGCACGGCGAACGATGCCACCGGTGAGAGTGCTTGTCTCCTGACGCGTGTTCACGTCAACATGGTTCCACATTCTGCGTGATAACGTCAACATGACCGGATGCACGGGGAAGGGACACCGGTGACTTCAGACATCAATTCGCCGTCGAGCACGACGGCCCCCACAGGGCGCGTCTCCATGGCCATGGTCGCCGCCCGCGCTGGCGTCTCGGGCCAGACCGTTTCGCGCGTCGTCAACGGTAGTCCGCGCGTCGACCCCGAAACCCGTGCGCGCATTGAGAGTGCCATGGCGGAGCTCGGCTACCGTCCGCACCGCGCGGCACGCGCCCTGCGCACCGGCCGGTCGCAGACGATTGGCCTCGTCCTCACAACGCTCACCACGTTCGGCAACTCCCGCATGCTGCAGGCGACCGCCGAGGCCGCGGCCGAACGCGGCTACGCTCTCGTGCTCGTCACGGCTGCGAACGGGGTGGACGCGGCGTTCGCGGCGCTCGCCGAGCAGGAGGCTGATGGCGCGATCGTGCTCAACGAAGCCTCCGCCCAGGTCGCGGCCAACGCACTCCCCCACGGCCTGCGGCTCGTCATCGTCGATGCCCCGCACACGGTGGGTCTCACTGTGGTTCACAGCGATCATGCCGGCGGCGCTTTTGCTGCCACGACCCACCTCCTCAAGCGCGGCTACGCATCGGTTCATCACCTCGCTGGCCCCGCCGATTCGTTTGCTGCCATCGAGCGCGAGCGGGGCTGGCGCAAGGCGCTGACTGCGGCAGACGTCGAGGTTCCGGAACCAGTGCGCGGCGACTGGAGCGCTGAATCTGGATATGAGTCGGGTACGGCCCTGAGTGCAGCTCCGGCCGTCTTCTGCGCGAACGACCAAATGGCGCTGGGGTTGTTGCGTGCTTTCGCCGAACAACGCCGTGGCGTGCCCGCCGACGTCGGTGTGATCGGCTTCGATGATGTTCCGGACGCCACCAACTACCAGCCGCCCCTCACCACGATTCGGCAAGATTTCGCTGCCCTCGCCCACCGCGCGGTCGACGCACTCATTGCCGACATCGAAGGCACAGAGGCCGCATCAGCCGAAGCTATCGTCGCGACAACGCTGATCGAGCGCGAGAGCACGCGCTGACATGACGCGCATCGTTCTTGCCCCCGATAGTTTCAAAGGCACCATCACGGCCACCGATGCCGCGATTGCACTCGCTGCCGGCTGGGCATCCGTCGACCCAGATGCGGAGTTTGTGTACCGACCGATGGCGGATGGTGGCGAGGGAACCGTCGCTGCCTTTGCAGCCGCGGTTTCTGGTTCCGCTCCCCAGCCGATCACGGTGACCGGTCCTGCGGGCGGCCCTGTCGAGACTTCGTGGCTTCTCTTGCCGGACGGCACGGCGGTGATCGATCTCGCGTCAACGAGCGGAATTGAACTGCTTGACGAGCTGCTGCCGTGGGACGCGGACACGACCGGGCTCGGGCAGGCCATCGCTGCCGCACTTGATCATGGCGCGACGCAGATTGTGGTGGGCATCGGCTCGAGTGCGTCGACGGACGGCGGAACCGGCATGCTGTCGGCACTGGGAGCTCGCTTTCTTGGCGCTGACGGTACGCCCGTTGCGCGCGGTGCGCGCGGGCTTGCCGATATCGTTGCCGTCGACCTCTCCGGCATGCGCGCCGTGCCCGATGTTCGTGCGCTGACCGACGTCACGAATCCCCTCGTCGGGCCGCGGGGTGCGGCGGCGGTCTTTGGCCCGCAGAAGGGGCTGTCGGCCGAGGAGATTCCGGTCGTCGATGCTGCCCTTGCGCGATTGGCCGATCTACTGGGCCTCAACCCTTTGACACCCGGCACCGGCGCCGCCGGTGGGGTCGGTGGTGCTTTTGTGGCGTGGGGGGCGACCCTCACTCCGGGGGCGACCGCTGTGGCTGATCTGATCGGGTTGCGCGAGGCGATCGCCGACGCCGATGTCGTGATCACCGGCGAGGGGTCGTACGACGGCCAATCGGGTGATGGCAAGGTTCCGTCCTTCATCGCGGCGCTCGCTCAGGCGCTCGGTGCCGTGCCGATGCTCGCCGCGGGGCGTATCACTGCCGACGCTAACACCACGATCTTCACAGAAGCCGTGTCACTCACCGCACTTGCTGGTTCCGCCGATCGTGCGCTTGGCGAGCCCGCCCACTGGCTCCACGAAGCTGGCCAGATGCTTGCCCGAGCGTTTCGGAGCTGAATGCGAGGAGGCGCGCCTCAAATCGTGAATGTCGACGGCAACCGATACTGTCGAAATCGTGTCAATAGTGCGTGATGAGCGGGTGCGCGCCGCAAGATCCCTTCCGAGTCGCCCCTCACCGAATCGCCGCTGGCGCCCACCCGTGCGACGCCGTCGCCAGCGCACACCGTGGTTTGTGAAGGCGCTGGTTGTTTTTGCCATCGCCGTGGCGGCGCTCATCGTCACCCGGCTGTTGGTGCCGAGCGATTCGACTCCGCTTGCCGAGCCCACGCCGATGCCCAGCATCACCGCCCCTGGCACACTCCCCACACCGTCTTCTGACACAATCGCCTCCGGTTCCGTCGCCGACCCGGCCGCCGCGATTGCCGCACTCGACGCGCTCGCACTGGCCGACGGCAACTCCGCGCCCGACTATGACCGCGACCTGTTTGGGCAACGGTGGGCCGATGTCGACCGCAACGGGTGCGACACCCGTAACGACATGTTGGCGCGCGACCTCGCGGATCCCTCGTTTAAACCAGGCACCCGTGACTGCAAGGTGCTGACCGGCACGCTGACTGACCCATATTCCGGCGCATCGATTGAGTTCGTAAACGGGCCCGATACGTCACCCCGCGTGCAGATTGACCACATCGTGGCGCTGGCCTGGGCCTGGCGTCAGGGCGCACACGAGTGGTCACCCGAGCAACGTGAAACGTTCGCCAACGACCCGCGCAACCTACGGGCATCAGGCGAGGCAACGAACCAGGCCAAGAGCGATTCGGGTCCGTCACGCTGGCTACCGCCAGCACGCGAGTTGCAGTGCCGCTTCGTCATGGAGTGGGCCTCGGTCGTTGTTGACTACGACCTTTCCATTAACGCCGACGATCGGGATGCCGCTCAGCACGTGCTCCGCTCGCGCCCGGCCGCCTAACCAGGCCCGAGAACGACGAATGCCCCGCCAATCGGCGGGGCATTCGTGTTGAGTCTTAGCGACCGGTGCCGGCGTGAACGACAGCTTCGGTCTCGGCGTCGAGACCGTAGGCGGTGTGCACGGCCTTCGCGGCGGAGACGATGTCATCGGCGCGCAGCACGACCGAGATACGAATCTCCGACGTTGAGATCATCTCGATGTTGACGCCCGCGGTGCTCAGCGCTTCGAACAGCGTGGCCGAGACGCCGGAGTGCACGCGCATACCGGCGCCCACAACCGAGAGCTTGCCGATCTGGTCGTCGTGCACGAGACTCTCGAAGCCAACCTCAGCCTGGTCAGCGGCGAGCGCGCGCAGTGCGACAGCTGCGTCAGACTTCGGAACCGTGAACGAAATGTCGGTGCGGTTGGTTGCTGCTGCCGACACGTTCTGCACGATCATGTCTACGTTGGCACCCGACTTCGCGACGATCTTGAAGATCTCTGCGGCCTTACCCGGAACATCAGGTACACCGGTGACCGTAATCTTGGCCTGGCCGAGATCGGTGGCGACTCCGGCGACGATGGGCTCTTCCATGTCAGCTCCCTCGATGTAGTGGGGAGGCTTCTGCCCCTCCCCAAGAACGTATGTGCCTTCGTTCGACGAGAACGTCGAACGAGCGTGAATGAGAACACCGTGGCGACGAGCAAACTCGACGGCACGAATGTAAAGAACCTTGGCGCCGTTGGCGGCGAGCTCGAGCATTTCTTCGCTCGAGACGGTGGCGAGCTTGCGGGCGTTCGGAACCACGCGCGGGTCGGCGGTGAAAATACCGTCAACGTCGCTATAGATTTCGCAGACGTCTGCGTTGAGCGCGGCGGCAAGCGCAACGGCCGTCGTGTCAGAACCGCCACGGCCGAGCGTCGTGATGTCGCGGGTATCGCGGTTGAAGCCCTGGAAGCCAGCGACGATGACGATGGCGCCCTCATCGAGCGCTTCGCGTACGCGCACCGGGGTGACGTCGACGATGCGGGCCGAACCATGGTGCGAGTCGGTGATCATTCCGGCTTGGCTGCCGGTGAAGGAGCGCGCTTCGAAGCCCATCGAGTGAATCGTCATGGCGAGCAACGCCATCGAGATGCGCTCACCGCTGGAGAGCAGCATGTCGAGTTCACGCGGTGCCGGAATCGGTGCCACTTCGTGCGCGAGCTCGAGAAGCTCGTCGGTGGTGTCACCCATCGCGCTGACGGCAACGACAACATCGTGGCCGGCGCGACGCGTGTCGACAATGCGCTTAGCGACTCGCTTAATGCTCTCAGCATCCGCAACGGATGAGCCGCCGTACTTCTGCACGATCAACGCCACTATGTCACTCCTGAGTTTGGTGAGCACTCTGCTCAGTTCTCACCAGTTTACGACCGCGCGCATGCTCGGATTGCCATGTGACGACTCGGAGCAGACGTACCCTCGCGCCGCAACTAGCCCAGCGGCGTGGGGTCTGGTTCCGGAAGCACGGCTTCTTTCTTCGTGCCGCCCATCGCGGCCAACCAACACCCGAGCAGCACGATCGGCGCGCCGATCAGGAGCTCAACACCGAGGTGCTCACTGAGAATAATCACGCCGGCGACGAGCGCCACGATCGGGTTTATGTAGGTGAACAGCGGCGCGTTGACGGGGCCGACCTCTTTGATGAGCGCAAAAAAGAGGATGAACGCTATGGCCGTGCAAATGACACCCAATAGCACCAGGGAGATCGTCGCTTCCGTCGTTGGCACCTCATGCTGCGTCATGAAAGCGATCGGGAGATACGCGATGCCGATCATGAGCAACGACAGCGTAATGGAGCCGAGGGATGGCACCTCGTTGAGTTTGCGCGCAACGATGAACGGCGCGATTGCGTACATCACGGCAACGAGGAGCACCTCGCCGGCAGCAAGTAACCAGTCACCACCACCGGAAACGCCGAGACCAGGAACCAGCACAATGACGGCAACACCAATGAACCCGAGCACAAGCCCAGCAACGCGGGTTGGTCTCAACGCGCCGCGCTCGCCACTCAACAGCGCGATGATGGTCGCCCACAGGGGCACAGTCGCCACGAGCAACCCGGTGAGACCGGACGGCAGACTCTGTTCAGCGTGACCGAGCAGGAAGAACGGGCCTGCCATTTCGACGAGGCCGAATGCGAGTACCCATTTCCAGTGCTTGAGGGCGACGCGAAGTGCCCCACTGCGAATCGCGAACGGCAACAGGATGGCCGCTCCGATGAGGGTGCGACCGGCGACAATTGCGCCAGGCGAGTAGGAATCGACGGCGATTTTGATCAGGAGGTACGGAATACCCCAGATCGCGGCCATCGCGAAGAAAAGCAGCCACCCACGTTTCGTGAACGACCGAGACATGTCAGATCGCTGACCGGCGGCCCTCGAACGCGCGGCCGAGAGTCACCTCATCGGCGTATTCGAGGTCGCCACCAACGGGAAGACCCGAGGCGAGACGTGTGACCTGAATGTTCATGGAGTTGAGGAGGCGGCTGAGGTACGTCGCCGTCGCTTCACCCTCGAGGTTGGGGTTGGTCGCGAGGATGACCTCTTGCACGACGCCGTCGGCCAGACGCCCCATGAGCTCGGTGATGCGCAGGTCATTGGGCCCGCGGTTCGCGATCGGGCTGATGGCACCGCCGAGCACGTGGTAGAGCCCCCGGAACTCGCGCGTGCGCTCAATCGCGGCGACATCCTTGGCATCTTCGACGACACAAATGATGGTCTGGTTGCGGCGAGCGTCGCGACAAATGGCGCACCGGTCTTGTTCGGAGACGTTTCCGCAGATGTCGCAGAATCGCACGCGGTGACGCACTTCGGCGAGCAGTTCTGCGAGGCGGGACACGTCAAATGATGGCGTCTGCAGAATGTGGAACGTGATGCGTTGCGCCGACTTCGGGCCGACGCCGGGGAGACGCCCAAACTCGTCAATCAGTTCTTGAACAATGCCGTCGTACATCAGTTAAACCTCGTCGGTGGGTTGTACGTATCTTCGCGCACAAAGGTCGCGCCGAGAACCTGGCGCACGACTGCTTCGCCATACCGTTGTGCGCCGCCGGTCATGAGCGGGCGCGAGCGCACGATGGGTGCCGGACCACGCTGTTGAATCGCTTCGTCGTCGTCATCGCCATCCGGGTCATCGGGCTCAAGCGGCGATTGATCGCCGTCATGGGGCGGGGCGACAGGGCGGGAGAGTGCGTCTTCCGGCTCATCATCGACGGCCAGCGGCGCGGATGCTCCGCCCGGGATCGCAACAACGGCCCACTCTGTGACCGGTGCGGCGGGCGCTACCGCTGGGGCGACGCCCCTAGCTGGTGCGGCAACCGGTGTCGACTGGCGTAGTTGCGACATCGGCTGCGGCGCCTGCGGGCGGCGCCAACCGTCGTCTGGCGGCAGGGATTCCGGGTCGTACGGGGGTTCGTCGTCGTGCCAGCCGTCAGCCGATGGAGAAGGCTCCGATGGCGACTCACGCGGCGGGTGCTGTGGCGCGAAGGCGCTCTCGTGCTTGGCAATGTACTTCACCCGCACTCCGAGCACATCGACAATCACCTGGCGCAGGTCTTCGCTGACACCGGCGCCGGCCTTCAGCTCCTTGAACTTCGCGAGGTCGGGGTGATTCACGAACGCGAGCGTCAGCACGTCGTTGTCGAAGTGCATGATGCGCACGTTTGCCACCACCATCCAGGCGTGGCGGCTCTTCGTCTGCAGGTCGTTCAGAATCTGGGGCCAGGCGGCCTCGATCGTGACTTGCGTGATCGGGCCTGCCGGAATCGCGGGTGCGACAGTTTCCGCGGCAGGCTCCGGTGTCGGCGCAACAACCGCAACCGGCACGGGTTCCGGTTCTGGCTCGGGCGCTGGCGTCGGCGCTGGTTCAGGCTCGGGCGTCGGCGCAACAACCGCAACTGCCTCGGGCTCCGGCTTCGGCTCCGCAGCGGGCGCAGCAACCGGCGTAGCAGCCGGTGCCGCCGCCGGCACAGCGGCGGGCTGCCCCATGGCCGCGCGGTGGCGAGCGTCGGCCGAGAGGACTCGGGCGACCAAAAGCTCAAGGTGCAAGCGTGGTGAGGTCGCACCCGACATGTCGTCGAGCGCTTTACTCACGACGTCTGCCGTCTGCGACAGTCGGATGGTTCCGTAAGCCATCGCCTGCTGCGTCATGCGCGCCAATTCATCTTCGGCAATGCCGCGAAGCACGGAACTGGCCTCGGCACCGGTGGCCGAAATGATGATCAGGTCGCGCAGGCGCTCGAGCAGGTCGTCAACGAAACGACGCGGGTCTTGCCCCGTTTGGATGACACGGTCGACGGCAGAGAAAGCCATCGAGGCATCACCCGTCGAAAACGCATTGATGACCTCGTCGAGAAGGGCCGTGTGCGTGTATCCGAGCAGAGCGACAGCGCGCTCGTATTCAACCGTGTTGTTCTCAGAGCCAGCGATCAGCTGGTCGAGCAGCGACAGCGTGTCACGCGGCGAACCACCACCAGCGCGAACGACGAGCGGCAAGACGCCCGGCTGAACGCTCACGCCCTCCTGCGCACTCAGCTCTTCAACGTACGCGAGCATTGCGGCGGGCGGAACGAGGCGAAACGGATAGTGGTGCGTGCGCGAACGGATCGTGCCGAGAACCTTTTCGGGCTCGGTCGTCGCGAAGATGAACTTGACGTGCGGCGGCGGCTCTTCAACGAGCTTGAGCAGAGCGTTGAAGCCCTGTTGCGTGACCATGTGCGCCTCATCAAGGATGAAGATCTTGTAGCGGTCTCGGGCCGGAGCAAATACCGCACGCTCACGGAGGTCGCGGGCGTCGTCGACACCGTTGTGGCTGGCCGCGTCAATCTCGACAACGTCGAGCGAACCGCTGCCGCCGCGCGCGAGTTCAACACAGCTGTCGCACACGCCACATGGGGTGTCAGTCGGCCCCTCTGCGCAGTTCAAGCATCGCGCGAGAATGCGCGCTGAGGTGGTCTTGCCACAGCCACGCGGACCAGAAAACAGGTAGGCGTGGCCAACCCGGTCAGCCCGCAGGGCAGTCATCAGGGGGTCGGTCACTTGGGACTGACCGATCATCTCTGCGAACGTCTCAGGACGGTAGCGGCGGTATAGAGCGGTGGTCACCAATCCAGCCTACGGGGTGGCACCGACATCGGTTGCGTAGGCATCAATTCTTGCCCGTGAGCACATCCGTCGGAACGCCACCGTCGATCAGCACAATGTCATCCGCGGTCAGTCGACCGGTCGGAGTACGGAGGTCCTTCACAATGTCCCAATGCACGCTCGATTCGTTGACGCCACCGCATTCGGGGTACGCGCGCCCGAGTGCAATGTGCACCGAGCCGAGCACCTTTTCATCGATAAAGAGGTCTCCGGTCATCGTCTGGACCGCAGGGTGCGTGCCAATGCCAAGCTCACCGATGCGTTTCGCTCCGGGCGCCTGAATGATCCGTTCAACGAGAGTCTGACCAGCTGTCGCCTGCACGTTCGTCAGCAGACCGCCAGCGAAGTCGAGGCGCAGATCTTCGATCGTGGCTCCGCCAAAGAAGAACGGACCGGGGAAGGTAATGAATCCGTCTACGCCGTCATCGAGCGGCGCGGTCGCAATCTCGCCGTCGGGCAAATTGGCTTCTCCGGCAAACGGGACCCACAGTCGCCCGGCTGTTTCGAGCACGAGATCGGTGTCGGCGTCCTGAATACGCACCGAAGTGGTTTCATTCAATCGTGCGCATAGGGCGCTCCATTGCGCGCCGCGCGTTTCCCAATCGTCGACGCACCCGGCGATGAACTCGCCGAGGAGCGTTTCAAAGGGAACACCGATCAGCGTCGCCCACTCGGGGGTTGGCACACGCACAATGGTCCAGCGGGTCTCTTGCCAGCGCGCGGTCGACACAACACCCTTCGCCGATCGCTGCACGGCAAGACGCGCCTCGTCAAAATCACCGGCCACGGGCGGAACCATGGCGCGGAAAGCAACGTGAACATCGCTCCACTGCATGGCAGCGATTTCGAGGGGCCCGGGAGTGGCGAGCACGTCATCGTTTGCGAATGCAATCGCGAGGCGATCAAATTCTTCGTCGACGGCCAATACCTGTGCGTTGCCACCACGGCGGAAGACCTCGGCGACAAGCGCGCGTGCCGGCGGCATGGCGGCCACGTCAGTCACTGTGATGCTGACTTTGGTTCCTGCTGTGATGTCGCGTGCGTTAGCAATCTGGAGCGCGAGTGCATCCCAATTTCGGTCAGTCATTGTGTTCCTCATGTGTGTTTCGTCGCAGGTTCTTGAGTGCGAGGTAGGTCGCAACGTAGCCCGAATGCGCTGCGACAAGTGCTTCGGCAATGACCGGATCAGACTCAAAGGTTGTCGATGTTGAGGTCCAGCGGTCGATGGCATCACGGCTCGGCAGAATTCCGATAGCAAGGGCGGCCAGAATCGCGTCACCGAAAGCTGCGCCCGGGCCCGACGCAACGGTCTGGGTGATTCCGGTCAACGACGAAACCGTCGACATAATGATGTCGTTCCTGGTTCCGCCGCCGATCCCAATCACGCGTTCTGGTGTCATGCCGATGTCGCTGTAGCGACTCAGCGCGTACGCCACAGAATGGCCAATACCTTCGGAGACTGCTCGCGCAATCGATTCGCGACCAGTCGTGAGCCGAAGCCCGACGATCACGCCCGTTGCGTCCGGGTCGTGCACGGGCGTGCGCTCCCCGGCAAAGTGCGGAATCACGGTGACCCCGTCGGCCCCAACCGAGCTTGCTTTCGCAAGTCGCATCATCTCCGTGAACATCGCGTCATCGCCGCCGGAGGCGTCCAACCCCAGCACGTCACAAACCCATCGCGTTGCTGTTCCGGCTGTCGAGGTTCCGGCCGCCAGTACGTATGTTCCCTCAAAAACAAACGGTGCCGACCACAGCACTTCATCAACAACGGGCGCGGTGCCGACGCGAATCATGTAGGTACTCGAGCCATACATCAGCATCATGTCGCCGTCGCCGACAACGCTCGAGCCGATCGCCTCGGCGGGCGCGTCGGTCGTGCCCACCAGCACCGGGATGCCCGCGGGAAGATGCAGTTCTTGCGCAACTTCTGACAGCAGCGAGCCAGCGATCTGGTCTGCCCACTCGAGCTCTGGCAGTCGATCGATCGTGAGAATGTCGCGCAGACCTTCGTCTGTCCAGGTGCCTGTCTGCAGGTCGTAGAACGGATGGAAGTATCCGGCGGTGCCCTGATCGATCACCATGCGGCCGGTCAACCTTCCCACCAAGTAGCTTTGGCTCGTGGTGTACCAGCGAGTCGCCGCATGAATCTCCGGCTCGTGCTTCGCGATCCATGCAATCTTCGGGCCCGCCGACTGCGAGCTTAAGAGGTTGCCACTGCGACGCAGGAGCTCCTCCTCGCCAAGGCGAGCGGTGAGTTCATCAATTTCAAGCTGTGCGCGGGTGTCTACGCCATAAAGAATTGCGGGTCGCAGCGCCTGAAAGTTTTCATCAACGGCGACTACGCACGGGCCGATTGCGCTGCACGCAAGCGCTTGGATGGCGACACCGAGGTCGCGGGCCGCGCCCGCGAGCTCCTGCGAAATTTCTTGAATGTCGTGCCACCACACGGCATCCGGGTCGTGTTCAACGTGACCGGGAGCAGGCGTAGAAATCTCGTGCCGTCGCTTCGCCGTCGCCAGCACGATGCCTTCATCCGAAACCAACACGCCCTTCGATTCGAAGGTTCCGATGTCAATCCCGACGACTGCTCGTTGCATAGCCTGCTCCCCGCCCTGTTAGTTAAGTTCTGCTCGCAGCGCCTTGACCTCGGCCATGAGGGCGACGACGTTTGCGAGTTCTACTTCATTTTCGAACACGCTGTCCTTCTTGAACGCCGTGCCCACAATGGCAGCGTCCGCGATGCTGAGCTGCTCCTTGACATTGCTGAGACGCACGCCCGTGTTTACAACCACCGGGGTGTCGCCAGCATTGTTTTTTACCACCGAAAGCACGCTGGTGTCGGTCGGTGCACCAGCCGTCAGGCCCGAAACGCAGAGCCCGTCAGGACGGCAGTTGAATACGGTCGACTTCGCGACCTGCGCGATGTTGCGGTCGCCGATGTACGCCGCAGCTTCCGGAACGATGTTGAAGAGCAAACGAACATCGCCGCCGCCCACAGCCATCCGGTGACGAGCTGTCGCACCGACGTTGGTGTCCCAAATACCGAAGTCGCTTCCGTAGGCACCCGTGAAGATCTCGCGCACGTACTTGGCACCCGTTGCCACGGCGAGGTCGATCGATGCAACGGCATCCCACAGCACGTTGACGCCAAAGGGAATCGTGATGATGTCAGAGAGTTCACCAATGATGCGGGCCATCGTGATTGCCGTGATCGGCTCGGTCTTAGTGAGGTACGGCAGGCTGAACTCGTTCGAGATGAGCAGGCCGTCAACACCACCCTCTTGCAGCGCGACAATCTCGCGGCGCGCACGGTCAACAACTGCCTGTACGCCTCCGTTGCTGTCATAGCCAGGATCGCCAGGAAGCGCCATCAGGTGAACCATTGCGATCACGGGCTTCGGTGCGGTGAACACATCGTTCAGCCAAGTCATCTTGCACTCCTTTGTGTGAAGTTTACGTTAGATTAAACACTACTACTGTTCATTCAAACATTCAAACAAACAGTTGTGGCAGAATGGCACCCGTGAGCACCAAGTTGGATCGGCAGGCACGAATCCTCGCCGAATTACAAGAGAACGACCGCCTCGAAACTGCGGCCTTTGCCTCGACGCTCGGCGTTTCGGAGATGACGTTGCGCCGCGACCTCGACGAACTTGCGGCGGCCGGCACCCTGGTACGAACGCATGGCGGAGCTCATCGCGGGGCGCGTCGCACCTTGGAACCACCGTTTCGAATGAGAGCTCAAGAGGCCTCGGCATCGAAGCGAGCGATCGCTGCTGAAGCCGCCGCGCTCATCGAGAATGGCGAATCCGTCGGCCTCGACGTCGGAACGACGGGGATCAGCATGGTGGAGCATCTCGCCACGCGCACCGACCTGACCATCGTCACCTCCAACTTGCGTACCGCCTGGGCCGCTTCCGAGGTCATGGATCTCAGCGCCAACCGACTGATCGTTGTCGGCGGGATCGTGCGAGCAGAGGAACTTTCGATGGCCGGAACCACGGCGTTGGGCACGTTGGATGCTTTGCGTGTCGATACGGCCATCATCAGCGTGGCTGGCATGCATCACGCGACCGGCGCCACCGACTACAACCTTGATGACGCTGCCGTAAAACGAAAGATAACCGAGGGCGCCACACGCGTTATTGCTCTCGCCGACGGCCGAAAGCTCGGTGCGCAAACATTCGCGCGAATCTGTCCCGCTGACGAGATCGACGTTCTCGTCACCGATGAGGACGCCGACGGCACCGAGCTTCAGCGCCTCGTTGAGGCCGGCATTGGGCGAGTGATCATCGCTTCCGGTAATCGCGCACGCACATAACTCAGCACGATCATCCCGGCGGCGCGGCTCCCCCGTCTCCGTCATGACGAACGCGCAACCTTCCAGCATTCCAAGAACCGCAGGAATGCAGTAGCGCCCGGGTCTTGGAGCCCGATGCTCCGCTCTTGCAGCCACGACGCACGTCCGCGACGCGATTGCATTTGCTTCGTTTCGCTGACCCCGTTTGCGGCGGCTGCGATGGCGGCATCGAGCCCAGATACGGAATCATCCGCTGCAGCAAGCGCATCAGCGGCGGGGAAAATAGCATCGAGGATCGTCTTATCTCCCACCTGGGATTTTCCTCGTTGCGCGATCGATTCGCCCGCGGTGCGCACAAAGACTTCCGCGTCAGCAAGCGTTATGTCCGTCACCCCGTCCCACGTGCGAGAACCAGCAAGCAAACCACCAGCAACCAGAGCGGCCATCGTCGAAGGGTTCGCGTTCGCGAAGGCCTTTGCAACCGAACGCACAACCTCGACGGTTGTCGCGTCGCTTGGCAACACAGCGAGAGCTGCCACAACGGCGTCGGCACCCGCACTAATGGTGATTCCCAGATCACCATCTCCCAGCGCCTGGTCCAGGTCGCGAAGCTCATCAGCGTGCTCCTTGACCAACTCAAGAGCGCCCGTCAACTGGCTACGTAGTTGAACTGAATTCATATGAGTTACTCCTGAATGAAGAAAGGGGACTTCGCCGGCGCGTTAAGCAGCGCGAGCCGATCGTCATTGAGCTTGAGGAACGAGATCGATGCCCCCGCCATTTCGAGGCTCGTTGCATACTCACCGATGTATCGCTTTTCGATCGACAGCCCTTCGGCTTGTGCAATCTGGTGCACGTGGCGGTACATCACGTACAGCTCTTCGAGCGGTGTTGCGCCCAAGCCATTGACGAGCACGGCGATGCGGTCACCTGCGACCAGCTCGAGGTCAGCGATGAGCGGACGAACGAGTCGTTCTGAAATGACGTCAGCGGTCTCGAGCGCACCACGGTGAATTCCCGGCTCGCCATGGATGCCAATACCGACTTCCATCTCACCATCGGCGAGCTCAAAACTCGGCTGCCCGGTGGTCGGCAGAATTGTCGGCGACAGACCGATACCCATCGTCGCGGTGTTTTCAACCACGTCCTCGGCAATTGCCGCGACCGCATCAAGATCGTCACCACGGTCGGCGGCGGCACCCGCTGCTTTGTAGGCAAACACGATTCCCGCGACACCACGACGTTCGGTCTTTTCAGACTTCGGACGACTTGCGACATCATCGCGACCAAGCACGGTCTTCGTTGGGATGTCTTCGAGGTCGGCCAGATCAGCCGCAAGGTCAAAGTTGAAGACATCGCCGCCATAGTTGCCGTAGAGATACAGCACACCGGCTCCGCCGGAAACTGCCTTCGTTGCCTCAAAGATCTGATCGGAAGAGGGCGAAGAGAAAACGTTGCCGATCGCCACGCCGGAACACAGGCCACGACCGACATACCCCTTGAACAGCGGGAGGTGCCCCGATCCGCCACCGGTGACGATGCCTACCTTGCCCTGCTGCGGCGCATCGGCTCGCACCATGACGCGGAGGTCATCGCCCGGCGTCTTCACCAGGTCAGGGTGAGCCCAGATGATTCCTTCAACCATCTCGTCGACGAAGTTTGCCGGCTCGTTGATGATCTTTCTCATGAGTTGTCTCCTCCATTGACCTTTCCGGCGTCGCGCTTACCGCGTCGCGATGTTGCAATCGTCATGGTCTCCATGTTCACGGGCACGACCTGTTGCGCCTTCTTCTTTCGACTGAAGCCGCCCCGCATTTGATCGATCACCATGACGAGAATGAGGATGACGCCTTGCGCGATCGAGTACTCGTAGGAAGAGAGACGAATCGCAGTAAAGCCACTCGACACAACTTGCAATACGAGCGTTGCCAGAACGACCCCGGTTACCGTCGCGAATCCGCCGAATGGGTTGGTACCTCCGAGCACGGCAATCACGATTGCCAAAAGCACATAGGACAGTCCGTAGTCCGCGCTAGCGGTGGGGTTTCGAGCGATAAAGAGGAGCCCCGCCACCGAGCCGAGAACTCCCGACAGCATGTACGTGCGCATCAGTACGGTCTTGGAGCTAATACCCGCGTACTTAGCTGCGCGCTCATTCGACCCGAGGAACTGCACCTTACGCCCGAGCGGTGTTCGTGAGACGAAAATCCCAACCACAATCGCGACCACGATAAGGACGATGAACAGCACGGGAATACCCGCCAAGCTCGCTTCACCTACGGATGACCAAAAGGCTGGCGCACCGTAGAGCGTCTTGCCGCCGGTCCATACGATCGCAAGACCATTGAAAATCTGCATCGTCGCGAGCGTCGCCAGAATAGGCGTGATCCCAACGAGGGCGATCAGAACACCGTTGATTGCGCCGGCCAAGAGACCGACGACCAGCCCAAGCAGGATGATGAGCGGCCCCATGGCTTCGGCCGTGTCGGGGTTGCTCGACGCGATCGCCGTAAACGTCGTTGACACTGTGATCGCGGTCAGGTTGGCGATCGCGACGAGAGATAGGTCGATACCGCCGGTCAGCATCGCGATCATCATCGCAATACTGATCACACCGATCTCCGGTGCCGAGATCATAATGTTCTCGAGGTTGGTCGGGTTCAGGAAGATGTTCGGCTTCAGCACGGTGAACAGCGCGAATGCAATCGCCAAGATGATGACAAGGCGCACCACACTACGGTGACCTTGCAGTCGACCGATGAGTTCACGCACGCGTGAATCGACCTTGTCGTTTACCTCCACCAGAGGTGACTTCGTGGTCTCGCTCATGATGCGCTCACCTTCTCGTTTGGCACGACTCGTCGCTTTGCACGCTGCGCCGACAGCGCCTGGATGCCCACACCGACGATGAGCAGGAGACCGACTGCGGCACGCTGCCAAGCCGTGGGAACACCAAGCAGGAGCAAGGAGTTGTTGATGAGCTGAACCAGAATGACGCCCAAGGCCGTTCCGAGGACCGACCCTCGACCGCCGAAGACCGAGGCGCCACCCAGGACCACGGCCGCAATAATGTCGAGCTCGTTGCCCACAAGGTCTTGCGGGTTGGCGTTGCGGTTCAAAATCACGTGCAGTATGCCACCGATCGCGGCCAGCACGCCGGCCAGCACGTACAGCATGATGGACCACCGCAGTACTGGGAAGCCAGCACGGCGCGCGGCTTCTGTGTCTCCACCAATCGCGTAGATTCCGCGCCCGAACATCGTGTACTTGAGGAGAATGGCAACGGCGACAGCCAGCAGAATGGCTGGCGCAACGAGCAGGTGCAGCGCGGTCGGCCGGCCATTCGATTCGACGGTGACGATACTCGCCGTGGACAGTGCACTCATGCTCGGGGGCAAGTCAGCGATGTAGCGGGAGCCGATGTAGGCAAGCAAAACGCCCTTGATGATTCCCTGTGTTCCCAGGGTCACGATCAGAGTGGGCAGCCTAAATTTCGCGATCACGATTCCGTTCACGGAACCCAGCGCGGCACCGAGCACCATGGCAATCAGCAGAATGACGAGCAGACCAGGGTCGAAGCTACCCAGCACCGAAAAGTGCACCACCGTGTATCCAGCGAAAATACCGATCGCGTAAAACGAAACATCGATGCCGCCCGAAACGATGACCAGCAGCACCGCCAACGCGAAGACGAGCGGGACGATGGAACCTCGTGCAATGGAGAAGAGCGTGGCGACGCTGAAGAACGCTGGGTTGGCAATCGACATCGCAACCACGAGCACGAGAATGATCAGGGCGAGCACGCCCTCGTTGTTTGCACCGCGTAGCTTGCGGAAGAGATCGGGGGAAGCTGTGGTGGCACTCATGCAGCCATCTCCTTGTGGATCTGTTCGGTGTCGATCGCGTCGCCCTCGAACTCGCACACAACTTCACCGTCGCGAACAACCAAGACACGGTTACAGACGCTCACGAGTTCTGGAACGTCGTCGCTGATGACGATGACCCCCATACCGAGTTCTGCTTCTCGGCGGAGGATGGTCAGAATTTCTTCCTTCGAGCCGACGTCGACGCCAACGGTCGGGCCGTTCAGAATCAACACCTTCGGTTCTGTCGCGAGCCACTTCGCGAGCACAACCCGCTGCGCGTTTCCGCCAGATAGCGAGCGCACTGGCGCTTCAACGTTGGGAGCCTTAATTCGAAGTTCTGAGAAGAGCTCTGCGTTCGTTTCGGCGATGCGCTTGTTATCGATAAACAGCCCACCCTTGCGGTAACGGTCAACGGAGGCCGCAATCATGTTGTCTGCGATCGACCGCTCGAGAAATAGTCCCTGCGTCAGTCGGTCTTCAGGAACGTATCCGATCCCGGCCTTGATAGCGTCGTCGATCGACGAAATCTGGACGTCCTTGCCGTCAATTTCAATCGCTCCACTCTCCGCGGGGATGACGCCAAACAATGACTCCGCGATTTCCCCGCGACCTGATCCCAGGAGGCCCGTAATGCCGAGAATCTCGCCTCTCGCGACAGAAAAGGAAATGTTGCGGTAGGCGCCGGCAAGGTTGAGGTTGTCAACTTTCAATACGGGTGCGCTTTCGTAATCGGGCGTCGGAACCGCACGGGTCTCATCGATGTCGCGGCCCGTCATGTAACGCGTGAGAGATGCGCGGGTGAACTCACTCGCGGGGGCCGAGATGACGTGCTTACCGCTGCGCAAAACCGTGAGCTCTTGAGAGACTGCCAGCGCTTCCTCGAGCTTGTGGCTCACGAATACAAGCGCCACGCCTCGATCCTGCATTTTGCGAACAATGGTGAAAAGTCGGTCGACTTCGCGGTGGGTGAGCGCGGTCGTGGGCTCGTCCATGATGATGACGCGAGCATCGTTTACGAGGGCGCGACAGATCGCCGTGAGTTGCTTATCTGCCACCGACAGATCTTCGACATTGGCGTCGAGGTCAAGATCGAGGCCGAGGTCGGCGACGATACTTTCCGCTGCCGGGCGCGACTTCTGCGCCGAGAAAAACTTGGCGCGGCGAGCGACCGCAGACGTGAGAGTAATATTCTCCGCCACCGTGAGGTTTGGGAACAACGAGAAGTCTTGGTAGATCACCTGAATGCCCTGGCGAATGGCCCACCCCGGGGTCACCCGGGCATGCTCCTCACCGCCGATCCAGATCGTGCCGCCATTGGCTGTCTCTGCGCCGGAGATGATCTTGATGAGCGTCGATTTGCCGCATCCGTTCTCACCCGCCACACAGTGCACGCTTCCTGCACGCAACGTGAGTGAGACACCATCAAGTGCCTTCACCCCGCCGTAAGTCTTCGAGATGTTGCGCGCTTCCAGCACAATCTCGCCTTGGGTTTCTGCCACAGATTTCACCTCGTTCATGTGATGGGCCGGCCCCCTCTCGAGGGCCGGCCCTGTGAAATTAGAAGTCGTAGTTGTCGATGTTCGACTTGTCTACGATCACGGCAGCGTCGCCGACGAAGACGTTGTCAAAGCCCGCGAGCTTCTTCAGCGATTCGTAGCCTTCAACGCCCAGATCGGTCCCTTCCTTGACCTCTCCGCCTTCAACGAGAATGCGTGCTGCGGCCAGCTGCGCCTTGCCAGCCAGCGCCGGGTCCCAGAAGAAGATCTTGTCGATCGAGCCATCAGCGATGTACTTCGATGCGACTGACGGAATCGAGGTTCCCATGACGCAGACCTGGTCGTTCATGCCTGCTTCAGCAACGGCGCGCGCGATGCCTGCGACGTCGGTGCCAGCGGAGCCCTGGAAGCCCTTGATGTCCGGGTACTTCGCGAGGATCTCCTTCGCGCGCTCGTAGGCGACATTCTCGTCTTCCTTCGATTCGATGGGGTCTTCAACACGCTTCATGTCGGGGTACTTGGTGGTCTGCTCGTCGAGCGCTCCAGACACCCAGTCCATGTGCGTCGCGGCCGTGAGGCCACCAACGAACGAAACGTACTCGCCCTCTTCGCCCATGCAGGCGGCGAGCTCGGTCATGATCGTGGCACCGTACGCCTTGTTCTCGAATGCCTCGATGTCAAGATCGACGTTCTTGATGCCGGGAGCCTCGTGCGCGACGACGATGATGCCCTTGTCGCGCGCGTCCTTCAGCACGTTGGCGAGTGCCTCGGGCGAGTTCGGAACCACGGTGATGGCAGCGGGCGACTGCGCAATGAGGTCTTGGATAATCTGGATCTGCTTCTCGGGGCTGGCGTCATCGGCGCCTTCCTGACGAGCGTCCAGGCCGGTCTCCTTGGCCCATTCGTCAACGCCGACCTCCATGCGGTCGAACCAGCCGACACCCTGGAGCTTCACGACCGTGACGTACGCACCGTCGGCGTTTCCGCCGCCCGCGTTTCCGCCGTCGCCGCCACCCGTCGTACCGCAACCAGCGAGAAGCGCTGCCGCGCCGACGATGACGCTTGCCTTAAGAACCTTGCTGTTGGTAATCACACACACTCCTTCGTGAAGGGAGACAAGTCGGCACCGTCTTTGGTGTTCCTGTCGACCCAATTAACCTGCGACGCCAAAAAACTATTCGATAGCGCGCAGCAAGTCAACAGAATCGCGCACGTTCTCTCGACGGAGTGCGCAAGAAACGCGCACGGCTTGCTTGTTTTCGCGCATTCCGCATTGTTACGATGAAGCAACTGTTGTCAAAGAGGGGGGGTGCGAGAGATGAGTCGTCACGCAGAAATCATTGATGCGCTACAGCAGGCCGGGTACTTATCGGTTAATGACCTCGCTGAGCGATTTGACGTGACGCCATCGACTATTCGGCGCGACCTCGAACGCCTCGAGCAAATGGATCTCGTTCAGCGCACGCATGGCGGAGCCCAAGCAGCTGCGCAATCCGATACTCCCGCATCGTTTAAAGAGACACTCCACGCCTCCGAGAAGGCCGCGATCGGCAAGGCCATGGCCTCGCGAATCCTTGACGGCCAAACCGTCCTCATTGATAGCGGCTCGACGACGCTTGAGGTCGGGAAGCACCTCACCAACTCGCGGCTGACCGTGGTGACGAACGACCTCAGAATTGGTATGGAAATTGCGCGCAAGCCATCCATCCACTTGGTCTTCATCGGCGGTGAGCTGTTACCGAATGTTTACACAATGTGGGGTCCGGCAGCGGTCGAGCAGATCTCGCATCTGCGCTTCGACGTCGGTGTCTTCGGTGCCGACACCGTCAATGAAGACGGCATCTTCAACACATCGAGCTACGAAGTAGAGCTCAAACGGGCGATGCGCTCTTCAAGCCGCGAAGCGTTCTTCGTCGCCGACAGCTCAAAGTTTGGCCGCGAAGCTTTGTTCCGCATCTTCGGGATCGAAGATTTCACCGCAGGCATCACGGATCACCTACTCGACCCCATTCGCGCGTCTCGCTTCCCCATTCCGATCATCTCGGTCGATCCCACCCACGCGTAGCATCACCCCATGTACGGGTTCGTTGGCGTGTGGTGATGACCCTCGTCGTTGATCGCGTCCATCAACGTGATCGGCGTAGTTGAGGTCGGTACCGATACCGAAATAAGCGAGCCATCTTCTAGTCGCTGGTCTTCGAGTTCGCGTACCGACGGGCGACCAGCCCGATCGGGGCCCTGTCCGTCGAGCGGAACCACGACGTGGCCACCAGCGGGCGCGACGTAGCGCTCACCGCGCACGTGGAAGACCACGTCTCCGCCTTCGCGAACCGTTGCCGTCAACGTTTCAGCGGTGATGACGATGTCGAGCGTGCTCTGCGCCCAGCGCAACGGGAAGCGCAATTCCGGCCACGCGGCCGGCAATCGCGGGTCAAACGTCAGCGCACCACGGTGATCCCGCATGCCGCCGAAACCGCTCACCAGCGCGAGCCAGATACCGCCAGCCGAAGCGACGTGCACGCCATCCGAAGCGTTGTGGTGCAGGTCGGCCAGGTCGACGAAAAGGGCGTCGGTGAAGTACTCCATCGCCAGGTCGCGGTAGCCCACCTCGGCCGCCAATATCGACTGCACAACGGCCGACAGCGTCGAGTCTCCGGTCGTGAGCGGGTCGTAGTAGTCGAAGTCAGCGTGCTTCTGCTCGGGCGTGAACTGATCGCCCTGCAGAAAGAGCCCCAACACGACGTCGGCCTGCTTGAGAACCTGGAACCGGTAGATCACGAGGGGGTGGAAGTGCAGGAGCAGCGGGCGCTTGTCGGCGGGCGTGTTCTCGAGGTCCCACACCTCCTTTTCCAAGAAGGCAGAGTCTTGCGGGTGAATACCCAGCGCGTCAGAGTAGGGAATCGACAGGGCATCGGCAGCCACATCCCACGCATCAGCTTCGGTGGGGTCAAGCTTCAGCCGATCAGCCATGCGCGCGTACGCATCGGGATCCGCTGCCGCGAGCGCGCGCACGCTCTCGGCGGCATAGCGCAGGTTGAAGCGGGCCATGATGTTGGTGAACAGGTTGTCATTGACGACCGTGGTGTACTCGTCGGGCCCGGTCACGCCATGAATGTGGAAGGAGTCGTGACCGTTGAAGGAGCGCCAGAACCCGAGCGTCGCCCACAGACGTGCCGTCTCCACGGCAATGTCGATGCCCTCGTTAAAGAGGAAGTCGGTGTCACCCGATGCCCGCACATACTTTGCCAGCGCATACGTCACGTCAGCGTTGATGTGGTACTGCGCGGTGCCCGCGGCGTAGTACGCCGAGGCCTCTTCACCGTTGATCGTGCGCCAAGGGAAGAGGGCACCGGCCTCGTTAAGTTGACGCGCACGCTTGCGC
The DNA here is from genome assembly GCA_947503655.1 of uncultured Microbacterium sp. GTDB lineage: Bacteria > Actinomycetota > Actinomycetes > Actinomycetales > Microbacteriaceae > Microbacterium. Next base: position 55,946 of record CANNEP010000004.1, read on the forward strand.
GCCGACGGCAGCATGAGCGAGCGCATTCGCAATGCGTTGCGGGCCCACATCGGTGAGGTGTACGCCATAAACGGCAACACGTAGACCTCGGTGTCCCAGAAGTAGTGGCCGGAGTAGCCGCTACCGCTCACGCCCTTCGCCGCAATGCCCTGAGAGTCGGCGCGTGCCGCCGCCTGCGCAAGCTGCAACAGGTTCCACCTCACGGCCTGCTGCAGCGCATCTTCGCCGACAATCTGTACGTCGGAGCGCTCCCAAAACGCGTTCATCCACACGGCCTGGGCGCGGAAGACGGCGTCGGCACCCGACTCCATCGCGCGGCGCAGGGTGCGACGCGCACGGTCGATAAGTTCGCGCGTAGGAACCGACCGCGACGAGTGATATGACAAGAATTTTGTGACCGTCGTCGCCACGCCTGCCTTGGCGTCGACATGAAAAACGACCTTGGCGGCGTCGCCCTCGGCGAATCCGTCGGTGGCGTCGACGACGTTGTCGGTTTCAACGACGTGGTCAGCCACGACCGCGAGGGTCATGCCGGAGCGCGCGACGCGGTACGAGAGCGACAGCTGCGTGCCGTTGCGGTGGTGTTCTTGCGGCAACAGAATGCGCTCCGCGAAACGCTCCGCCTTGCGCGGGTCAAACGACGCGGTGCCGTGTCCGGAGGGCTTGGCACCATAAACGTCGCCGCCGTCCTGTCGATTAACGACCTGACTGCTGATCACGACCGAGGCGTCATCGTCGAGCACGGTTACGCTGATCTGCTCGAGGGCGAGGTGGCGCTCGTCAAACGACACGAGGCGATCCATGTCGATGACGACGTTCTTGCCCGAGGGGGTGCGCCACAAAATGTGCCGGTGGAGCACGCCCTCGCGCATGTCGAGCGAGCGCTCGTATTCGCGCATTTCGGCAACGTCAAGGGTCAGCGGCTCGTCATCGACGTAGACACGCATGATCTTGCCGTCGGGGGCATTGATGATCGTTTGGCCGACCTCGGCGAAACCGTATGCCTGCTCTGCGTGGCGAATCTCAAACGTCTCGTGGAAGCCGTTGATGAAGGTTCCGTGTTCGTGCGCGTGTCGCCCCTCGGGGTGGTTGCCGCGCATCCCCAGGTATCCGTTACCGATGGCAAACATCGTTTCGGTGACACCTTCGTCAGCACCCGAGTACCGGGTCTCTACGAGGCGCCACGGGTCGACCGGAAAACGGTCGCGATCCATCATCATGCTGGGTGATTCCTTGTCGAGTGAAGCGGAACAAATTCTGCGAGATCAGAGACGACGATTGTCGCGCCGTGGTTGAGGAGTGCTTCGGCACCAGCGCCACGGTCGACACCGACGACGAGGGCCATCCCGGCGGCCGCCGCCGAGGCGACGCCGCTGTGCGCGTCTTCAAACGCGGCAATGCGATCGGGCGCGATACCCAGGTCGTGCGCGCCGCGCGCAAACATGTCGGCCGCGGGCTTCGACGCCAGGTTGTCGTTCTCGGCCACGATGCCGTCGACAATCGTCACGAAACGGTTCGCGATGCCGGCAGCCGCCAGCACATCGCGGGCGTTCTTCGAACTCGACACCACGCCGAGCGGGTAGCCCTGAAGCTCATCAAGCAGCGCAAGCGAGCCCGGGTAGGGCTTGATGCCCTGTTCGTTCAGAACGCGAGTGAACACTTCGTTCTTGCGATTGCCAATGCCACAAATCGTGTCTGCGGTCAGCGGGTCGCTGGGATGCCCCCACGGCACTTCAACATCACGCGAACGCAACAGCGATGCGACACCGTCGTAGCGCTTCTTGCCGTCGACATAGCGAAAGTAATCGTCGTCGGTATACGGCGGCGCAATATCCCAGTCGGCAAACAGCTCATCGAACATGGCTTGCCACGCACGCATGTGTACTTCGGCGGTCGGCGTCAGCACCCCGTCGAGGTCAAACAAAAAGGCGTCGAATGACGTGAGATCGGGCAACGTAGACACGGCACCTCCGAATCGTTGTGGGACGATCCAGCGTAACCGTGTGGAACGTTCCAGGTCACTCAGGAAGTGGCTTGGAGCGTCTGTCGCGCAATCTCGAGCTCTTCGTTGGTCGGAACCACGAGTACGGTCACCGGGGAATCGTCCGTCGAGATGACGCGAATGCCGGGAGCACGCTCGTTGTTGCGCTTCTCATCGATGATGATGCCGGCCCATTCCATGTTCGCGAGCGCTTCGGCGCGCACGGGTGCCGCGTTCTCACCAACACCTGCCGTGAACGAAATCACGTCCACGCCGCCGAGCTGTGCGAGGTACGAGCCGACGTAGGCACGCAGGCGATGAACATAGACGTCGAATGCGAGGGTTGAGATCTCTTCGCCCGCCGCGCGGCCAGCCAGCACATCGCGCATATCGGCTTTGCCGGTCATACCCAGCAGACCACTCTTCTTGTTGAGCAGGTGGTCGAGGTCGTCAATCGACATCTCATGGCGACGGTGTAGCTGAAACAGCACGGCCGGGTCGATATCGCCCGAACGTGTCCCCATCACGAGACCCTCGAGGGGCGTGAAACCCATCGACGTGTCGATCGAGACGCCACCCTTAACCGCACACATCGACGCACCGTTGCCGAGGTGCAGCACGATCTGCTTGAGCTCGGCGTTGTCACGCCCCACGTACTCAGCCGCAGCCCGCGACACGAACTTGTGGCTGGTTCCGTGGAATCCGTACTTACGAATGCGGTGCCGACGCGCAATCTCGGTGTCGATCGCGTAGGTGTAAGCCGACGGCGAGAGCGTCTGGTGGAACGCGGTGTCGAACACGGCGACGTGCGGGACAGAACCAAAGGCCTTGCGAGCCGCGACGATACCGGCGAGCGCGCCCGGGTTGTGCAGTGGCGCAAGCATCGACAGGTCGTCAATGTTGATCTCAACGAGCGGCGAAATGACGGTCGGCTCGAAGAAGCGGGCGCCACCGTGCACAACGCGGTGGCCGACAGCGATCGGCGGAAACTCGCTGAGCGACGGGCCATCGATAGCGAACGCGTCGAGCATGGCCTGGAAGCCCGCGGTGTGGTTGGGGATCGGCTGCTGACGCTCAATCGTCTGCTTGTCGATCGTGGGAGCCGCCTCCCCCGGTTCCGCACCAAAGTATTTCGTGTGGGTCGTGGTTCCGAGCCCCTCACCAATGCGCTCGACGAGGCCGGCGGCCAAAACGCGCTCGGTGTTCATGTCGAGCAGCTGGTACTTGAACGAGCTGGATCCGCTGTTGACGACGAGTACGGTACTCACGTTTTGTCCTTAACCCTGTGCCTGAATGGCGGTGATCGCGACGGTGTTGACGATGTCGGCGACGAGAGCACCGCGCGACAGGTCATTGATCGGCTTGTTGAGGCCCTGCAGCACCGGGCCGATCGCGAGAGCGCCAGCCGAGCGCTGCACAGCCTTGTACGTGTTGTTACCCGTGTTGAGATCGGGGAACACGAAGACCGTGGCCTGACCGGCAACGGGCGAGCCCGGCATCTTCTTCGCGGCGACCACAGCATCGGTGGCAGCGTCGTACTGAATCGGGCCTTCGACGAGCAGTTCGGGTGCCCGCTCGCGTACCAGGACGGTGGCCTCGCGGACCTTGTCGACGTCGGCTCCGGAACCAGAGTCTCCGGTTGAGTAGGAGAGCATCGCGACGCGGGGGTTGATACCGAATTGGCTCGCCGTGGCCGCCGAAGAGACGGCAATGTCGGCGAGCTGGTCGCTCGTCGGGTCGGGAATGACGGCGCAGTCGCCGTAGACGAGAACGCGGTCAGCGAGCGCCATCAGGAACACGCTCGAGACGACCGAGGTCTGCGGCTTGGTCTTGATGATTTCGAAGGCCGGGCGAATCGTGTGGGCGGTCGTGTGTGCCGCACCCGACACCATGCCGTCAGCCAATCCCAAGTGCACCATCATGGTTCCGAAGTATGAAACATCGGTGACGGTGTCGGCGGCCTGCTCGAGTGTGACGCCCTTGTGTGCGCGCAATTGGGCGTATTCCGCGGCGAACTTCGCGACATATTCGGGGTCGAACGGGCTCACGATGTGAGCGCCGTCGAGCGAGATACCAAGCTCGGTCGCGCGGGTGGTGATCGCGTCAACGTCGCCGAGGATCGTGAGGTCGGCCATGTTGCGGGCCAGCACGGTGGATGCTGCGCGCAGCACGCGGTCGTCGTTACCTTCGGGCAACACGATGCGCTTGCGGTCGGCTCGCGCGCGCTCCACGAGCGCGTACTCAAACATGAGGGGCGTCACGACGTGGGGCTTAGCGAGGCCGACGGCTGCGGCGAGCGCGTCTTCGTCGACGTGTTCGGTGAACATCGCGATGGCGGTGTCGTAACGGCGCTGGGCTTCGAGTTCCATGCGGCCGCGGGCGTTCATCACGCGCACGGCGGTGTCGAACGTGCCGAGGTCGGTCGTGATGATCGGCAGCGGCGACGAGAGGCCTTCGAGCAGGCGGGTGACTTCAGCGGGAAGTTCGAACGGTCCGTTAAGGATGACGGCGCTCATAGTCGGGAAAGTGCCCGACTCGTGAGCGAGGAGCGTGGCCAGCAGCACGTCGGTGCGGTCCGCGGCGATCACGACGGCAGCGTCAGGCGTGAGGCGCGGCAGGACGTTGACCATCGACATACCGGCGACCACGACGCTGAGAACCTCGCGGGTCAGCAACTCCTGGTCACCGCGGATGAGCGTGCCGTCAACGGCACGGATGACGTCGCGCACCGAGGGGGCCACGAGCGTGCGGTCTTCAGGAATGGCCCAGACCGGAACGCTGCGGCCAAGGTCTTTCTCAATGGTCTGCGCCACTGCACCGGTGATTTCGGCAAGCGCGTCGGGGTCGGCGCGGTTCACGATCACGCCGAGGAGGTCAGCGCGATCAGAAGCAAGTTCGGTGACGGCCAGATCTGCTGCCTGCGCAACCTGCAGCGCACTCCGCGCCGTCGTGGTTCCGAGTCGTTCTGCCTGCGCCTGCTGGTCGCGGCCACCGAGCACCAGCAGCACGGGGGCACCGAGGTTCGCGGCGATGCGGGCGTTGAAGCTCAGCTCGGCCGGGCTCGACACATCGGTGTAGTCGCTACCGAGAATGACAACGGCATCGCACTGCGCTTCGACAGCCTTGAAACGCGCGACGATCGTCGCAAGCGCAGCCTCGGGGTTCGCACGCACGTCGTCGTACGTGGTGCCGATGCAGTCGTCGTAGCTGAGGTCTGCACCGTCGTGAGCGAGCAGCATCTCCAGCACATAGTCGGGCTCAGTCGTCGAGCGGGCAATGGCGCGGAACACTCCCACCCGGGGAGCCGATCGAGCCAGCGTACGAAGAACGCCGAGTGCGATCGTCGATTTTCCGGAGTGTCCTTCGGCCGATGAGATGTAAATGCTCTGAGCCACGCTCTAACCCTACGCTTGCGGCGGTGAGGCGAACTGCCTAAAAAGAAGGGCGCCGAAGCGCCCAGGGTTCTCCGAAGAGTCGCCTCGAAAAAATTAAGACCCTCCGCGCACCCGGCAGAGCCTGGTTACCCTTGCTACGTTTCCGTCCTGGGGGAGTTGGCCTGGATACCGCCGCGCGGAGAGCTACGTCTATCTTACAGGCTTCTGACAGTGCTCTTGTCCGCACCCTCGGTTTACGTGTTCGCGCTAGCATCGAGCAAACGAAGACGTTGAACCGATGGGTGGCCCGATGCAAGACTCTGAAGCACGCGAACTTTTAACCCCCGAGGAGTTCCGCGCGCTCACGGCGGCGATCACCGATTCGGTTGGCACCGTCATTGATGGCAAGCCTGGCGCGCTCAGCGCGGCGCTCGTGTGTTTGTTGGCCGAGGGACACCTGCTGATCGAAGATGTTCCGGGCGTCGGCAAGACGATGCTCGCGCGGGCTCTCGCTTCGTCGATAGACGCGGTCGTGCGACGAATTCAGTTCACGCCCGATTTGCTCCCCGGCGACGTGACGGGCGTGTCGGTGTTCAATCCGGTTTCGCGAGAGTTCGAATTCAAGCCCGGCGCCGTCTTTGCCAACATCGTCATCGCGGACGAGATCAACCGCGCTTCACCGAAGACGCAGTCGGCGCTTCTCGAAGCGATGGAAGAGCACCAGGTCACCGTCGACGGTGAGACACACCAGTTGCCTGCGCCCTTTCTCGTCGTTGCCACGCAGAACCCCCTCGAGATGGAGGGCACCTACGCGCTGCCCGAAGCCCAGCGCGACCGCTTCATGATGCGCCTGTCGATGGGGTATCCCGACGCGAACGCCGAAATGGCGATGCTGCGTCAGCGCGACGTGCGCAACCCGCTCGAGGGCATTAAGGCGGTTGTGGATGCCGCGACGGTGCGACGCCTCATTTGGTTCGCACGCAACATTCACGTCTCCCCCGTCATTGAGTCGTACGCCGTGCAACTCATTCAGGCGACCCGCACACACCCTGAGGTGCGCCTCGGCGCGAGCCCGCGAGCCACCCTGCAGCTCGTGCGTGCCGCAAAAGTGTGGGCTGCGCTGAACGATCGTGCCTTTGTCATTCCTGATGACATCACCGACCTGTTGGAGCCG
>CANNEP010000005.1 GCA_947503655.1 uncultured Microbacterium sp.
ACCCAGCCGAGCGTTTCAGTAGCTATATTCAGCCCTAACAATCACCCCCGGTGTTGCAACGACCGGACGAATCCGCCAAGGTGAGGGCCCCAGCTTTGTAGCTTAGTTGTACGTCGTGAATCCGTCGGTCGAGAAACCGTCGAACTCCGTGTAGCTCAGGTCAGCTTCGCTGTACGCGCCGTCGGATGCGAAGATCCGGTTCGGGTAGCGCTCGCTCTTAGCCTCTTCCGTCGCCTCAACAGTGATGTTGCGGTACTTCGACAGACCCGTACCAGCCGGGATGAGCTTACCGATGATGACGTTCTCCTTGAGGCCAACGAGCGGGTCGCTCTTGCCCTCCATGGCGGCCTGCGTCAGAACGCGGGTCGTCTCCTGGAACGATGCAGCCGACAGCCACGACTCGGTCGCAAGCGACGCCTTCGTGATACCCATCAGCTCCGGACGGCCCGATGCGGGGCGCTTGCCCTCACCGACGGCCGCACGGTTGAGGTCGCGGTAACGACGTGCGTCAACGAGCTCACCAGGCAGCAGATCGGTGTCACCGTGGTCAACAACCGTGACCTTGCGCATCATCTGACGCACGATGACCTCGATGTGCTTGTCGTGAATCGGCACACCCTGCGAGCGGTAAACGCCCTGCACGCCACCAACGAGGTACTTCTGTGCGGCACGTGCACCCTGCACACGCATGACTTCCTTGGGGTCAAGCGTGCCGAGCTGCAGCGGCTGACCGACAGCAATGTGCTGGCCGTCTTCGACGAGAAGCGTTGCACGCTTCAGCACCGGGTAAACAACCGGCTCGTCACCGTTGTCAGGCGTCAGGATGACCTTCTTCTGCTTCTCGGTCTCCTCGATCGTGATGCGACCGTCTGCCTCAGCAATCGGCGATGCACCCTTCGGGGTACGAGCTTCGAAGAGCTCCTGCACACGGGGAAGACCCTGCGTGATGTCATCTGCCGAAGCGGAACCACCGGTGTGGAAGGTACGCATCGTCAGCTGGGTACCGGGCTCACCAATCGACTGAGCAGCGATGATGCCGACGGCCTCACCGATGTCAACGATCTTGCCCGTTGCGAGCGAACGGCCGTAGCACTGTGCACACACACCAACAGCGGAGTCACACGTCAGAACCGAGCGCACCTTGATGGTCTCAACGCCAGCCTCAACGAGACGGTCGATGAGCACGTCGCCCACGTCGTCGCCTGCTTCAGCGATGGTGTTGCCGTCTGCGGTGACGACCGGAGCCGACAGGGTACGAGCGAACACCGAGTTTTCGACGTTCTCGTCGCGCACGAGCGTTCCGGTGTGGTCAGCCTTAGCGATGACGAACTCGAGACCCTTCGAGGTGCCACAGTCGTCTTCACGAATGATGACATCCTGCGAAACGTCGACGAGACGACGCGTCAGGTAACCGGAGTCTGCGGTACGCAGAGCGGTGTCAGCCAGACCCTTACGAGCACCGTGGGTTGCAATGAAGTACTCAGCAACCGACAGACCCTCGCGGTAGGACGAGATGATCGGGCGAGGGATAATCTCACCCTTCGGGTTGTTCACCAGACCACGCATACCGGCGATGTTACGAATCTGCAGCCAGTTACCACGAGCACCCGACGACACCATGCGGTTGATGGTGTTGTCTTCCGGGAAATTCTCGCGCATAGCGGCCTGAACTTCGTCGGTTGCCTTGGTCCAGTTCTCGATGAGCTCCTTCTTACGCTCATCGTCGGTCAGCAGACCCTTTTCGAACTGGCCGGTGATCTTCGCGGCCTTCTTCTCGTACTCCGCAACAATCTCCTTCTTACGCGGGGGCGTAAGAACGTCGCTCAGTGCAACCGTGACACCCGAACGGGTGGCCCAGTAGAAACCGGCGTCCTTGATGCGGTCGAGCGATGCAGCAACCTCAACCTTGGGGTATTCCTCGGCGAGCTTGTTGACGATCTGGCTCAGCTTGCCCTTGTCTGCCTGCTCGCGAACGAACGGGTAGCCCTTGGGGAGCGTGTCGTTGAACATGATCTGACCGAGCGATGCGTCGATCAGGCCGTGCGTTTCGTAGCCCTCGGGAGCTTCGCCCTCAAGGAACGTCATACCCGGGATGCGGATGCGAACCTTGGCCTGCAGGTCGAGGGTGCCCTCGTCCTTAGCCAGGATTGCCTCAGCAACCGAACCGAATGCGCGGCCTTCACCGGTTGCCCCTACCTTGACCGTGGTCAGGTGGTGGAGACCAATGATCATGTCCTGCGAAGGCAGGGTCACGGGGCGGCCGTCCGACGGCTTCAGGATGTTGTTCGAAGCGAGCATCAGCACACGTGCTTCAGCCTGAGCCTCAACCGACAGCGGCAGGTGAACAGCCATCTGGTCACCGTCGAAGTCAGCGTTGAAGGCTGCACAGACGAGCGGGTGCAGCTGAATAGCCTTACCCTCAACGAGCTGCGGTTCGAACGCCTGAATACCGAGACGGTGCAGCGTAGGTGCACGGTTCAGCAGAACCGGGCGCTCGCGGATGATCTCTTCCAGAACGTCCCAGACCTCGGGGCGCGTGCGCTCAACGGCGCGCTTAGCGGCCTTGATGTTCTGAGCGTGGTTCAGGTCGATCAGACGCTTGATCACGAACGGCTTGAACAGCTCCAGAGCCATCTGCTTGGGCAGACCACACTGGTGCAGCTGCAGCTGCGGACCAACGATGATGACCGAACGGCCCGAGTAGTCAACACGCTTACCGAGCAGGTTCTGACGGAAACGACCCTGCTTACCCTTGAGCATGTCGCTCAGGGACTTGAGGGCACGGTTACCGGTACCCGTAACCGGGCGACCACGGCGGCCGTTGTCGAACAGTGCGTCGACAGCTTCCTGCAGCATGCGCTTCTCGTTGTTGACGATGATCTCGGGAGCACCGAGGTCGATCAGGCGACGGAGGCGGTTGTTGCGGTTGATAACGCGGCGGTACAGGTCGTTGAGGTCGCTCGTTGCGAAGCGGCCACCGTCGAGCTGAACCATCGGGCGAAGCTCCGGCGGAATAACCGGAACCACGTCAAGAACCATAGCGGCCGGCGACATGCCGGTCATCAGGAATGAGTTGACAACCTTCAGGCGCTTGATCGCGCGGATCTTACGCTGACCCTTGCCCTCGGAGATCTGCAGGTGAAGGCTCTCAGCCTCAGCCTGCAGGTCGAAGGTCTCGAGGCGCTTCTGGATCGACTCGGCGCCCATGTAGGCCTCGAAGTACTGACCGAAGCGGTCCTGCAGCTCCTGGAAGACGTCGTCTTCGGGCTTGAGCTGACCGACCTCGAGGGTACGGAACTCTTCCCACACACGCTCGAGACGGGCGATCTGCTCGTCAGCGCGCTTGCGAACGAGAGCCATCTCCTTCTCAGCAGCGTCCTTGACCTTCTTCTTGGCGTCAGCCTTTGCGCCTTCAGCCTCGAGAGCTGCAAGCTCCTCTTCCAGCTTGGCCAGGCGGTCGCCGACCGTAGCGTCACGGCGGTCAGCAATCGTCTTCATTTCAAGACGGATGCCGCCCTCGTGGGTTGCCATGTCGCGGTGTCGAGCATCCTCGTCAACCGAGATGACCATGTATGCCGCGAAGTAGATGACCTTTTCGAGGTCCTTCGGAGCCATGTCGAGCAGGTAGCCCAAGCGCGAAGGAACGCCCTTGAAGTACCAGATGTGGGTAACGGGTGCTGCGAGTTCGATGTGACCCATGCGCTCGCGACGAACGGCGCTCTTGGTCACCTCCACGCCACAGCGCTCACAAACGATGCCCTTGAAGCGGACACGCTTGTACTTGCCACATGCGCACTCCCAGTCGCGCGAAGGGCCGAAGATCTGCTCACCGAACAGACCGTCCTTCTCGGGCTTCAGGGTGCGGTAGTTAATCGTTTCGGGCTTCTTGACCTCACCGAACGACCACTTACGGATGTCGTCAGCGGTCGCCAGTGCAATGCGAAGCTCTTCAAAAGTAGGTGCGTCGAGCACGTCTTCTCCTGTGTCGGTTCTTTAAATCGTGTGGACGGTCGGCGAGATTAGATCTCGTCGATCGATGCCGACTCGAAGCGGGTCGAAATGTTGATGCCGAGCTCTTCCGCTGCGCGGAATGCCTCGTCGTCCGATTCACGGAGGTTGACAGGCTGGCCGTCTGCGCCGAGAGCTTCGACGTTCAGGCAGAGCGACTGCATTTCCTTCATGAGGACCTTGAAGGACTCGGGGATACCCGGCTCCTGGATGTTCTCACCCTTAACGATCGCCTCGTACACCTTGACGCGGCCAAGGATGTCATCGGACTTGATCGTGAGGAGCTCCTGGAGTGCGTATGCCGCACCGTAAGCCTCAAGGGCCCACACTTCCATCTCACCGAAGCGCTGTCCACCGAACTGCGCCTTACCACCAAGAGGCTGCTGCGTGATCATCGAGTAGGGACCCGTCGAACGCGCGTGGATCTTGTCATCGACAAGGTGGTGCAGCTTCAGGATGTACATGTAACCGACCGAGATCGGAGCCGGGAACGGCTCACCCGAACGGCCATCGAACAGCTGAGCCTTACCGGTGGAGTCGATGAGACGAACACCGTCGCGGTTCAGCAACGTCGAGTCGAGGAGACCCGCAATTTCTTGCTCTTCTGCACCGTCAAACACCGGCGTTGCCACCTTGGTTCCGGGAGCCGCTTCAAAAGCCTGCTCCGGGAGGTGAGTTGCCCACTCGGGGGTGCCTTCGACCTTCCAACCGCGGCTGGCGATCCAACCGAGGTGGGTCTCCAGAACCTGACCGAAGTTCATTCGACCAGGAATACCCAGCGGGTTCAGAACGATGTCAAGCGGGGTACCGTCAGCCATGAACGGCATGTCTTCCACGGGAAGAATCTTGGCGATAACACCCTTGTTTCCGTGGCGACCAGCGAGCTTGTCACCAGCGGTGATCTTTCGCTTCTGAGCGATGTAGACCACGACGCGGCGGTTGACGCCCGAGCCGAGCTCGTCGTCGCCATCTTCTGCGTTGAATTCCTTCACCGCGATGATGGTGCCCTGCTCACCGTGCGGAACCTTCAGCGAGGTGTCGCGAACTTCGCGGCTCTTCTCGTTGAAGATGGCGCGCAGCAGGCGCTCTTCAGCCGACAGCTCGGTTTCACCCTTAGGCGTGACCTTACCGACGAGGATGTCACCGGGGCGAACCTCAGCACCGATGCGGATGATGCCGCGCTCGTCGAGATCCTTCAGAAGCTCAGGCGAAACGTTCGGAAGGTCACGGGTGATCTCTTCCTTACCGAGCTTCGTGTCGCGGGCGTCAACTTCGTACTCTTCGATGTGAATCGAGGAGAGCGTGTCGTCTTTCACCAGATCCTGGCTCAGGATGATCGCGTCTTCGTAGTTGTAGCCTTCCCACGTCATGAAGCCGACGAGGAGGTTCTTACCCAGTGCGAGCTCACCGTTCTCGGTAGCGGGGCCATCAGCGATGACCTCGCCAGCCTCGATGCGCTCACCCTGCGAAACGATAACGCGCTGGTTGTACGACGTGCCCTGGTTCGAACGGTCGAACTTGCGGAGGTAGTACTCCTGCGTTCCGCCTTCGTCGAGCTGAACAACAACGCGGTCAGCCGAAACCTCGGAGATCACACCAGCCTTGTCAGCGGTGACAACGTCACCAGCATCAATAGCGGTGAAGCCCTCCATACCGGTACCGACGAGCGGCGACTCCGAACGGAGCAGCGGCACAGCCTGACGCTGCATGTTGGCACCCATGAGGGCGCGGTTCGCGTCGTCGTGCTCGAGGAACGGAATGAGCGACGTAGCAACCGACACCATCTGGCGCGGCGAAACGTCCATGTAGCCGATTTCGTCAGCCGGGAAGAGGTCAACCTCACCGTCGCGGCCCGAACGAGCCAGAACGCGGGTGTCAGCGAACGCGCCGTCCTTCTTCAGGACTGCGTTTGCCTGTGCCACCACGAAGTCTTGCTCTTCAGCAGCCGTGAGGTAGTCGATCGTCGACGACACCTTGCCGTCGATAACACGACGGTACGGGGTCTCGATGAAACCGAAAGCGTTGATGCGCGCGAACGATGCGAGCGAACCAATCAGACCAATGTTCGGACCTTCAGGCGTCTCAATCGGGCACATACGGCCGTAGTGGGACGGGTGAACGTCACGAACCTCAACACCTGCGCGCTCACGCGACAGACCACCCGGGCCGAGGGCCGAGAGGCGACGCTTGTGCGTAAGACCCGCGAGCGGGTTGTTCTGGTCCATGAACTGCGACAGCTGCGAGGTTCCGAAGAACTCCTTGATCGCTGCCACAACCGGACGCACGTTGATGAGCGTCTGCGGCGTGATCGCTTCGATGTCCTGCGTGGTCATGCGCTCGCGAACGACGCGCTCCATGCGGGAAAGACCGGTGCGAACCTGGTTCTGGATGAGCTCACCGACGGCGCGGATACGACGGTTACCGAAGTTGTCGATGTCGTCGGTTGCGAGCGTGATGTCAGCGGTCTTGCCGTTGCGAACACCCTCGAACGAGGTGTCTCCGCGGTGCAGGCGAACCAGGTACTTGATTGTGGCGACGATGTCTTCAACCGTCAGCACCGACTCGGTCGACGGCGCGTCCAGGCCGAGCTTCTGGTTGATCTTGTAGCGACCGACCTTAGCCAGGTCGTAACGCTTCGCGTTGAAGTAGAAGTTATCCAGCAGCGCGCGGGCAGCCTCAGCAGCAACCTGCTCGCCCGGACGAAGCTTGCGGTAGATGTCGCGGAGCGCATCTTCCTTCGTGAGGATCGTGTCCTTCGACAGCGTCTCTTCGATCGAGTCGAAACCGGCGAACTCAGCGAGGATGTCTTCGCTGGTCAGGCCGAGAGCCTTGAGGAAGACCGTGACCGACTGCTTACGCTTGCGGTCAACACGAACGCCAACCTGGTCGCGCTTGTCGATCTCGAACTCAAGCCATGCACCACGGCTCGGAATGATGCGAGCGGAGAAGATGTCTTTGTCGCTCGTCTTGTCGGGCGTGCGGTCGAAGTAGACACCAGGCGAACGGACGAGCTGCGAAACGACGACGCGCTCGGTGCCGTTGATGATGAACGTACCCTTGTTGGTCTGGAGCGGGAAGTCGCCCATGAAGACCGTCTGGGTCTTGATCTCACCGGTCTGGTGGTTCATGAACTCGGCTTCGACGTACAGCGGCGCGGCGTAGGTCTTGCCACGCTCCTTGCACTCGTCGATCGAGTACTTTTCCGGCTCCAGGTACGGGTTCGTGAACGAGAGCTGCATGGTCTCGCTCAGGTCTTCGATGGGGCTGATCTCCTCGAAGATCTCCTCAAGACCCGAAACCTCGGGGACGTCAGTGCGTCCCTCAGCCTGCGCCTCAGCGACGCGGGCCTTCCAGTTCTCGTTTCCGACGAGCCAGTCAAACGATTCGACCTGCAGAGCGAGCAGATCAGGAACCGTCAGGGTGTCAGAAATCTTGGCGAACGAGAGGCGGGAAGCTCCGCGTCCGTTCTTGGGTGTGGTGGTGGATGCGTTGCGCGCAGCTGCCAAGGGAATTACCTCCAGGGGACCCAGCCGGGTCTCGTGATTCCTTGTCGTAGGTGGGTGCTCATCTCTTCCCAAAGCCTGAACCGTTCTCGCAAACGGAGACACAGACTCTGCCGACCACCATATGAGGGCAGGGGGAAGTGAGCGCAACTATCAACAATACACACCGGTATTCGACATGTCCACCCCCAATGCCGAAGGTTTGCTGAGTATCGGTGTATATGGTTCCGCGCCGGTGTCACCGGCGGAGTCCGCAGCACGACGCGTGGGCGATGGGCCGGGTGGCGGAACCAGGGGTGGCGTAACCAGGGGTGGCGTAACCCGGAGGCGCGAAAGCGCCGGGTTATGGCAGGTCAAACACGATACGGAGGGCCTCTTCGTACTCGTCGAGGCGACCGGCTTCGGCGAATTCTCGAGCCCGTACCGAGGGGCCGTGTGCGATGACGGCGGCGAGGTGCCGGAGTGCCCGCTCCGTCGCGTCGGTGTCAGCCGCGGCCTCAGCGACAGGGCCTGCGCCCATCGTCTCGCCGGCGCCTTCGCCCCGGGGAGCGCGCGGCAGGCGCGCCAGCTCATCGTTGAGCGCCTGCGTGATGTGTCGGCGGAACCCCACAATGGCCGGCGCGGCCGCGCGCTGAGCGAGATAAGCGGCGGCGTGCGTACCCACGACATCACGGGCGGCGTCGGCGAGTTCTGGCAGCTCGGCGTGCTTACCGATGACCGCCAGGTCGATGAGCTCGATGTGCTCCAATTCGCCCACCGCCGGGTCAACGTTGCGTGGCAACCCGAGGTCGATGATGAGCCGTGACTTGTCGTCAATGATCTGGTCGACCGTGACGGTGTAACGCGACGTGCATGTGATGACGATGCGGGCACGAGAAACCGCATCGGGCAGATCATGCTCTGCCGTGACGTCAAATTTCTCGGCGAAGCGCTGCGCTCGGCCGGTCGCCGAGAAGACGCGGAGGTTCTGCGCGCCCCGCGCACGCAACGACTGAATCGTCGTCGCAGCATACGATCCGGTGCCGACAATCAGCACGGGAATGGGCGACCAGTCGGCAACCCGCAGTTCGAGCATGTCGAGCACGGTGCGCACCAGGGTGCGGCCCGAGGCCGCGAGATCGGTGCGGGCGCGAACAGCACGGTTGGTCGTGGCGGCGCGTTGAAAGACCTGCTCCAGATGACCGGTCACCGCGCCGGCTTCGCGCGATGCGACGAGTGCCCGCTGCACTTGACCCGAGATCTCGTCTTCGCCCATCACCATGGACTCAAGCCCCGAGCTCACCGAAAACAGGTGACGAATCGCATCGTCTCCGCTCAGCGCTGTGACGGAGGCAGCGAGTTCAGCACCATCTTCCAGCAGTGCCTGCAGCGCGGTGGTTCCGATCGTCACCGGCTCTGCGGCGGTGTCGTCAACGTCGAGGTATGCCTCAAACCGGTTGCACGTGGCCAGCACGACGGCACCACGAACCTGGTCGTGGGCCGCAAAGGCGGACGCGGTAGCGGCGTCAACCGAACGGGCGACGCGATCGAGCACGTCGAACTCCGTGTTTCGGTGATTAGCCGTGAGACATAACAGCACGATTGCCTACCCTCACAGACTTTCCTGGTAATCATCTGATGTTACAAACTTCATCAGACGATACTCTCTTTTGTATGCCCCTTGCACCTGAGCATCCCCTTGTCGATGGCCGTACGTCATCGTCTCCCCTCGTTCTCGCAGCCCGCGGCGAGAAGCAAGCAACTCCCCCGATTTGGTTCATGCGCCAGGCGGGGCGGTCGTTGCCGGAGTACCACCAGGTGCGCGGAACCACGGGAATGCTCGAAGCATGCCTCACGCCCGATTTGGCGGCAGAAATTACGTTGCAGCCGGTTTGGCGCCATGACGTCGATGCCGCCGTGTTCTATAGCGACATTGTGATTCCACCGCTGGTCGCCGGCCTCGACGTCGAAATCGTGCCCGGACGCGGCCCGATCTTCGCTTCACCCGTTCGCACGGCGGCCGATGTCGCCGCCCTGCCCGCACTCGACAGCCTCGACTTCTCTCGCATTCGCGAGGCCATCGCGATCATTACGGCAGAGCTGGGCTCGAAGCCGCTCATCGGATTTGGTGGCGCGCCTTTCACTCTCGCTTCTTACCTCGTCGAGGGTGGCCCGTCGAAAGACCAGGCCCGCGCCCGTGCCCTGATGAAATCAGATCCCGCGACCTGGAACGCCCTGTTGGCCTGGTGCGCCGACGCCACGGCTCAGTTCATGCGCGCACAGGTTGAAGCGGGCGCTAGCGTCGTCCAACTGTTTGACTCCTGGGCGGGCTCGCTGTCGCGCGCTGATTGGGCGAGCGCCGTCGCGCCCCACTCGGCGGCCATCTTCTCTGCCCTCAGCGACCTCGAGGTTCCGCGCATCCATTTCGGTCTGGGCATGCGCGACATGCTCGACCTGATTCCCGATCTCGGCGCCACCACGGTCGGCATCGACTGGCGTACGCCGCTCGATGACGCCGCCGCGGTGCTCGGTGACCGCGCGGGAGTACAGGGCAACATCGACCCCACTGTGCTGGGTGCCGGATGGGATGCCATCCGCGACAACGTGAACGACGTCGTAGCACGCGGCCGATCGGCGCGGTCACACATTGTGAACCTGGGCCACGGCGTCACCCCTGACACCAAACCGGCGCTGCTCACGCGTATCGTCGAGCACGTTCATGCACTCTGACATATTCATTGTTGGTGGCGGCGTCGCTGGCCTGACTCTGGCCCGCGACCTCGCCATCGGTGGGCGCCAGGTGCATGTCATCGAGCGCGAAGAACGCACCGGCGGTCAAGTCACCGCCATCGATGTCGAGTCGCATCAACTCGATGCGGCAGCCGAGTCCTTTGCCACGCGCACGGATGCTGTGGTTGGGTTGATCGCCGAGCTCGGCCTGAGCGACCGCGTCTTGGCACCCTTAGGCGCGCCCGCCTGGATTCACCGCGAAGACGGAACCGCCATGCCGCTGCCAGCGACGGGACTCCTGGGTGTCCCCTCGGATCCTCTGGCTCGTGATGTACGCCAATCGATCGGCGTCGTCGGTGCGGTTCGAGCCTGGGCCGATACGGTGCTTCCGCGAAGCGTCGGCGCGGAAGCGACCTCGTTCGGAGACCTCGTAACCGCCCGGATGGGGCGTCGCGTCACCGAGCGCCTCGTCGGTCCCATCACGCGGGGCGTGCATTCCGTCGAACCACACGCGTTGGCGATCGCGACGGCACACCCCGCACTCGCTTCTCGCGATGACCGCTCGCTCGCGCGGTCCATTCGCCACATTCGACGCACCGCTCCCGCTGGTTCCGCCGTCGCCAGCCTGCACGGCGGTATGCACACCCTGCCAATCGCCCTCGCCGAGAGCGCAGCCGAGGCGGGCGTGCAGATTCACCGGGGCATGACGGCAACAGAAGTGTCGGCCTCATCGGTGACCTTCGACGGCGCCAAACACCGGGGCGACGTGATCATGGCTACTCCGCCGCAGGGAGCACCAACACGCGCGGTGACCCTGGTCACGGTGGTTGCCTCGGCACCGACATGGGCCGCTGTACCGCGCGGCACGGGCGTTCTCGTCACCCCCGGCTCCCCCGGCGTGAGCGCACGCGCCCTCACGCACGTCAGCGCCAAATGGCAATGGGTGTCGCGGGCGTTCGCAGGAAAACAGGTGGTTCGACTGTCGTACGACGGTGCGACGAGCGAGCCGCTGGCCAAAGCCGTCAACGATGCGACCATACTGATGGGGTCGGCGCCCGAAGCGGTGCACACGGTGCTCGAGCGCCGCTGGGCTCGAGCCACGCCGCTGGCAAAAGCAGACCGCGCCGGGATGCGCTGGGTTGGCGAATCGGTCTCCGGGACCGGATTGGCCGCCGTCGTGGCCCATGCTCGACGCACAGCCGCAGACATACTCACGCAATGAAGGAACAGGAAATGACGTACCGGTTGGGAACGCGCGCCTCAAAACTCGCTGTCGCGCAGGCGGGGATGATCGCAGAGCAGGTGGGAGCCGAACTCGTCACCATTACCAGCGAGGGCGATATTTCAACGCAGTCACTGCTAGAAATCGGTGGGCAGGGCATCTTTGCCAACGCCCTGCGGGATGCGATGCTGCGCGGCGAGGTCGATCTGCTGGTGCACTCGTACAAGGATCTGCCCACCGTGACGATCGCCGAACTGTCGATCGCCGCGGTTCCGCCGCGTGCCGACGCTCGCGACGTGCTGTGCTCGCGCGATGGCCTGCGCCTCGATGAACTGCCCGCCGGCGCGAAAATCGGAACAGGTTCCCCGCGCCGACGCGCTCAGCTTTTGGCCGCGCGCCCCGACATCGAGCTGGTTGATATTCGCGGCAACGTCGACACGCGCCTTGAGCGCCTCACGACGGACGACCCCGAGCGACGCCTCGACGCCATCGTGCTCGCCGCGGCCGGCCTGCAGCGCGTCGGGTACGCCGACCGTATTACGCAGTACTTTGCCCTCGACGCCTGGCCAACGGCACCCGGCCAGGGCGCTCTCGCTGTTGAGGTTCCCACGGGTAACGAGAGCATCGCCGCGCATCTCGATCACCGCGAGACGCGGATCACGGCCGATGCCGAACGCGGACTGCTCGCCCGCCTGGATGCCGGCTGCGCTGCTCCCCTCGGCGCGCACGCCTTCGTCGAAGACGGGCTGTTGTTCCTCGACGCCACCGTGTACAGCCTCGATGGCACGCAATCCGTCTCGGCCTCGCACGCGGCCGCAGCCGACGAGCCGGATGCAGCTGACATCGTGGCTGACGCCGTCGCTGCCAGCCTGTTGCACCAGGGCGCCGCCGATCTTGCGCCCATGCAACGCCGCTTGAACAACTGAGAGCAGGAGATTTGTCATGACCCTCCCGATTCGTCCGCGCCGCCTGCGGGCAACGCCGGCCTGGCGTCGCCTCGTGAGCGAGACGCACATCGCCCCCGAGCAGCTCATCCTGCCGATGTTCATTCGCGAAGGCGCCACCACGCCGACGCCGGTGTCATCGATGCCCGGCGTCGTGCAGCACAGCCTGGACTCGTTCCGCGATGCGCTGAACCACGCTGCCCGCGTCGGTGTGGGCGGTGTCATGCTCTTCGGCGTTCCCCTCCACAAGGACGCAACCGGAACCGGGGCGAGCGCCCCCGACGGCATCCTGCAGGAGGCGACGCGAATCGCGGGGAGCGAAGTCGGCGACGCCCTTGTCGTGCAAACCGACCTGTGCCTTGACGAATTCACCGACCACGGCCACTGCGGCGTGCTCGACGAACGCGGCGGCGTCGACAACGACGCGACGCTGGCACGCTATGTGGCGATGGCACTCGCGCAGGCCGAAGCCGGGTCGGCCTTGCTCGGGCTCTCCGGCATGATGGACGGCCAAACGGCCGCGATCCGCGCGGCCCTCGACAACGCCGGACACACCGACGTCGCTCTTCTCGCCTATGCGGCCAAGTACGCCTCAGCGTTCTACGGGCCGTTCCGCGAGGCTGTCGACTCCAGCCTGGTGGGCGATCGCAAGACTTATCAGATGGACCCGGCGAATCGTCGCGAGGGTGCGCGCGAGGTCGCACTCGACGTGGCCGAGGGTGCTGACATCGTGATGGTGAAGCCCGCGCTGCCCTACCTCGACGTTCTCGCCGATGCCGCGGCTACCAGCCCCGTTCCGGTGTGGGCATATCAGGTGTCTGGCGAGTACGCGATGATTGAGGCGGCAGCCGCCAACGGTTGGATCGACCGCGAGCGCGCCATCGACGAATCTCTCATCTCTATCCGTCGCGCCGGAGCCGACGCGATCTTGACGTACTGGGCGGCCGAGGTCGCAGAAAGGTGGGCACGATGACCACGCTGACCAACGCCGCCGCTGCGGAACGGGCGCGCGCCGTCATTCCCGGCGGTGTGAACTCACCCGTTCGCGCTTTTGCCTCGGTGGGCGGCACGCCGCTCGCGATCACGCGAGCCGAGGGTGCACACGTGTGGGATGTCGAGGGCAACGAATATGTTGACCTGGTCGCATCGTGGGGCCCGGCGCTGATCGGGCACGCACACCCCGAGGTTGTTGCTGCCGTGCAACGTGCTGCCGCCAACGGACTGTCGTTCGGCGCATCGACGCCAGCTGAAGCCGAGCTGGCCGAACTCGTCATCGACCGACTCACCATCGACGGCGTTCGTGGCATCGATAAACTCCGCCTGGTGTCAACGGGCACGGAAGCGACGATGACCGCGGTTCGCCTCGCACGCGGCGTCACCGGTCGTGACGTGATCATCAAGTTTGCCGGCCACTACCACGGCCACTCCGACGGGCTGCTGGCCGATGCCGGCTCTGGTCTTGCCACCCTCGCGATTCCCGGCTCCGCGGGCGTTCCGGCCCCGATCGCTGCGCAAACACTGGTCTTGCCCTACAACGACCGCGACGCCGTTGCGGCGGCCTTCGCAGCGCACCCGGGTAAGATCGCGGCGATCATCACAGAAGCGGCGGGCGCTAATGCGGGAATCCTCGCTCCCGAGGCCGGCTTCAATGAGTTCTTGGTCGCGACCGCGCACGCGAACGGAGCCCTGCTCATTCTCGATGAGGTGCTGACCGGGTTCCGCGTCAGCGCTGCCGGTTGGTGGGGTTTGGAGCGTGCGGAAGGCGCAAGCTGGCGACCCGACATTGTGACGTTTGGCAAGGTCATTGGCGGCGGCATGCCCCTGGCTGGCCTCGGTGGCCGCGCCGAGATTATGGATCAACTCGCGCCGCTCGGCCCGGTGTATCAAGCAGGCACCCTGAGCGGAAACCCGCTTGCGGTCGCCGCCGGGATCGCCACGCTGCGATTGGCTGACGACGCCGTCTACGAGCACGTCAATCACGCGGCCGCGGTGGTCGCGTCGTCGCTGAGCGAAGCACTGGAAGATGAGGGCGTTGAGCACGTCATCTCCCACGCAGGCAGCCTGTTTTCGCTCGCCTTCCGGAGCGGTTCCATCGCGACATACGACGATGCACGAGACCAAGAGTCGTGGCGATACCCGGCGTTCTTCCATGCCATGCGCGAGCAGGGCATCTCGCTTCCGCCAAGCGTTTTTGAAGCGTGGTTCTTGACCGCGGCTCACGACGATGACGCCATCGAGCGCATCGTCACGGCTCTTCCGGCCGCTGCCCGAGCCACAGCCCAAGCGGAACCTGCCTAACGCGCGGCGCTGGGTCGAGCGGAGCTCAGTTCACGAGCATGTGATCGACCCAGCGCCCGAGCGTCGCGTAGGCGTCGTCGCGGGCGGGCTTTGCCGACAAGAAGATGTCGTGGAGTGCGCCGTCAATGCGCTCCACGGTGACCGCTCGACCGAGCTTCAGCGACGCTTTGGCAATATCGTCAACGACCAAGACGGTGTCAGCGGCCTTCGCCTCATCGGACCACCGAACGCCAATCCAGGTGCGCTGCGACAGTAAGACACACACGGGCACGGCAATGCCGAGGCCCGCTTCAACGGTGTGCTGACCGTTCACGATGGCGTTCATCCATCCGGCGTGCACCGGCATCGTGCGCTCGGGGCGCCACTGCGGATTGACCTCATACGGATCTTCGGCGTGAGCCACTTCTTGTTGCGCTCGGGAGTAGAACCCGAGATCAAGTTGCGGGCCGACCTCCATCGGGCGCAACCGTGCGGTCAACTGCACAAAAGCGGCAATCGCCTGGCGGGTGATACCGGTGATCTGTAGTTCAAGCCAGGGGCTGTTCAAGACAATCGCACTGGCCAAGCCGGCGTGTCGAGCCGCCCACAACGACAGCGTGAGGCCGCCCGTTGAGTGGCCCATCAGCACGAGGCGTCGATCGGAACGGGCGCAATCGGTTTTCCACCCCATCGCCGCGAGCGCTGCCGCGATGTCTTCGTCGTAGGTTGCGAGGTCGGCAACGTACCCCGGCGTCTGCCCCGGCCGTAGGGAGCGACCGTACTTGCGCAGGTCGAGCGCGTAAAAGTTCGCGCCGCGATCGTTCCAGAACTTCGCCAAGCGGCGTTGAAAGAAGTAGTCACTCCACCCGTGCACGTAGAGCACGTCGACGTCGGTCAGTCGGCGCTGATCGCCCGACAGCGTGCGCCACCACGTCGCCGGTGCGGCGAGGGATCGCACCACCGTGGCAACCACGTCACCCTCGCTGTCTTCGCCGAGCGTCAGCGTCGTCTGCTCAAACGGCGCACCGAGAATATCCGGCTTCCAGTCCCACATGTCTTCGACCATACGAGAAACGCCCGGAGCATGCTCCGGGCGACACTCGTTTCCCAGGCCTCAGGGGCCTGGGATGGGCTTATGACTTCGTCGGGCGGGTCACGTCGCGTGACACGGTGACCATCTCATCGCGCGGAACAAGCTTGACGCGTGCGCGCTCGTGCGGTTCGCCGAGGCTCACTTCGTGCGCGTCGAGGCGGTGCCAGCCATCGAGGTCGGTCCACTGAACGCCACGGCTCTCAAGCAGTTCGATGATCGCTTCTTCGGCCGGGTTCTCGGGGTGCCACCACGAGCCCTGATCGTTGATCAGGTGCCGCACCGTTTCCATGGCATCAGACTTCGTGTGACCGATGAGACCCACCGGGCCGCGCTTAATCCATCCGGTTGCGTAGAGCCCCGGAACGCGCTCGTTGGAGTCTTTGCGCAGCACCTGGCCCTCGTGGTTCGGAATGACACCGTGCTTCTTGTCGAAGGGAACGCCATCCAACGGGGAACCAAAGTAGCCGATCGCACGGTACAGCTGCTGAATCGGCACTTCACGAAGCTCGCCCGTGCCGACAACGCCGCCCTGTCCGTCCGGGCGGGTGCGCTCGTAGACGAACCCGGCAACGCGACCCTCGTCGTCGGTCTTGACTTCGACGGGCTTCGCATAGAAGTGCAGGTGCAGGCGGCGAGAGGCCTCGCCGCCTGCGTTATTGACGCCCGGGCGCTTGCGCCACGACTGCAGCACACGGTCAATCACCATGACCTGCTTGTTGCTGGCAACAGCGGTCTGGGCTGCCTCGTCATAGTCGAAATCTTCGTCGTAAACGACCATGTCAACGTCGCGCAACTCGCCCAGTTCGCGCAACTCGAGCGGCGTGAACTTCACCGAGGTGGGGCCACGGCGCCCGAACACGTGCACATCGGTCACGGGGCTCTTCTTCAACCCCTGGAAGACGTTGTCCGGAACCTCGGTGACCAGCAAATCTTCGGCATGCTTTGCGAGCATGCGAGCCACATCCAGCGCAACGTTTCCGTTTCCGATGACGGCAACCGATTCACCGTCCAGCGTCCAGTCGCGGGGCACATCTGGGTGGCCGTCAAACCAGCTCACGAAGTCGGCGGCCCCGTAGGAGCCCTCCGCGTTGATGCCGGGGATGTCGAGGGACGTGTCACGCACGGCGCCGGTTGCGAAGATGACCGCGTTGTAGTGCTTCTTCAGGTCATCCAGCGTGATGTCGGTTCCGAAGTGCACGTTGCCGAACAGACGAATGTCACCGCGATCAAGCACATCACGCAGCGCGTTGATGATGCCCTTGATGCGCGGGTGGTCAGGCGCGACACCGTAGCGAACCAGGCCATACGGTGCAGGAAGACCCTCGAAAAGGTCGATCGAGACATCGAACTTACGCTCGGCCTTCAGAAGAATGTCGGCGGCGTAGATGCCAGCGGGGCCAGCGCCCACGATCGCAAGCCTCAGCTTGGTCATTCGGTTCCTTCCTGCGGTGAGCGATGCTCACGAGTTCTGAACGCGGGAGCGCATCCCGGCGTGGAGTACTTAGGCCGAGCGATCTACGACCGCGTCAGCAAAACGAGTTAGTGCTTCGCGTACCTGCCCCGAGGGCAACACACTCAGCGCCGCAACGGCTTCATCCGACCACCGGCGAGCGAGCGCCGTGGTCTGCGTCGTGACGTCGTGCAGGCGCAATTCTTCCAGAGCTGCATCAAGAATTGCTGGGTCTGCCCCGGCCGCGATCTCGGCGACACCAGCGTCGATGCGCGACTTGAGTGCACGGGATGCCTCATCGGGAGCGGCCGCCAACAAGAGGTAGGGCATGGTCATGACGCCAGCGCGAAGATCCGTGCCCGGAACCTTGCCGGTCTGCTCGGGATCGGCCGAGAGGTCAATCACGTCGTCTTGGAGCTGGAAGGCAACGCCCACCTTTTCGCCGAATTCGACGACCGCTGCTTCAAACTCTTCGGGCGCGTTCGAGAAGATGATTCCGCACTGCGCGGCCGCCGCGATCAGCGAACCGGTCTTGTCAGCCAGGACTCGCAGGTAGAACTCGATCTCGTCGTAGCCCTCTTCGGGGCCGACGGTTTCGTGCATTTGACCGATCACGAGGCGCTCAAACGTGTCGGCCTGCAGCTGCATGGCGCGCTCTCCTCGCTTGGACATGAGCTGGCTAGCCCGGGAGAAGAGCAAATCTCCCGTCAAAATCGCAATGTTGTTGCCCCACACCTGGTGGGCGCTGGGCACACCGCGGCGCTTGTCTGACGAGTCCATGACATCGTCGTGGTACAGCGAACCCAGGTGCGTCATCTCGAGGGCTTTTGCTGCGTCGATGACACCATCGGTCGTTCCGTCACCCAATTGCGCGGTCAGCAACACCAGCATCGGACGCAACCGTTTGCCGCCCGCCTCCAGCAGGTACCGGCTGGCAGCGTCGGCAAGGCGGTCTGTCATCCGCAGGTCTTGCGCGAGCTCGGTCTCGACGCGATCGAGTCCGTCTTCGATTGCCGTCAGCATCTTGCGCGCGCGCGGTCCAACGAAAATGCGGTCGCTCAGTCCAAGGCGGTTCGCTACACGGGAACCGGGCGCGGAGGGGCTCGGAGTCACGAGTCCAGACTACCCGTTGCGGGAGGGATCGTTCGCGCTGTGCTCGGCGAACGGTTTGGTTGCTCGATGCAGGGCAACAATCCCGAAGGTGAGGTCGCGGTGAGCGACGTTCACCCAACCGGCGTTACGAATCCACGCCGACAACTTCTTTTGGTCAGGCCACGTCGCAATTGACTCGTTGAGGTAGTCGTATGCCTCCGCGTTCGACGAAACGAAGCGCGCGATCGTCGGCAGAATCATGTCGTTGTAGAAGCGATACAGCGCACGAAAGACCGCGTTGCGGGGAGTGGAGAACTCGCTGATCACGAGCATGCCACCGGGCTTGGTGACCCGCAGCATCTCTTGCAACGCAATGCGTGGTTCCGCGACGTTGCGCAGTCCATAAGAAATGGTGACCGTATCGAACTCGTCGTCGCCGAACGGGAGGTTCATCGCGTCGGCCTCAACGAAGGTGAGGTTGTCGATGTGGCCGTGACGGCGCTCACCCTCGGCGATCATGCCGCGCGAGAAATCGCCCGCAACAACCTGTGCGCCGCTCTTCGCCAGAACAACGGAGGAGGCACCCGTGCCGGCGGCCAGGTCAAGAATCTTCTGGCCGGGGCGGGGGTCAATAGCTTTGACCGTCGCGATGCGCCACAGCTTGTCTTGCCCGAGGCTCAGCACCGAATTGGTGCGGTCGTAGTTGGCAGCAACCTGGTCGAACATCCCGCTCACGCGGGCAGGATCTTTGCCGAGGTCGGCGCGATTGGGCTCTGGAGTCACCCGTCGAGTCTATGGGGTGCGTCTGTTGTGCGGCTGAATGTCGGTGGTTTCACGCGGGGTCGGCGTACGCTGTGCTCACGCAGACGTAAGGGGACATCATGCGCACAGTGATCGCGGCCATCGTCGTGGGTTTCGCTCTCGTTCTGAGTGGGTGCTCCCCCGCTGCCCCCACACCGACCGCGACGGATGCACCGGCGCAACCAGCACCGATCTGAAGCTCACCTGGTCAGACGGAACCACGGATGAGTGGGGCACGTATCGTTGCGGCGGAGACAACCCCGCGTTTGTGGTTAAGCTCACCGAGCTCATCGCCTCGTGGCGCTAGAGCCATCGCGGGGCGCGGCGGCCGGAAGCTGCCCGCCGAGCGCCGAACGGTAGGCTAGAGCGGTGACTTCTGCGGATTCGCCTGCTCTGGTGAGCGTCATCTCGCGGCCGACTGACCGCGTCGACGAGCTTCTCACCTTCACCTCCCCCGACACCCCTCTCGCATGGTGGCGGCGAGGCGATGGCTTTGTCGGATTTGGGGTCGCCGCCACGCTCACGGCGTCGGGAGCGAACCGCACGGCAGAGCTCGCCGCGCAATGGCGTGACTTTGTTGCTTCTGCGTCGATCGACGACACGGTGGGGGTCATGGGCTCCGGTCTGGTGGCCTTCGGTGCGATTGCGTTCGACGCCGAATCAGCCGCAACCAGCACCCTGATCGTTCCGCGTGTGATTGTCGGCCAGCGCCACGACGCGGCGTGGGTCACCACGATCACACCGGCGGGCGCCGCACCGATCGACCCGGTCGAAACCGGGTTCGGTGACTATTGGCCGGCAACCCTTGGCCCCGGGCTTCTGACTCCTGAGGGCTATCAACAGGCCGTGCGCGACGGCTTGGCGGCGATCGCCGATGGCACCGTCGGTAAGGTCGTCTTGGCCCGCGACATCGTCGGAACCATCCCCGCCGACGCCGACCTGCGCCGCCTGTCGCGGGCACTGCAGGCCGGATACCCCGACTGCTGGAACTTCGCGGTTGACGGGCTGATCGGCGCTTCGCCCGAGACCCTTGTGACCGTGTCAAACGGCACCCTGACCGCACGCGTGCTGGCCGGCACCGCCTCGCGCGGAGCCGATGCCGACGCCGACACGGCGGCCGCGACGGCTCTTGTAACCTCGCAAAAGGATCAAGACGAACACCGCTATGCCGTCGCCAGCGTGACTGCGGCACTGGCCACCCACACGACCGCGCTGGCCGCGAGCGAACAACCCTTCATGCTGAAGCTGCCCAACGTGTGGCACCTCGCGACCGACATTGAAGCCACGCTCGGCGAGCGTGAGTCCAGCCTTGACCTCGTCGCCGCGTTGCACCCGACCGCTGCCGTTGCCGGCACACCGACCGCGGTCGCGCTCGACGTGATCCGCCGGCTCGAACCCTTCGATCGACACCGCTATGCCGGTCCCGTGGGTTGGATCGATGCCGCGGGCGACGGCGAGTGGGCGATCGCCCTGCGCTGTGCCCAGTTTGAGCCTGTCGACGATCACATCCGTGTCACCGCCCACGCGGGTGCGGGCATCGTCGCCGGCAGCGACCCCGAAAAAGAAATGCTCGAGACCCGGGTCAAGTTCCGCCCCATCATCGACGCCATCGCTTAGCCCCCGTTGTTCCGGCGCGCTGTTCCGGCGCGTGGTTCCGGCGCGTGGTTTCGGCGCGATGTTTCGGTGCGTGGTTCCGGTGCGTTACCGAGTGTCGGAAGAGTTCTCGCGACACGCCGTGTGGGAGCACGCTGGTGACGGCGGGGCAATCGCGCGACGATACCCAACGTGACTGCCGATGTGGATCAGCTCGCGCGTGGGGCTCTCATGTCAGCGGGGCATTTCAGCAGGCAGTTCACCCAGCGCCTACCGCGAGCGCGGGGCGAGTGTGATTCCGGGCATGCTTCCGTGCATCGCGAAGCACGTGAGTAGACCGATCAGGAATCAAGAAGCGCCGGCGCAGCGACCGTCTTAACGTGTTGCACCCCGCCACCGTGTCAGGCACCGGCCTGACCGACGAGGAAGCCACCGTCATCGAGCAGCTCATCGCGAAGGGGAGCTACTTCTCGATCAACCTCGCCAGTGACGACCTCGACGCTGATTTCGAGCGGATTGCTGGTCTGGGCGCCGAGGTCGTGCAAGAACCCATCAACCAGGATTACGGTGTTCGTGATGCCGCATTTCGCGACCCGGCAGGTAACCTCATCCGCATGCAGCAGAAAGGCTGATCATGGCTGAAAAATCGAGTGATGTGCTGAGCGATTTCGAGAAGAAGGCTCTCAAGGAGCGTGCTGCCGAACTCAAGCGTCAGGCGCGCAACGCGGGCAAGCGCGAAGCGGGCCTGAAAGACCTCCTCGAGAAGGTCGCGGAGATGCCCCAGCCTGACCGCGGTCTGGCCGAGCAGATCCACGCGATTGTCTCGAAACACGCTCCCGAGCTCGACCCAAAGACCTGGTACTCCTTCCCCGCCTACGCACGTGACGGCAAGGTCATGATCTTCTTCCAGCCCGCGGCCAAATTTGAGGCCCGCTACGCCACGCTGGGTTTTCAAGACAACACCAACCTCGACGACGGCACTTTTTGGGCAACCAGCTACGCCGTGACCGAGATCACCCCCGCCGTCGAGAAGCAGATCATCGCGCTCGTCAAGAAGGCCATCAGCTAGCGCCCGCTGCTGCGTCCGCGTTCGGGAACCCCGCGGCCCCGCGGTTCCGCCCGCCCGCGCCGCGGTTCCGCCCCGCGCTGCGGTTCCGCCCCGCCATCTACGAGACACATTTTGGTCGGCGAAACCCCACCGGGCCGCATGTTTATCGCCGACCAGAATGTGTTTCGCGCCCGATAAGCGTGAGCAAACGAACGGAACGGCCGGGGCTACACGCGGCGGAACGGCCGGGGCTAAGCGCCTGAAGAACCTCCGCAGGCGCCGCGTGCGGAACGGCGGGGCTAAGCGCCTGCAGAACCTCCCGGGGCCACACGCAGGTACGCGCGGCTACGGCGCGACGAGGAGATCGCGGAGCGCTTGGCGTTCGTCGGGCGTAATTCCCAGATCAGCCATCGTCTTTGTGATGGCCCGCACGTTGCGCTCCACGATCGGCATGGCTTCGTTCAGGAACGTGTCGGTCTGCTCCGTGGTCCAGGTGGCCTGGCGGTCGTCGCTTGCGCCGCCGTGATGTGAGGTGCCCGCCATGGCGCGCACGCTCATCGCGTAGTCAGCAGCCACGGCCTCGGGCGGTACACCGGCGTTGGCCAGCAACAGCATCGTGATCAGTCCGGTTCGATCGCGCCCGGCGGCGCAATGCACGAGCACGCCGGGACCCGCGTCGAGCACGGCGCGCAGCGCCGCGGCGATGAGGCCGGGAAGGATGCGAATGTTGTGCTCCCAGTATGCGGGCGAATCGAGCACGGGCATGCAAAAGGTGATGAAGTCGGGATTGTCCTGATCCTCGGTGGGGTGGTTACTCACCCGCACGCCCTCCCACACCGCTTCATCAACCGCGGGGTCAGTGGCGCGGCGCCCCACCTCGACGGCGTTGCGAACATCGACGATGCTCGACAGACCCCACGCGCGGGCTTTCGTCCAGCCGTCGGTTGTCAGTAGCTCGCGACGCGGACCCCGCACCACGCGCCCAAATTGGGTCAGCCCCGTGGGCGAATGAAGCGTCGGAAGACCACCCAAATCGCGGGCATTCGGATAGGTATCCCAGGCAACATCGCGCATACCTGCACCCTGCCCTATACGGGTGAGAAATGCCTGTGCAATGAGCGCGGTTACGGCACCGAAACGAGGTTCGTCAGCCCGTGCATATCGGCGAGGTATTCGCGGGCGTGCGCGCGCTGTTCGTCACGTTCGTCGTCGCTCCAGCCGAGCGCCTCGGCGACGACGTCGGCCACCTCGTCGATCACCTCATCGGTGGCGCGACCAGCCATCGCAATCGACGTTCGACGCTGAATCACGTCAACGAGCCGCACGACCTGGTAGGTACGTGCCAGCCACGTGATCTCTTCGCGCGAGTATTTGTCCGTCGACGTCAGCATCGCCTCGGGTTCCGTCACCGTCGCGATGAACGCAGCCGCCGTGGTTCCGTATCGGCGCAACAACCGATCCGCGCGCACCTCCCCAACCACGGCGCCATGCCGCACGGCCCACGCCTTTTTACCCGCGTCATCCCGCGGAAAGTCGCGGGCACCACCGATGGGCATCCGCGCCGTTGTCACCATGCGCTCTTCGCCATGCAGGGCCAGCGCGTCGCGCGACACATGCTCGGCAAGGGCACGGAAGGTGGTGAGTTTGCCACCGACAACACTCAACAGCGGAACGGAACCGAGGGCTGATTCAACGACGCGATAGTCGCGTGAGACGAATCCCGGCTCGAGATCTCCGTGCCGGGGCAACGGGCGAATGCCACTGAAGCGGTACACGATCTGCGACCGATCGACGGTGATGGTCGGAAACACCTTGCTGACCAGCCCGAAGAAGTAGTCAACTTCGGCTTCCGTGCAACGCGTGATCTCGCGTGGATCAGCGTCCAGATCCGTGGTTCCAACCATCACCCGATCACGGAACGGGTAGATCAGCACGATGCGGCCGTCGCTGTTTTCGAAGAAGATCTCGCTCTTGCCGGTGGCTTGGAGCAGCTCCGGGTTGTCGAGAATGATGTGCGAACCCTTGGTTCCGCCCATGTACGTGGTCGCGGCCCCGAGTGCCTCATTGGTGAGGTCGGTCCACGATCCCGACACATTGATGATGGTCTTGGCCGTGATGTCGAACTCGTCGCCGGTGATCTCGTCTCGCACCGTCACGGCATCGCCGGTAAACCCGACCGCCGAAACATAGTTGCTGGCGCGACCGCCGTTATCGATGCCGTCCCACAGAATGTCGAGCACGAGCCGTTCCGGGTCGTGAACGGACGCGTCGTAGTAGGTCGCGGTGTACTTGATGCTCGAGGGAAAATCAGGGCGCGCTGCCAGCGACTTCTTTCGCCCATGGAACACATGGCGCGGAACAGAGCCACCGTCGCGAGAGAAGAAGTCGTAGATGATGAGGCCGACCTTGATCAGAAACGCGCCGCGCTCTTTCGGTTTGCCGGCTTTGTGCGTCAGCAGACGCAGCGGCGCCGACAGGAGGCCAGAGAAGGTCGAGAAGATCGGAATCACCGTGGGCAAAGGCTTAACCACGTGCGACGCGATCTTCAACAGGCCGTTGCGCTCCACCACCGATTCTTTGACGAGACGCAGTTCGCCGTTTTCGAGGTATCGCACGCCACCATGGATCATGTGACTCGAGGCGCTCGATGCTCCCGACGCATAGTCGGCGCGTTCGACGAGCACCACATCGGCGCCTTGCAACGCCAAATCACGGAAGATGCCGACACCGTTGACACCTCCGCCGATCACGAGAAAATCTGCCGTCGGTCGAGTACGCAGCGCCTCTACGCTCGCGCGTGAAGTGGTGGCCATGCCTTTATCCTACGGGGCGACGGATTAGGTGGCCGCGAGTCGCTGCTTTTCTTCA
Source organism: uncultured Microbacterium sp. (assembly GCA_947503655.1). Taxonomy (GTDB): domain Bacteria; phylum Actinomycetota; class Actinomycetes; order Actinomycetales; family Microbacteriaceae; genus Microbacterium. The sequence goes on from CANNEP010000005.1 coordinate 24,609, forward strand.
GCAACATCAAATTGTGCAACCGGCCACTGTGGGTCGATGCCCGCCAAGACCTGCAAAAGCAGCTCCTGAACAGCCAATCGTGCAAACCACTTGCGATCGGCCGGAACCACGTACCAGGGGGCGACATCGGTAGCGGTGCGTTCAAAGACGGTTTGGTAAGCCTCCTGATACGCGGGCCACAGCTGCCGTTCATCGACGTCGCCCGGGTTGTACTTCCAGTGTTTGTCCGGACGATCCAGACGTTCCATCAAACGTTCACGTTGCTCCTCGTAAGAGATGTGCAGCATCACCTTGAGAATGCGGGTTCCGGTGTCGGCGACGCGCTTCTCGAAATCGTTGATGGCGGTGTACCGGCGCTCGATCTCCTCCGGGCTTGCGAGTTCACGCACGCGGCCAACCAGAACGTCTTCGTAGTGCGACCGGTCAAAAACGCCGATCATTCCGGCGCCCGGCAATCGCCGTTCGATGCGCCAGAGAAAGTCGTGTTCGAGCTCGAGAGGTGTGGGTTTCTTGAATGAGGTGATCAGAACGCCCTGGGGGTCGACCCCGCCGACGACGTGACGCACGATGCCGCCTTTGCCCGCCGAATCCATCGCCTGCAACACCAACAAAACTGAATCCCGCGCATCGCCACCGCGACTTGCGGCGAACAGGCGTTCCTGCAGCTCGCTGAGTTCGGCGAGACCCGACTGCAGAGCAACCTCCCCCATCTCCTTGTCGCCCCCGAAACCGGGTGTGGATCGCGGGTCGACATCGGCGAGTCGAAACCCCTCCGATACCCGCAGGGTGCTGATCGGATTGCTGGCCCAGGCTGCTTGCGGCGCTCTCGTCATGGCGCCCATTCTGACACCGCGCCGCGTGCTGGGGCTAGGGCGTGTCTGAAAAAGCCCGGGCCCAAGCGATAGCAGCGTGGATGAGGACGGCGGCGCGGTAGAGGATTCAGCCCGCGGTCGATTGGTCGAGTACGTAGATGGTGGTGCCGCCCGCGTCGCGGTAGGTCGCCATGAACCCGTCGGGGATCTCTGCGGGTGCTTGCAGGACTTCGAGCGCCGCCGGTCGGGCGTCATGGAACGTCTGCACGTTGTCCACCACGAGCATCGGCCCTGCGACTGCGGTCGGATCGTTCGAGTCGAGCATGATCTGCACTTCGCTTCCGGGAAGAGTGATGGCGGCGGTGCTGTCGCCTTCGCGCCAGACCTCCTCGAATCCGAGATCGCGATAAGTCGCGAGCGTGGCGTCAAGGTCGGTGGTCGGCAAGAAGAGGAGTTCGAGCTTCATGGGTCCATCACTTTCGCGTCGTAGCGGCTTTTCCTCAGAGCATAATGGCATTATGTGATTATGCGCGAGTGGATTCCGATCTCAACTTCGCCGAAGGGGCGTCTGGCGCTCGCGGCGGTCAAAGAGTTCGGCGCACGCCCCTTTGGCGATGTGACGGTCGGTGAGCTCGCCGCCGCGGCCGACGTGACCACCGGAGCGATCTACCATCACTTCGGCAGCAAGCTCGGCCTGTACGCCTTCGTTCGGCGCGACGTCGAACGAAGGCTGATCGACCGCATGGAGGGCGCTGCCGAGTTCGCGAGGCAGCACGCGGTGCGTGCCGCGCTGCAGGTCGGGTTCGATTTCGCAACCGGGCAAGGATTCCTACACCTGCTCGCCCAGCCGCCTCTCGGCGCTGAAGACGATCTGCTGGTGGAAATGCTCCACCGGCTCCTTGCGCCGCGCAAGGAGCCGGTGGGTCAGGTGCTCGCGGCTGGCTGGCGGGCGGCATTGCTCGCGGTGGCTGGTGGCGTATCCGTGAACGACGCCAGGGATGCGCTGTCGGCGCTGAACTACTAGGGCGCGGCTGACCGAGGGTGCGTCTGCGGACTACTCGTCACGCGCGATCCGCTCGCACCTGCGCGGACGCGGCATCAAGGCTGTGACCCCGGAACCGCGCGACCAGCAGGGGCACCGCCGGAGGCGCGGCTCACACGGCGGCAGGCCCGTCGGACTCGACGTCTCCGATTATAGAAACCGCAACGTGATCGAGCGCCGCTTCTGCCATACCAAGCAATGGCGCGGCCTCGCCACCCGCTACGACAAACACGCGATCGTCTACCGCGCCGCCGTCCTCATCCATGCCGCCGTCGCCTGGGCTCGGGCTTTGTCAGACACACCCTAGGGGCCGGCGAGGCCCCCGCCCCGACGTTATGCAACATCGATGGGCCGAAAACCGCACGCACACCCCGAAATCGGGTGACATAACGCTTCTCCCGCGACATAACGCCGCGGCCAGCGGAGGCGCGGGGGCCGGGCGCGGGCGGCCGGACCCACGGGGCAGAGCCGGGGGCGGGGCCGGGCGGTCGGAACCACGGGGCAGGGCAGGCCGGGCCGGGCGCTGGACACCGGAACCACGGGCGTGGGGACACCGGAACCACGGGCGTGGGGACGCCGGGCTAGGCGCGCGGGAGGGTGACTTCGATGATCTGGCGACCCACGGCGCTCGTGGTGAGGGCCTGGTCGATCTCTGACCGGGTCGCGACGCGCTGGTACCCCCAACCGTAGGCGGCGGCGAGGTGTTCGAGGCTGACGGTCTGCGGCGTGTACTGCACGCGCGTCATGTCTTCCGCGCTCGCCACCGCAGCGACCTCGAGTCCGTCGAAAATGGTTCCGCCGCCGTCGTTGCCCACGACCAGCTGGATGCGCGGCTCCGCCTCATCGGCAGGCAGCAGCAGCGCGCCGACGTCGTGCAAGAAAGTGAGGTCGCCGAGCAGGACGCGGGTGATGCCATGCGCCCCGTCACCCTGGCTCGCGATGGCGATTCCCAGGGCGGTCGCGATGGTTCCGTCGATGCCGGCGAGGCCGCGGTTGGCATGCACCGGAACCTTCTTGCCGCCGAGCACGGCATCGGCCACGCGCACGAGACGCGACGATCCGAACACCAGGCGGTCGTGCGGCCAGGTCGCGCGCCAGACCGCGTCGGCGACAAGCTCGCGCGTCAGCGGTTCGCGCACGGCGGCGAGTTCGGCGTCGAGCGCCGCCCGACGTTCCTTGCCACTGAGCGAGGCGAGGCCGTCGAGATCGGGCGCGGGCGTCGAGAGGTCGATCATCTGGTCGCGCGAGGCAGTCAGAAATGCCCCGAGCCACTCGCGGTCAGCGGAACCGGGAGCAACCGTCACGGCATCGGCATGGGTCGTCTGCCCGTTGAGATTCAGGGGCACGCCCCCGGTGCGCACGGCAATCACATCAACGGTGGGATCGCTCAGCAGGCGGCTCACCTCGCGCGAGAGTGTGGGGTGTCCGATGACGATGGCCCGCTCGATGCGTCCACCGAGTTCGGGGTGACGCAGCAGCGCGCGGTAGCCGTGGACAACCAGGCGCCCAAACCGCGCACCGCTCACAATCTCGGCGATGAGCGGCCATGATCCGGCGTGGGAAATCTCCTCCGCGTCGGCCCCCGCGTCGGCGCCGGCGATCACGACGGTGCGAGGACCACGCTCCAGTTCGATCACGCGGCGCGGCGTGCGGGAGGGCGCCGCCGGCACCTCGACAGACTCCGCTGCGAGTGCCCACGCGGGAGCTTCCCCCGACAGCGGGTCACGGAACGGCACATTGAGGTGCACCGGTCCGGGCGTCGGCCGGAGCGCCGCAACAGGGGAATCGCTCGCCGAGCTGGTGGCAGCGGAACCCATGGTTGCGTCGCCATCGTCACTGCCGGTTCCGCTCGCCGCCGCGAATGCCGCGCCGGCGAGGCCCCGGATGGTCGCGGAACCGGTGCCATCGTTGTCGAGGCTCGTGGGGGTGGGAGCATCCCACTCCGCGCGCACGAAGCCCGCGAATGCGCCGGGCTGTACGGTGGCCTGGTTGGCTCCGATGCCACGGAGTTCATTGGGGCGGTCGGCCGTCAGCAGGAGCAGCGGAACCGCGCTGTGATGCGCCTCCCATACGGCGGGGGCGAGGTTAGCAACGCCGGTACCGCTGGTCACGACCACCGCGGTCGGCACACCTGTTTCCCGAGCCAGACCGAGAGCGGTGAAGCCGGCGACACGCTCGTCGATGCGCACGTGCACGCGCAGTCGACCGGTTCGGGCTTCGGCGGCGGCCGCGAGCGCGAGCGCCTGCGAGCGAGACCCGGGGCAGACAACCACGTCGCGCATTCCGAGGCGAACGAGTTCGTCAAGGAGGGCGTACGCGGCATCGGTTGCAGGCGATGCCAGGTGACGGGTGTCGGTCACCTTAGTTGGTCGCGCCGGTGGAGCCGCCGCGCGGTGCGGAGTCGTCGCCATCCGCAGGGCGGTCAGATTCGTCGGTGGGCGCAGGGTCGGGCCGATGCGTGTCGGCTGCCGTCTCTTCTGCGTCGAGACGAGCGAGCTCTTCTTCGATACGGCGAATGCGCTCATTCTGGTCGTAGGTCGATCCGATCGACGACAAGAACTCGGGGTTGTCGTCGGGTGCGATGGGAGCCCGACGGGCGTTCGTTGTGGTGCGACCGACGGCAAACCACAGCGCGCCACCAATCACCGGAATCAACACGACGATGGCGATCCACGCCTTCTTCCCGACGCCACGGTGACGGTTTTCTGGCTGAACGGCGCAGTCAATGATGCTGACCACCCAGAAGATGACCGCAATCACGATACCGATCAGGAGAAACCTCATGACTTCATCCTAGGCTCTTCGCCTGGAAGGTCGCTCCGGCTCTTCTTAGCGGGAGCGGAACCACGGCCGTAGACTGAAACGGTGAAGCTGCTCGTCTACTCCCTGCTCCGTCTTGCCGCGTTTGTGGTTCCGTTCGTCATCATGTGGCAGTTTGCGGTGTTCCGGGAGTTGCCGTGGTTAGCGGCGATTTTTGCTGCGCTGATCGGTCTGGCGCTGTCGATCATCTTCTTGCGCAAGCCGCTAAACGAGGCCACCTCGCAGATGGCCGCCCGCCGCAACACGGTGACCGTGCGCGATGAAGACGTCGAAGACGACGCTGTTGACGCCACGGGCGATGTGCCCGCCGACGACGGCCAACCCCGCCTGTAAGACTCGCGAGCTGGGCGGTATCGCAGCGGTACCACCCGCTGGCCGCGCACGGATCGTGCGTTTGTTGGGCGGATCGCCCGCTAGCCGAGAACCGTGACGGGGCCGCCGAAGAATGCCCAGCCGATAAACACCGCCCACAGCAACGCCGTGAACGAGGTCAGCGCGAGGCACGTGACGAGCTCGCGCGGAGTGCGGTACGTCCACACGATCAGCAGGGCGGGCAGCGCCGCCAAGAGTGCCATGAGCGACAGCCACGCCATCGAATAGAACATGGCAAACCACACGCTGAGCCCGAACGGCAGCATCAGAAAAAGCGAGAACAGAATCTGCGTCGGCAGCTTGCCGATCAGCACCGTGAGTGTGCGCTTGCCGGCGATGCGGTCTTGATCGATGTCACGCAGGTTGTTGGCCAGCAGCACGGCGCACGCCAGCAGGCCGATCGCCACCGCTGAGAACCATGCCTCTTGCGGCAGGTACTGCACCTGCGCCCACGTGGTTCCGAGCGTTGCGACCAGGCCGAAGAACACGAAGACGAAAACCTCGCCGAGCGCGTTGTAACCGTAGGGACGTTTGCCGCCGGTGTAGAACCACGCGGCGACGATCGCAACGGCTCCGATCGCGAGGAACCACCACTGCTGCGTGCGAATGGTGATGGCGAGGCCAGCGATGGCGGCGAGCGCGAAAAACACCAGGGCGACCGTAAGCACGCTCTTGGCTGTTGCCTTGCCCGAGCCGACCAGGCGCCCCGGTCCGACACGCAACTGATCAGTGCCGCGAATGCCGTCGCTGTAGTCATTGGCGTAGTTCACGCCGATCTGCAAGAAGACCGCGACGGCGAGGCACGCCAGGGCGATAACCCAGTGAAACTCACGGTTGACGAGCATGGCCGCGCCCGTTCCGGCCACGACCGGAGCGATGCTGAGTGGCAGGGTGCGCAGGCGCGCTCCGGCAATCCAGTCGCCCAGCGTCGCGCGGCGTTCCTCGATGGCAGCCGCATGCGCGCGCACGATGCCACGCTTGGCAGGGTTGCCGGAAACTCCGGAGCGCGGTTTACGGGTTTTCTTCTGGCTGCTCACAATCGATGATCCTACGGCCGTCGGCCGCCATTACGCCAAACCGCGCCCGACGGGGCTACTCGAACCGCGTCGCTTCGCCTCCGGTGGCGCGGCGGGCCGCGGGGAACGCGGCCAGCACCGCCAACAGTGACAGCCCCAGGGTTGCCGCGATGACGATGTAGTACTCCAGCGGAGGCGCCGTCACCGTGCGCCCGCCAGCGCTGAGGCCCGTCACGATGAGCGCACCGACGCCATACCCCGTGAGCGCGGCCAACGCCACCGCTGCGGCCAGCGGAACCACGGCTTCGCGGAGCATGATGCCCTTGACGGCGGAGAACGGCATCCCAGTCAGCCGCATCAGACCAAGCGTGCGGCGACGGTCGCGCACCGCGGAGATCGTCGCCGCCGCCAGCGCGACGGCTGACACACCTGCGGCCACAATGATGCCGAGGATCGCGAGGGTGCGATATTCCTCGGCCGACGAATCGACGAAGCTTCGCTGCTCCGCGGGAGTGGCACTGATTGACAATGAATCGTAATTCTCGGCCAGGAACGTGCGCACGCGCTCGCGAACATTGGCATCGGTTGTCGCGATGAATACGGTGGACAGTTTCGCCCCTGATAGATCGCCGCCGCTCGTTTGGACAACCGGCACATCAAACGGCGCCGCTTGCACCATGGAGACGTCGGCATCTGATGCGATGCCCACCTTCGCGAGCTCCTCACGGGTGCTGAGAGTCTCGGCGCGGTCGTTCATGAACGTGCGGGCGACACCCGTGACACCGTCCATCCGTTCGATTGCAGCAACGATTTCTTCGTTCTCTGCATCACTGGCACCGCCTTGGGCGCCCCAGCCCATCCGATCATCGAGTTGCACGATGAGAACGTCGTCCGCGAGGTACCCGTCACCGCCACCCGGACCGCCACCACGCACCGACGTCACGCCCGACATGAACAACGACACCAGGAACACTGCGATCACGACGCCGCTCACAGCACGGAAGATCTGTCGCGGGTGCCGCTGAATGCGCGCGCACGCCATGAGCCCTGCTACGGACTGGGCCCGTCGGTGCGCCAGCCTGGCAATGTTGCGGGTTAAGATTGGGCCAACCATCACAATGCCAATCGCGGTGACGGCGAACCCGGTGACCAGCACGTACTCGGCATAGCGTGTCGCGAAGAGGCCAGCGAACATCAGAAGCGCCCCGCCGAACGGCACCGCGAGGCGCCAGAGACTCAGCGGTTTCTCTTGGCGATCGCGTACCGAAGACGGTTGCGCGTCGGCACGCGCTGCGCGCACGGCAGCGACGACCGCAAAGGCGAGCGGAACGACGACAATAGCAACGATTCCTTCCCACGGTTCGAGACGCAGGTCGTCAGGGAAAAGCCGTGAACCGTTGATCGACACCAGCGACGCGGGGATCGCCGCCAGCCACGCCAGAAGCACGCCGACGATGCTTCCGACCAGGGCAACAGCCCCCGCCTCTACCGCCGCGAATCGGGCACGGTCAGCAGCCGTCGCGCCGAGCAAGTGCAGTGCGCGCATGCGGGCGGTACGGTCGATGGATCCGAACGAGGTCACGACGCCGAGCAACATCAGCACGGGGATCAGAACGGCGACCGCACCCAACAGCGCGATCGCCTCATAGGTGTCGGACGTGTAGCGGAAGCCCTCGAACTCGTACAGGACAGAGAACGCTTCATTGACCCGGGAATCGTCAACCCCAACGACAGCGACGAGTGAGTCGGGTCCGGCGAGGACGCTGTTGGGGAGCGTACCCTTGACCGTTCCGAAGCGGTCACCAAGTTGATCGCTCGGGGTCTGCTCGATGAGTTCAGCTAGCGCTGGGGATACCCACGAGGTTCCGGCCGGCACTCCGTCAGGGATGCCAGGAATGCTGACCGTTGTGTCGTCGGCACCGTAAGCATGAACCACGGAGATGGCCTGGCCGTCAAACATGTCGGTGGAACCACGCGCGGCAACTTGGTCGGCGGAAAGTTGAGTCTCGGGCGTCCATGCGGTGTTGCTGTGCGGAGAAACCCATGTCGATCGTTCGCTACGGTCTCCGAGCCCGGTAAACCCTGCCCACAACAGCGCAGCCAGCATGACGCCGACGGCGACTCCCGCGGCCATGCCGAGGAGGCGACGGCGATCCGCCGGGCCCGGGGCAATCGCAATGCGAAGGGCGGAACGCACGGTCATTCGCTCACTCCCCCGGAGTCACTTGCCACCTGACCATCGCGAACGACAATCTCACGGTCGGCGAATGCCGCCGTGCGCGGATCGTGCGTGACGATAATCAGCGTGGTTCCGGTTTCTCGCACGACCGTCATCAGCGCGGTCATCACTTTTTCGGATGTCAGGGTGTCGAGCGCGCCCGTTGGCTCATCGGCGAAGATGACGCCGGGCGATCCGGCCATGGCGCGGGCGATCGCAACGCGTTGCGCCTGACCGCCGGAGAGCAGCGCCGGAACCTCGTGACCGTTGTCGGCGACGTCGAGCATCTCGAGATAGGCCAGGGCTTGCGTGGTGGCCTCGGCCCGGCTCACGCCGCGCAAGAGAAGCGGGAGAGCGACATTTTCGAGTGCCGTCACGTCGGGAATCAACTGCCCGAACTGGAACACGAAGCCGAAGGCGTCCAGGCGCAGCTTGGCGCGATCTGACTCGGGAAGGTTGTCGATGCGGTTGCCGTGGAAGTGCACTTCACCGCCGTCGATGCCGACCACACCGGCCAGCGCGTGCAGCAGGGTGGATTTTCCCGACCCACTCGGGCCCATGATCGCGACGGCCTCGCCCGCATGAATGGTGAGGTCAACGCCCTGCAGCGCGGGCTGCGGGCCGAACGATTTTGTCACGCCGTGGGCAGTGAGAAGCGGAACGCGGTTCATGCCGTTACCTCCGAACGGAGCTCGCCGAGGCGAGCAATGGTGATGTCGATCCAGCGGAGATCCGCCTCGATGTGAAAGAGCGTGTAGTCGGCGAGCAGCATCGGGCCAATGTCGGCGCCCTGCTTGTCTCGCGTGAGTTCCCGCATGCGCGCCATGTGCGCGACCCGTTGCGCGTCGAGAATCTGCTGCGCATCGCCACCGTTGACGATCGCGATGACGGTCTTGGCGAAGAGATTCGACTGCATGGCCTCGTTGGGCACATCGGGCGTGGTGATCCACTCCGCGATGGCCGCTTGTCCGGCCTCGGTCACGGCATACTTCTTGCGGTCGGGCCCATCGCCCGCTTCGTCGCCGACCGCCTCAATCTTGCCGTCGCGCACCAGTCTCGCGAGCGTGGCATACACCTGCCCGAACGCGAGTGGTTTGCGCGCGCCAAAGAGCCGGTCGTAGTCATGCTTCAGGTCATACCCGTAGCTCGCCCGCACCCCCAAGAGCCCCAGCAGGGCCTTTGAACTCTCCATACACCGAGCGTATACACTCAATGTATACCTGCGCAAGTGGTGGGGAGACTTCGCGCGACCGACCCCCTGGCCGGCGCGGCAATGCGTGCCCCGCGTGCGCGACCCACCCGACCAGAATGTGTTTCGCGGAATTCAGAGGGGCGCGGGGGCGCGGGCGGTGGGTTAGAGGCGGGCGGTGATGGTGCGGCGGTCGGGTTTGCCTGACGTGAGCGTGGGCAGCGGAACCATCACCACGACGCGCGCGGGGCGTCCGGCCACGCCGACTGCGGCTTCGGCCACGGCGCGCGCCTCGTCAAGCAGTCCCGCACGGTCGGCCTCGACAACGAGCACCGGAACCTGGCCCCAGCGGTCATCATCGGCGGCAACGATCACGCCGCGTTCGGCGCCGGGCACGCTGCGAACGGCTCGCTCCACACGGTCGAGCGACACGTTCACGCCGCCGGAGATCAGCACGTTGTCTATGCGGCCGGTGACCGTGACGAGGCCGTCCTCAACCAAACCCGCGTCGCCCGTTCGATACCACCGCACGTCGTCACCATCGCGCACGAATGTGGCGTCCGTCAGTGCTGCGTCACCCCAGTACCCGTCGGCGAGCATCGGGCCCGCGAGCTGTATTTCACCGTCGACCGTGCGCGCCCTCACGAACTCGAGTGGCACTTGGTCGTACACGCAACCGCCCGCGGTTTCTGACGAGCCGTAGGTACGAACCACACGGATACCCAGCGCTTCCGCGTGCTCGCTCATGGCCGCAGGCAGCGCCTGCCCACCCACAAGAATCGCAGTGAACGATCGCGCTGCACCCACGACGGCGGGGTCCTCGGCCTCTTCCACGATCGTCTGAAGCTGCGCGGGAACCAGCGACGTGTACCGCGGCAGCCCGGGAGCGACGCGGGCCATCTCAGCCGCCGCACGAATAAACGCGTCGGTCGTGAAGTGCCCAGACAAGAACGTCGGCTCGTGCCCACCAATCACCGAGCGCACCAGCACCTGCAACCCGGCAACGTAGGTTGCCGGCAGCGCGAGCATCCACGCCCCCTCGCCCACGTGCTTCATCGTCGACAGCGCCGATGCCGTCAACGATGCCCGCGACAACACCACGCTCTTCGGCACGCCGGTCGACCCCGATGTCGTGACGACAGCGATGGTTCCGGCCGGCAGGTCGCCAGCATGCGCCACGGAACCCCCGAGCAACACCGGTCCGCCCGAACCGTTGAACGCCGCCTTCACGGCCGCATACACGTCACGGGGATCGGCGTCGGAATCAAACACCGCAAGCGTCATGGCAGGGCTCCGGAACCAGGGGCTGAGAACTTAGAAGTGGTACGGGTACGCAGACCAGTCAGGATCGCGCTTCTGCAGAAAGCTATCGCGGCCTTCGACGGCCTCGTCTGTGCCGTATGCGAGTCGCGTGGCCTCGCCGGCAAAGACCTGCTGGCCGACCATGCCATCGTCAACCGCGTTGAACGCAAACTTCAGCATGCGGATCGCGGTCGGCGACTTCGAGAGAATCGTGCGCGCCATCTTGATGGCCTCCGCCTCAAGCTCCTCGTGCGGCACCACCTTGTTAACGGCGCCCATCTCAAAGGCGCGCTGCGCCGAGTACTCCTCGGCGAGGAAGAACACTTCGCGGGCAACCTTCTGGCCCACCTGGCGGGCCATGTACGCCGAACCGTAGCCAGCATCGAACGATCCCACGTCGGCGTCGGTCTGCTTAAATTTGCCGTGCTCGGCCGAGGCAATCGACAGGTCGCACACAATGTGCAGCGAGTGTCCGCCGCCGGCCGCCCACCCCGGAATCACCGCGATAACAACCTTGGGCATGAAGCGAATCAGCCGCTGCACTTCCAGAATGTGCAGGCGTCCGGCGCGTGCCGAGTCGTGCACCGTGGTCTCGTCGTCGGAGTACTTGTAGCCATCACGGCCACGAATGCGCTGGTCACCGCCGGAGCAGAATGCCCAGCCGCCATCCTTCGGGCTCGGGCCATTGCCCGTCAGCAACACCGCACCGATACGCGGGTCTTGACGCGCGCTGTCGAGCGCGCGGTACAGCTCGTCGACGGTGTGCGGACGAAACGCGTTGCGCACTTCCGGGCGGTCAAACGCGATGCGCGCGATGGTTCCGTCTTTCGAAACGTGCGCCGTGATGTCGGTGAAGTTTTCCGCGCCGGGGGCGAGGTTCCACTCATTGGCATCGAACAGGTCTGACACGGTGTCAGTCATGGCTACCTCCCGGGCGTCACACTCCCTCCAGCCTAGTCCGGGCCACCTCCCACCAAACCCGGGCCGCGAGGGCCACAATGGAGCCATGACTCTGCCCCCGCTCGACGATATCCTCGGCTCGCTGCATGTGGTGGCGCTGCCGCTTGCCGTGCGCTTTCGCGGCGTGGACGTGCGCGAGGCCGCGCTCTTCGAAGGCCCGGAGGGCTGGACCGAGTTCAGCCCGTTCATCGAGTACGACGATGATGAGTCGGCCACGTGGCTGGCGGGGGCGATTGACTACGGTTGGCGCGCGGTGCCGCAAGCGCAGCGGAACCAGGTGCCGGTGAATGCGACGGTGCCTGCGGTTGCGGCAGATCAGGTTGCGACGGTACTCGCCCGCTTCGACGGGTGCCGCACGGCCAAGGTCAAGGTGGCTGAGACCAGCCAAACCCTCGCCGACGATGTCGCCCGGGTGCGCGCGGTGCGCGAGATCATGGGGCCGGACGGGCGCATTCGCGTCGACGCGAACGCCGGGTGGAATGTTGATCAGGCTGAGCGGGCCATTCACGCGCTGGCCGAATACGACCTCGAGTACGTTGAACAGCCGTGCGCCACGGTTGACGAGCTGAAGGATATTCGTCGGCGGGTGAAGTATGCGGGCATTCCCATCGCCGCCGATGAGAGCGTACGAAAAGCAAGCGACCCACTCGCCGTCGCACGGGCGGGCGCCGCCGACCTCATTGTGGTGAAGGCCCAGCCGCTGGGCGGCCTCCACCGCGCGCTCGACATCGTTGCCGAGACGGGGCTTTCCGCCGTCGTCTCCTCCGCGCTCGACACCGCGATTGGCCTGCGCATGGGCGCTGCCCTCGCCGCCGCTCTGCCAACGCTCGATTACGATTGCGGGCTGGGCACCGCCTCGCTGTTCCGCGCCGACGTCGGCGATTCTCGCCCACACGACGGCATGATCTCCTCCGAGCGCATCGCACCCGACGCCGCGGCGCTGAAGACACACGCCGCCGACGCGGACCGCGCGAACTGGTGGCGCGCGCGCATTGAGCGCTGCTATCGCGTGCTCGAGAACGCCGATGGCGTGGTCTAACACCGGTGGACGAGAACTGGGGTGACGTTGTGGGGGCGCACCCCACCGTGCCCGCTGCACGACGGGGACGATGCCGGCGCACCCGTGCCCCGCTGGCACAGCACACCCACTTCACTCGCCGCTCCATGGCTCCGAAGATCTTTCGCACCGTCGCCGTCGTACTGGCAACCGTACTCGTCGCTGCCGGGGGCGTGGCCGCGACGATCGCGAGTTCATGGGTGAACACCCTCGTTACCGGCTCCGTCGAACTCGCCGGCTCGCCCGCACAAGCGCCAAACATCGCCGAGCTCCAGGGCGGCGCGAACATCCTGCTGATGGGCGTCGACGCATGCGAAGACGACATCAAAGATCTTTTCGGCGACCGGTGCAAGAACCCCGAAAACGAAGCCACCCTCAACGACGTGAACATCGTCGTGCACGTTTCAGATGAGCCGCGGCGCGTCGTCGCGATCACGTTTCCGCGCGACCTGATTGTTAACTCCCCCGAATGCACGACACCGCGCGGCGATGTGCTGCCCGCGCAAGACGGCATCATGATCAACGCGCTCTACGAATACGGCGGCATATCGTGCGTGGCACAGACCATTGAAGTTCTCTCCGGTGGCGTGCTCGACATCCAGTTTGGCGCGATGATCACGTGGAAGGGTGTGATCGACCTGACCACCGCAGTCGGCGGCGTCGAGGTGTGCGTCGCTGAGCGTATCCGCGACTCCTACACGGGTCTCGATCTAGCACCGGGAATGCACACTCTGGAGGGTTTTCAAGCCCTCCAGTTTCTGCGCACACGGTACGGCCTGGAGGGCGAGAGCGACGTGGCCCGCGTCGGTAACCAGCAGGTCTACTTGTCGGCGCTGGTGCGAAAAATCATGAACGAGCAGGTGCTCAGCGATCTGCCAATGGTGCTTCGTCTCGCGCAAACCACGATCGACGCCATCACACCAACGACCGCGCTGGCGAACCCCGCCACTCTCGTGCAGCTTGCCCTCGCCGTGAAAGATATGCCGCTGGAGGAGTTCACGTTTGTGAAGTACCCGGTCGCCGACGCTCCGTGGGACAAAGACCGACTCGTTCCGCTCGAAGACGACGCCGCGATTCTGTTTCAGGCCATCGCCGAGAATCGTCCCCTCGTGGTGCAGAACGACGGCGGCGAGTATGGCGGCGCGGTCATTGACGGCGACGAGGGTTCATCACCGGACCCCGTGGTTCCGGAACCATCCTCAAGCCCCGCAGACAATGGCGGGAGCGGAGACGGTGTTGTATTGCCACCGACGGTCACCGGATTCACGCCGGCAGACAATGCGTGTTCGAGAGGTGGCGGATAACCCGCGCCACAACGACGAAGGGCCGGCACTCGGCCGACCCTTCGCTCTTGTGCGCTTAGTTCGCGGTCGTGAGACCGGAGTAGGCGTGCAGCCCCTTGAAGAAGATGTTCACGATCGTGAAGTTAAACAGGACGGCGCTGAATCCGACGATCGACAGCCATGCGGAACGGTTTCCGCGCCATCCGCGCGTGGAGCGCGCGTGGATGTATCCGGCATACAGAACCCAGATCACGAAGGTCCACACTTCTTTTGTGTCAAAGCCCCAATAGCGGCCCCAGGCGTCGTTGGCCCAAATGGATCCGGCGATGAGGGTGAAGGTCCACAGAATGAAGCCGATGATCGAGAACCGGTAGGCGAGGCCCTCAAGGGTATCGGCCGTCGGCAGGGTGTCGAGGAACGACTTCTTCAACGCGCTCGCATCAGCGATCTTCTTGGCTTCCCGACGCGCCTGCAACAGCTGCAGAATCGAGAGGCTGCACGCCAGGGCGAAGAACGCGGTTGCCAGCGTCGCCACAAAGACGTGGATGACGAGCCAGACCGAGCGCAACGGATCCGCGAGCGGGGCGACGGTGACGTAGAAGGCGACAGCCGAACCACCGAGCAGCACAACGACCAGACCGGTGATGAAGGTTCCGAGGAACTTCAGGTCGTACTTGATGTTGACCAGCAGGTAGACGATCGTGATCAGCACGGTGCCCGTCATGGCGAACTCGTACATGTTCGACCACGGCACACGCTCGGCGGCGATGCCACGCAAGACCGTACCGGCCAGGTGGAACAGCACGGCAAGAGCGGTCAGCGCGGTCGCAATGCGAGCCAGCTTGTTGACGCCAGGCTGCGCCGGGGCGGCCGGTTCTTCACGGGCAACGCCTGCTCCTGAGCCCACGCCACCGGCAACGACGGCCTCACGCTGCTGCGATCGCACCAAGCGAGCGTCGGCTGAGGCCTGCGCGCGGCGCGCCAGGTCAAACACATAGACCAGGAAGGCAACCGCGTAGATCGCGACGGCAGTCCAGATCATGAGGACAGACAGATTGTCCAGTTCAACAACGTTTGACTGCATGGTCTCAGTTTACTTTCGATGAGGTCAGGGTGGTTTGGTGCTTGTCAGCAAGCTGCTCGACGACGGCGGCGAGTCGCGGGTCTTCGCCTCGGGCCAGGCCCGCGTATTCGAGTTTCACGTGTTCACCGTCGACGGTGGCCTTCACCCACAGGCGACGACGCGGAACAAACAGCGCCATGCCCAGGCCGGCCAGCGCCGACAGCGCAAAGAGCAACACGTAGGTTGTGGTGGGATCGTGGTGGAACGACAACGAGACGTAACGGGTCACGGAGTGCGAGTAATCTCCCGCCTCAGCAGCCTGCGGATCTTTGGCATCGAAGCTGATGGTTCCGATGCCATTCGGAAGGTCTGCCGTCTCACCCGGCATGAGCTGAATCGACTCGATGCCGAACTCGCTATTACGACCTGTGAGCTTGACCATGTCTTCGACGTTCAGCGTGTAGACGTTGCGGGGCGTGCCATCGTCGATGCCGAGGTCACCCTGGTACACGTCGAGCGTC
This sequence comes from uncultured Microbacterium sp., assembly GCA_947503655.1. Taxonomy (GTDB): domain Bacteria; phylum Actinomycetota; class Actinomycetes; order Actinomycetales; family Microbacteriaceae; genus Microbacterium. The sequence goes on from CANNEP010000005.1 coordinate 40,264, forward strand.
AGAATCGGAGCGAGAAGATCGGGGAACTGTGACGTCAGCGCACCCGAGTCGAGCTGAGCGACGGTCGGGTAGAAGAAGCCCTGGAGACCGAGCTGCTCATCGAGGCCGTCGGTGATCTTCACTACACCGGTCGAGGTCATGAAGTCGTCTTGTGGGAGGAAGGGCACATCGTCGGTAAAGACGATCTCGCCGTCGGCATTGCGAACCGTGATCGTGGGTGCATAGCCGTTGCCCATCAAGAAAATACGATCGCCCTCGTACCCGAGGGGGTGATTGACACGGATCGTTTCTTGCGTTGGTTCTTCTCCCGGTCGCTTCACGCTCAAATGTGCGGCAAAGTCTCCCGCCATACCGGTGTCGCGATAGGTCACATCGAACGAGTCCAGCGTCATCGAATAGGGCGTCAGCGCGTCATCAGAGACGAAACGCCCCTTGCTCATGGAGTTGTAGCTGAGCAGCGAGTTCACGAACGTCTCGCCCTCGCGGATGACGGTTTGGCCGTTGTAGGTCACCCCGCCGCCAATACCGACGGCGATCAGCACACCGACAAGCGAAATGTGAAACAGCAGGTTGCCGGTCTCTCGCATGTAGCCGCGCTCGGCCGAGACCGAGAAGGCACCCTTGCCGTCATACCGCTCGACGCGGTAGCCCGATGCTTTGAGTTGCTTTTCGGCGAGGTCAATCGCTTCGGCCGCGTCTGTGGCCGGGTCACCGGGGGCTTGGAACAGGTCTTCGCGGTAGTCCTCGAGTCGCGCGAGTCGCGCCGGGGTGCGCGGCGGACGGGTGCGCAGAGCTTTGGCATGGTGCTTCGTGCGCGGAATGATGCAGCCGATGAGCGACACGAACAGCAGGATGTAGATCGCTGAGAACCAGGGCGATGAGAACACGTCGAACAGGCTCAGCCAGTCGAGCACCTCGAACAGTTGAGGGTCGTTCTGCTGGTACTGCACGACGCCGTTCGGATCGGCGCTCCGCTGCGGAAAAATGGAACCAGGAATTGCGGCGAGCGCCATCAGAAGCAACAGCACGATGGCGGTCCGCATGCTGGTCAGCTGTCGCCACGCCCACCGCATCCAGCCAACAAAGCCAAGCGCGGGCTGCGAGATCACGCCGTCAGAATCAATGTGATCAGCCGGGCGCAGCGGATCCGACGAGGTGGGCTTAGAGGGGGAGCTGGACACTATCCATCACCGATCCGAGTTGGGTCATCCAGATGGTCCACAGTCCGGAGACCATGAGCACACCCATGATGATGAGGAGCGCGCCGCCCGCAATGTTCACGGCGCGGATGTGGCGGCGGAAGAACCCGACCACCTTCGTCGCCCAGCCAAAGCCGAGCGCGAGCAGAATGAACGGAATTCCGAGGCCCAGCGAATACACCACACCGAGCAGGGCAGCGCGACCGGGATCACCGACGTTCCATGACAGTGCCATGATCGCACCAAGAGTGGGACCCATGCATGGCGACCAGCCCACACCGATCGCAACGCCCAGCAGGGGCGCACCCCACAGCCCCATCTGCTTTTGCGGCATGGGCTTCATGGTGCGCTGAAAAAGTCGGAAGAAGCCGATGAAGACGAGGCCCATCACGATCACGACGACACCGAGAATGCGGGTGGCGAGATCGGCATAGCGAACGAAGTTCTGAGCCGCGACTCCGGTCAGGGTGACGAGCGCGACGAACACGACGGTGAAACCGAGGATGAACAGCGACACACCGAGAAGGAGTCGGCCGCGGCGGGTCTTACCGTTGTCGTCGGCGGAGACCGCTCCCGAGATATAGCCCAGGTATCCCGGAACAATGGGCAACACGCACGGAGACAGGAACGAGATGAGTCCCGCCAAGAGAGCGATAGGGAGCGCAGCCCACAGCGTTCCGGTGAGAACGATGCCCTCGGGGCTCACGATTCTTCCGTGAGCTCACGCACGATCGTGCTGAGAATCGAGGCGTCGGGAACAGCGCCAATAATGCGCGCAGCCGGTCGGCCCTGCTTGTCCAGAATGACCGTCGTCGGGGTAGCCGTCATCGGGGCGACAGCGGCAAACGCGAGCTCCACCTCGCCGGTCTTGACATCCATCAGGCTGGGATAGGTCACGCCGTAGGTGTCTGCAAAGGACTTCGCGGTATCTGCCAGATCGCTCGTGTTGACGCCGAGGAAGGTTGCACCGGCGTCTTTGTACTCCTGGTACACCTCTTCGAGGATGGGAGCTTCGACACGGCACGGCCCGCAGGCAGCAAACCAGAAGTTCACCACGACAACCTCGCCCTGGAGATCTTCCGAACTGACGGCGTCGCCGTACTCGGTTTCGCCGGCGAAGGCCACGGGCTCTCCGCGTTCTTCGGCCGGGATCTCCACGACCTGATAGGTGTCGGAGATGTATCCCGCATTGCCGTTGTTCAAGAACTGCTCGGTAGCGGGATCAGACTGCGTGCATGCGCTCAGGGTGAGGATTGCGCCGGCAGCCACCAGCGTGGCGATCGTCTTCTTCATGCGCGAGGTCATACCGCTCCTACATCCACCGCAGAATCTGTTGGCGCCGGTTCGGCGTACGCAACTTCTCGCCACGTGGTTCCGTGGCGCTCAAAAGAGGTCACACTCGACAGCGCACACCGGCGCGACCGGGGGTCGTGTGCCAGCTTCTCCCCGGCAACAGCGAGATGCGCCACCCAGATCGGGGCCTGGTGCGACACGATGACGACATCGGCGCCGTCGACCGACTCCCACGCGTCGTCCATCGCGGCCAGCATGCGCGAGGCCATCGATGCAAACGGCTCGCCCCAACTCGGCAGGGAGGGCCGACGCAAGTGTCGCCAGTTCAGCGGATTACGCAGCGCCGTGCGCATGCGCGTGCCCTCGAAGACGTTCGTCGGCTCAATCACGCGCTCGTCGATCACGGGGGTCAAACCATACGCGAGCGCCCACGGCTCGGCAGATTCTTGTGTGCGCTGCAGCGGCGAGCAGATCAGCCGCGTGACGTTGCGCCCCTCGGCAACCAGATAGTCCGCCGCGGCGTGTGCCATCTCTCGGCCGCTATCGCTCAACCGGTATCCGGGAAGGCGACCATAGAGCACGCCTTCGGGGTTAAAAACCTCGCCGTGGCGCACGAGATGGATTCGATCAGCGGGCACGTGCTCAGTCTACGTTGGAGGTATCTGAATACCTCCTGAGGGTTTCAGGAGAACGGCTTATCGCGTTGGTTCGTCGGCCTCGGCCGAGTCATCTGCGTCAACGGGTTCGACCGCCGTTTGCGGCCCGCGCGCACGAGCACGCACGACGGCACGGATGCGCACGAAAAGGAAGACAGCGACGGCAGCGGCGGCGACCGCAATCACGACGTATTGCAACACGTCGGCGTACTTCTCAACGATGTGCCACTGCTCACCGAGGAAGAAGCCGGCACCAACGAAGATCGAGTTCCAGATCAGAGAACCGGCAGCCGTCAACAGCCCAAATTTCCAGAGCGCCATTTTCGCGACACCAGCCGGAATCGAAATGAGGCTACGGAAGATCGGGACCATGCGGCCGAAGAACACGGCTTTGCCCCCGTGTTTATTGAACCAGGTGACGGTGCTGTCGACGTCTTCCGGTTTGAGCAGCGGAACGACTTCGAACATCCGCCGCAAGCGCTGCATGCCCAGCAAACGCCCCAGCCCGTAGAGCGCGAACGCGCCAACAACCGAGCCCAGCGTTGTCCAGAACAGAGCTTCGAACAGCGTAAAAGATCCACGAGATGCGGCCAGCCCCGCCATTGGCAAGATGACTTCGCTTGGCAACGGCGGAAAGAGGTTCTCCGCGGCGATCGCGACACCCGCTCCCCACGCTCCCACCACATCCATGAGGTGCGTGATGCCGTCGGCGAGGTCGCTGAGCCAGGATCCGTCGTTAGCCATGTGAAACAACGTACCGCCCTACCCCTGAGAAAATCCCCGGGGCAAGGCGGTACGCACTGTTGTGTTATTCGGCGGCTTCGGCCTCGTCAGCCTTGGACTGCTCGGGCTTCGCGTCGACGCCGGCTTCCTTGCGCTGCTGCTCGGTAATCGGAGCGGGAGCTGCGGTCAGCGGGTCGTAGCCGCCGCCGGTCTTCGGGAAGGCGATGACCTCGCGGATCGACTCTTCACCGGCCAACAGGGAGACAACGCGGTCCCAACCGAACGCAATTCCACCGTGCGGCGGAGCTCCGTACTTGAAGCCTTCGAGAAGGAAGCCGAACTGCTCGGTTGCCTGCTCGTCCGTCACGCCCATGACGCTGAAAACGCGCTCCTGCACGTCACGGCGGTGAATACGAATGGAACCGCCACCGATTTCGTTTCCGTTGCAGACGATGTCGTACGCGTAGGCGAGGGCAGATCCCGGGTCGGTGTCGAACGTGTCAACAAACTCCGGCTTGGGCGACGTGAAGGCGTGGTGCACGGCGGTCCACTTGCCACCGCCAACGGCAACGTCACCCGAGGCAACGGCGTCGGCAGCCGGCTCAAACATCGGTGCGTCAACAACCCACACGAATGCCCAGTCGCCGTCCTTGATCAGACCGGTGCGGTGACCGATCTCGACACGGGCAGCGCCCAGCAGCGCACGAGTGGGCTTGGCCTCTCCCGCACCGAAGAAGATGCAGTCGCCCGGGTTAGCGCCAACCGCCTCCGCCAGGTTTGCGGCCTCCCATTCAGTAAGGTTCTTGGCAACGGGGCCGGTGAGGGATCCGTCTTCCTGAACCAGCACGTAGGCGAGACCCTTGCCACCGCGCTGCTTGGCGAACTCTTGCCAAGCGTCGAGCTGGCGGCGAGCCTGCGAAGCCCCACCGGGCATGACGACAGCACCGACGTACGGCGCCTGGAACACGCGGAACTCGGTGTCTTTAAAGAAGTCTTTGAGCTCAACGAGCGGCAGACCAAAACGCAGGTCGGGCTTGTCCGAGCCGTACAGGCGCATCGCCTCGTGGTACGTGATGCGCTCGATCGGGCCGTCGACGTCAACATCGATGAGGGCCCACAGGCGCTTCACGATCTTTTCACCGAGCGCGATGATGTCGTCCTGGTCAACGAACGATGCCTCGATGTCGAGCTGCGTGAACTCGGGCTGGCGGTCGGCGCGGAAGTCTTCGTCACGGTAGCAACGTGCCAACTGGTAGTACTTCTCGACGCCGCCGACCTGCAGGAGCTGCTTGAACAGCTGCGGCGACTGGGGCAGTGCGTACCACTTGCCCGGCGCGAGGCGCGCGGGCACGATGAAGTCACGAGCGCCCTCCGGCGTCGAACGGGTCATCGTCGGCGTCTCGATCTCGAGGAAGCCGCCCTCGTGTAACAGCTCGCGAGCGACACGGTTCGCCTCCGAGCGCAGGCGCATGTTTGCGGCCGGCTTCGAACGACGAAGGTCGATGTAGCGGTGCTTCAGGCGCACCTCTTCGCCGATTTCAGCGTGGTCATCGACCTGAAAGGGCAGGGGTGCACTGGTGTTCAGCACCTCCAGCGTGTCGACGGCAACTTCGATCTCACCGGTGGGCAGCTCAGGGTTCTCGTTGCCTGCCGGACGCGCCTGCACGGTTCCGGTGACGGCAACGACAAACTCATTGCGCAGCGGCGAGAAGACGGCCTCATCGTGCACGACCACCTGGGCAATACCCGAACGGTCACGCAGATCGAGGAAGGCGACGCCTCCGTGATCGCGACGGCGAGCCACCCATCCGGCGAGGGTGACAGTCTGACCAATGTGCTCTGCGCGGAGTGTTCCCGCGTCATGAGTGCGCAGCACGAAGGGTCCTTTCGAAGGTAGTGGGGCGTGGCCTGAGCCACACATATCCTTCCAGTCTACGCGCGCACCGCAACACCCGGGAATTGCGGTGGTTACCGCAACGCAACCCACTGTTCAACTTCTGATCGACTGCGGGTAATCCTCGGCTCCTAACGTCTGACGCGCACTCAGCTTGCGCCGTCCGGTGCGAGCGCCCCGAGAGGAACCACATTCCATGACAACTTTGCGCATGTCCCGTCGCCTCGGCGTCGGCATTGCACTGGCAACGGCCGCAGCACTCACCCTGACCGCATGCGGGGCGACCAACGATGACACCGGGGGCGATGCGGGCACAGCCGATGCCGCATCCGCCACGAGCCTCGCCGACTTCGGCACGTTGGAAGACCTGGAGAAAGCGGCCATCGCCGAGGGTCAGCTGAATGTCATCGCCCTCCCCCGGGACTGGGCAAACTATGGCGCCATTCTGGACGCCTTCTCCGAGAAGTACCCCGAGATCGAGATCGTCGAACAGTCACCCGATGTGTCGAGCGCCGAAGAGATTCAGGCCGCAGAGAACAACAAGGGCCTGGATACGGCACCCGATGTTTTCGACCTCGGTCTGACCGTTGCGTTGCAAAACACCGATCAGTTCGCGCCGTACAAGGTCGCCACGTGGGATGACATTCCCGACGCGTTGAAGGAGCCCAGCGGCCTGTTCGTGGGAGATTACGGCGGATACATGTCGGTCGGATACGACTCCTCCAAGCTCCCCGCACCGACCACGCTTGAGGACCTTCTGGGCTCCGACTACAAAGCATCGGTTGCCCTCAACGGCGACCCGACACAGGCCGGTGCGGCCTTTGGCGCCGTCGGGTTGGCCACCGTGTTGAACGGCGGAGACCTCGACGACTACCAGGCCGGCATCGACTTCTTTGCCGAGCTCAACGCGGCAGGAAACTTCATCAAGGTCGACGCAACCCCGGCAACGGTTGCCAGCGGCGAGACTCCGGTCGTATTCGACTGGGACTACCTCAACGCGGCAAATGCTCAGGGCAACCCCGACTGGAAGGTCGTCGTCTTCGAGGGCACCGGTTACGCCGCGTACTACAACCAGGCCATCAACATTGATGCACCCCACCCGGCCGCCGCCCGCCTGTGGCAAGAGTTTCTGTACAGCGACGAGGCACAAAACATGTGGCTCGCTGGTGGCGCTCGCCCCGCCCGCATGGAAGCAATGATCGAAGCCGGAACCATCGACAAGGCCCTGGCCGACGCCCTGCCTGCGGCACCCGCCGACACCGTGGTTCCGACCCAAACGCAAAGCTCAGACGCCGGAACGCTGCTCGGCGAGAAGTGGGCATCGGCAGTTCAGTGACCTCCGCTTCCCTCGCCACACCGGCGGAGAAGGGGAGCCGCGCGGCCGGGACGAAGACTCCGTCCTCGTCCCGGCCGCGGATGACGTGGGCGGCGATCGGATTGGTTCCGTTCGCCGTCTACGTGTTCCTCTTTCTGCTCCTGCCGACAGCGCTCGCCCTCGGATCCGCGCTGTTCGCCGATGACGGATCCCTCACGGCCGACAATGTGCTCGCGCTGTTTGATCCGCTCGTACAGCAGACATTTGTCAACTCGCTCTGGCTCTCCGCCGTCACGGCACTCGGCGGCGCCGTCATCGGCGGTCTCGTCTGTTATGCGCTTTTGGGCGTGCGTGAAAACGGCATCGCGCGCGCTCTCGTCGATGCTGCTTCGGGGGTTCTCGCCCAGTTCGGCGGCGTGACGCTGGCCTTCACGTTCATCGCCACGATGGGCGCCCAGGGCGTTGTCACCGTGCTCATGCGAGACACGTGGGGCATCAACATCTACGAAGACGGGTTGTGGTTGTACGAAGTGCCCGGGCTCATCATGCCCTACCTGTACTTTCAGGTACCCCTCATGGTGATCACGTTCATGCCCGCGCTGGCCGCGCTGAAGCCGCAATGGGCAGAGGCGAATCTCACCCTGGGCGGAACGCGGTGGTCGTTCTGGACCACCATCGGCTTTCCGGTGCTGCTCCCCTCGTTTCTGGCCTGCACGCTGCTGCTGTTCGCAAATGCGTTCTCCTCGTTCGCCACCGCCGCCGCCCTGATCAGTCAGGGCTCGCAAATTGTGACGCTCCAGATTCGTACGGCACTCACGAGCGAGACCCTGCTGGGGCGAGAGAACCTCGCGGGCGCGCTCGCCCTCGGCATGATCGTGATCGTCGGCATCGTCATGACGGCGTATACCGTCATCCAGCGCCGAGCGGCGAGGTGGCAGCAATGAGCGCATCCCCAGCGCGGCTGGGTCCGCGCACCGGCACCCGCTGGGCCATCGGCATCGTGATCGGAACCATTTTCGCGGTTCCGTTGGTCAGCACGGCGATCTATACCGTGCGCGACTCTCGCACGGGCACCTACTCGTGGGATCGCTGGGTCGCGGTTTTCTCGCCAGAGAACACCGCCATCATGCGCCCGCTGTGGATCGCGATTGGCAACTCACTCACTCTGGCGGTGCTCACCGTCGCGATTGTGCTGCTGCTCGTTGCGCCAACGATGATCCTTGTGAACCTGCGGTTTGTGCGCCTCAAACCCCTGTTTGAGTTTGTCGCACTGCTACCGATTTCTATTCCGGCGATCGTGCTCGTTGTCGGTCTCGCGCCGCTGTACTTGCCGATCGCACGCACACTCGGAACCGGGGCGTGGACGCTGGCATTTGCCTACGGCATCGTGGTGTTGCCGTTCGCGTTCCGCGCGATCCAGGCGTCGATCGACGCGATCGATCTGAAGACCCTGTCGGAGGCGGCGCGCACCTTGGGCGCCTCGTGGCCGACGGTGCTGTGGCGCGTGCTGGCTCCGAACCTGCGCTCGGGCCTGCTCTCAGCCTCGCTCATTTCGGTTGCCGTCGTGTTGGGCGAATACACGATCGCATCGCTCCTGAACCGTCAGGTGTTGCAGACGGCGCTCGTCGTCGTGTCGAAATCTGACCCGTACGCGCCGGCCATCTTTACCCTGATGGCCCTCGCGCTGTGCTTCCTCCTGCTCCTCACGATCGGGCTGCTCACGCGGCGCGGCTTCGGAAAGGCCTCCTCATGACACTCTTTCCTCCCACCGATAGCAACACCCTCCTGTCGGCGGCAACGCATTCTGCACGCGTCGAGTTTCGCGCGATTTCAAAGAGCTACGGCACCCATCGAGTGCTTCATGATCTTGATCTCAACATCGAGCCGGGCGAGTTCGTCTCCCTGCTCGGCCCGAGCGGTTGCGGCAAGACCACCGCGCTGCGCGTCCTGTCGGGCCTGGAGGACGCGACGAGCGGCCAGGTGTTGCTCGGCGAACGGGATGTCACGGCCGTGCCCACCAACCGACGCGACATTGGCATGGTGTTCCAGTCTTACTCCCTGTTTCCGCATCTCACGGTCGTGGAAAACACGGCTTTTGGGTTGCGCCGCCGCGGCCTCGGCAAACGGGAAGCCCTCACACGCGCCCACGACGCGCTTGATCTCGTGGGCCTCGACGGCTTCGCCTCCCGCTACCCCCATCAGCTCTCCGGCGGGCAACAGCAACGCGTCGCGCTCGCTCGCGCACTCGTGACTGAACCGCGCGTCCTGCTGCTCGATGAGCCGTTGTCTGCGTTGGATGCCAAGGTGCGCGTGCAGTTACGCGATGAAATCCGGCGGTTGCAGTTGCGTCTCGGAACCACCACCGTCTTCGTCACGCACGACCAAGAGGAGGCGCTGGCCGTCTCCGATCGCATCGCCGTGATGAATGGGGGCCGCATCGAACAGATCGGAACCCCGGAGCAGCTCTATGAGCGTCCGGCTTCACCGTTCGTGGCCGCGTTCGTCGGTCTCTCTTCGGTCGTCCCCGGAGAAGCCCAGGGCGACACCGTGCGCATTTGGGGTGACGTCGTGGCTCTCACAACACCGATGTCTGGCAACGTGGAGGTGGGACTGCGCCCCGAGAATGTGCGGCTTGTCTCTCCCGTAGGAGCCGCCGAGAACGCCACCGTGCAAGAGAGCACCTTTCTCGGAAGCTTTCGCCGCACCGTTGTGCTCACGGCCTCTGGGCACCGCGTCGCGGTGCAGCATGATGCCGCCATCAAGCCGCAGTTCGGTGACCAGGTTGGCCTCGCCCTCACCCCGGTTGCGGTGACCGCTCGCCCACGAACCGACTCATCGTCGGCGGGGGCGGCGGCGGCGACCCCGGCCTAATCATCCGGCCTCTGCTCTAGTCAGCGGGGCCGCACACCGCTACTTTGGTCGCAAGACGATGTCTTGTACCTCACGTATTGACGAAGGGAATACCCGTGGCAGGAAAGTTTGAAGTTTGGGTCGACAAGGCTGGCGACTACCGCTGGAACCTCAAAGCAGGTAACGGCGAAGTGATCGCAACGAGCCAGGGCTACGCTTCAAAGGCAAGCGCACTCAATGGCATTGACTCGGTTCGCCGCAGCGCTGCGGACGCCGACGTCGTCGAAATCGAAAAGTAATCCACAACGAGCGAGAGGCGGGATGGTTCTGAAAAGAACCACCCCGCCTCTCTTGCTGTGTCTAGCTCTGTTTAGCTTTCGCTACGCTGTGCGCGGCGTGCACCCAGAATCAGGACGGAACCAGCGAGCATCAGCACGAATGCTGCACCCAGGTATCCGCTCGACTCAGCCGCACCGGTCACTGCCAGCGCTGCCGACTGCGTCGGGCTCGGGGTCGGCGACGCAGATGCGGTCGGCGTCGGCGTGGCGGTCGGCTCCGGCGTGGGAGTCGGGGTGGGCTCCGGCGTGGGAGTCGGGGTCGGAGTCGGGGTGGGCTCCGGCGTGGGAGTCGGCGTCGGCGTCGGAGTCGGCGTCGGCGTCGGCGAGACACCTTCGAACACGACCGTCGTGTTCGAAGCCAGCACCGGAGCGCCGCCGGTTGCACGACCCGTCAGGTTGACGGCGAACGAACCAGCCGTGTCAGCAGTGACGTCGAAATCGACCTGCACTTGGCCGTCCGCGGTGACCGTAATCGGCCCAGCGAAGGTCAGCGTCTGGCCGTCAACCGTCGGCTCGTCGGCACCGATCGTCGTGCCAGGAATGTAGGTGAGACCATCAGTGAGAGTGACGACCAACTCGGAGAGCTCGATATCCATGACGTTCGGGTTCTCCACCGTCGCGGTGACCGTCACAGCGTCGTCAACCGGCGTCGTGGGGAATTCGGGCGCCAGTGACGTCGGCAGTGGGCGAACGCCCAGCGGCGAGAAGTTGGTCAGCAGCGAGACGCTTGCCGAATCGCCAGCCTCGAGCGTGTAACCCCAAGCCAAGGCCATGCCGTTGTCGGTTTCACCTTCGAGAACCGTGTTGGGCAGCGGCAACATTTCTGCGATCGCAGCCCACACCGCGCTGTAGCGACCGACCATGAACGTGTTGCCACCGGTCAGCGGCACGAACTGCTCAATGCGCTCACCAGGACCGTCGCCGGTCTCGTTGACCGCGCGGCACGTCGTCGCACCCGTCGCCGGGTCTTGCTCGCTGAAGCCGTCGTCACTGTTCTGCAGATAGCAGTCGCCACCGTGGTAGATGATGACGTCGCCGGGCTCGCTCGAGTTGACAGAAATCGACGTGCGATAGGCGTTGTCACCGTCGACGTACGTGTCATCTTGTGTCACCGTGAGCGGGCCACCCTGCACAACGGTCTTGATCCAGAACGGATCAGCCGCGGTTCCGGAACCACCCTGCTCCTGAGAGACGGGGGTCCACGCTACGGCGCTGTTCGTAGCGCCACCGGCCGGGATGTTTTCTGGCCCGTAGAGCACGCCACCCATGGTGACGAGCGTTGCGCACGCCGTGCGTCCGAAGAACTCGCTGGCGTCGTCTTCAATGTGCTCGACACGACAGTTGAGGTCAGCGGTGGTTTCAATTTCGGTCAGCGGACCAGTGCTCGATATGACGGCAGCAACGGCGCCCTGCGCCGCGAATGGTGCCAGCACGATGAGTGCACTCGCTGCCACGACGCCCACTATTCGCGTCACAAGCGACGCCCGCGAGGCGCGACGATTTACTTTCATGTTCTCCCCATCAATTTTGAGATTCATGCGCAACGACGTGCGCACCGTGCGCGAAAGATGCATCTGGAGTGCGGGCCGAGGCCTCACGCACATGGGGCGATGATACATACACGCCAATAGGCGTTGTCAACTGATCGGATGACTATTTTTTCCCACCTGATCAAGAAATCATTGTCATCGATTCAAGACTGGTGAAAGTCAAAATTCAAAGCCGAGTCGACGACTTGACTAGGTCAATTCTCGTCAGGCGACGTGAATATCGACAGCCACGCGGTCGGCAACGACGCTGCGGATGAAGGTGCCGGCCTCTTTATGCGCGGGATGCACCTGGTAGGCCTCGAGGCCCTCCTGGTCTGCAAAGTCGGCGATCAGCACGACGTCCCAGTTGGTTCCGACGTACAGCGCTTCAGCGCCTGCCGTCAACGACAAGATCGACGGAACCACGCCGACAAGTGCCGAAAGACGGCTCACGATTTCGTTCGCGTGCGCTGCGCGCTCGGCTTCATCGGTGGCGGCCAGGCGCCAAGCAACGACGTGACGAACGGTCATCGCGCGTTCTCCTTGTTAGCGGCGAGCAGGGCGTCGTGAAGCCGGTCAGCGGCCACTCGCCAATACGCGTGCAACTCACCGTCAATCAGCACGACGGGGATCTTCTCCCACCACTGGTCGTACAGCGCCTTGTCTTCAAGAATCGAAGCGGATTCGACTTCAATGGTGTCGGCCACGTCATCGGGAAGCTCGGCAATAACCTGCTCGACGATGCCTTCAGCAACGTCACACAGGTGGCAGCCGTCTTTGCCGATCAGGGTGAGAGTGGTCACACTTCAATTCTATGCCCGCTGAGGCATACGGGCTCTCGAACGCAAAACACCCCGACACGCACCGGGCGTATCGGGGTGTTTACGAGCGTCTTACTGCTCGACCGGCTTGCCGAGCGAGATCCAGCCGCCGGTGCCACCGTCAATGTTGGTGACATCATGGCCCTGGGCCTCGAGGTACTCGCTTACGCGAGCCGAGCGACCACCCGACTGGCAGATCACGTCGAAAGCGCCCTCGGGCAGTTCGCCCAGGCGCTCGGTGATCTGCGACATCGGAATGTTGATCGCGCCCGGCACGTGGCCAGCGGCGTATTCGTCAACCTCGCGAACGTCAACGAGCGGCAGGCCGCGGCCTTCGAGCTCCGATACGTCAATTGTCTTCATGAGTCAGGATGTCCTTCCCGTGGTAGGCGATGAGGGTCTGCATCCCTCCTGAAAGTGTTGCAGAATCGAGGCCCGCCGCAACCAGCACACGGTGAGCGAGGTATGAACGAATTCCGGCAGCGCAGTGCGCACGCACCGGGCGACCGTTCGCTGCGGCGATGACCTCATCGAGGCGCTCGCGCAGTTCGGTGTGCGGCACGTTGAGCGCGCCAGGCAGGTGACCGGTGGCGAACTCATCGGCACGACGCACGTCGAGAATGAGGCTCTCAGCCATCACCTTCTCCAGGTCGCGCGCTTGCCACAGTGTCGTGGTTCCGTCGAGCACGTTCTGCGCGACGAAGCCCACCATCTGCACCGCATCCTTCGCACTACCGAACGGCGGCGCGTAGGAGAGGTCAAGATCGGCCAGCTGATCGATCGTCATGCCGCCGCGAATCGCGGTGGCGATGACGTCGATGCGTTTGTCGATGCCGTCGCGACCGACAGCCTGCGCGCCGTAAATGCGGCCACGCTCGTCACCATCAGTCGCGAAGTACGCAACGAGGTGGATGGCTTCGGAACCAGGGAAGTAGCCGGCGTGCGAATTGGCATGCAGGTGCAGGGTTTCGAACGGAATGCCCGCGGCGATGAGTTCGCGCGAGTTAGCTCCGGTGGCGCCAGCGGCCAGGCCAAAGACACGCACGATCGACGTGCCGAGGGCCGCAGGCCTCGGGCGGAATGACGTCGACAGCATGGCATCAGCGATGTAGCGACCATCGCGGTTCGCGGGGCCTGCCAGAGCAACGGAACGCAGTGCGCCGGTGATCGGGTCGACGTGCGTCACAGCGTCGCCGACGGCCCAAACGTTGGGGGCCGAGGTGCGACCGTTTTCGTCAACGATGATCAGGCCGCGGTCGGTCTTCGCGATCGACTCGGGGGCGATCTGCGTCGCCGGAACACCGCCGAGGGCAATCACGGCGTGATCGGTCACGATCTCGCTGTCGTTGCTGAGGGCGACGACGAGCTGGCCATCGCGCTCGCTGAAGCCGGTCGGCTGCGCGTTCGCATGGATAACGACGCCGTTCGCCTCGAGCTCCGTGGTGATGTACGACGCGAGTTCGGTCTCGAGGTGCGTCAGCACGTGAGCCGAGCGCTGCACGAGGTGCACCTCCAGGCCACGTGAGCGCAATGCTTCTGCTGTTTCAACGCCAATGTAGCCGCCACCGAGAACGACAGCCGACGATGCGCTCTGTGCGATGCTCTCGAGCTGAATGGCGTCAGGAACAGTGCGCAGCGTGCTGAGGCGCGAGCGCACTTCGGTCACACCCGGGTAATCTGCGATTCCTGAGAACATACCGGGCGAGAGCACGAGCTCGTCGTACACAAACTCGGTCGGCTCAGTGGCATCTGGGCTTTCGAAAACACGCACGATACGGCGCTCGGTGTCGATGCCGGTGACGAGGTGGCCGGTGCGCACGTCAAGGTCGAGGGCGGCCTTGAGTGAGGCGGGCGTCTGCACGAGCAGCGACGACTGGTTCTCAATCTCGCCGGAGACAAAGTAGGGAAGGCCGCAGTTTGCATACGAGACCTCATCGCCCTTTTCGAACACGATGATGTCGGCGTTGTTGTCGAGGCGGCGGGCGCGGGCAGCGAAGCTCATGCCTCCTGCGACACCACCGACGACGAGGATGCGCTTACGCGAAGGCATGGAACAGCTTCTCCAATCGGGCACGGTCTTGTTCGGTCGACTCCGGGTTAATGAAGCATTGCTCCAGCCCAGAGGAAATGATGGAGAAGGCGGCGCGGTCGATGGCCTTGGACACGGCAGCCAGCTGGGTCAAAACATCAGAACAATCGCGGTCGGATTCAATCATGTTCATGATCCCGGCCAACTGCCCGTACGCACGCTTGAGGCGCGGCATCGCGTGATCCATATTGACGTGGAGTTCGTCGCTCTTCTCTTCAGCCATGCCCCCACTATATACCCCCGGGGGTATCCCGAACCTGGGAAATCAGCCCACTGGTTCCGCTGCAAGAAAACACAAAGCGCCCGTCAAAATTGACAGGCGCTGAGTGTCTACGGTCTGGAAGACCAGCCGCTTACTTCTTGTTGCGACGCTGGTGACGAGTCTTACGAAGCAACTTACGGTGCTTCTTCTTCGCCATACGCTTGCGGCGCTTCTTAATGACTGAACCCACGGAAACCTCACTAGATCGGGGCTGGACGGACGGGACGTGACCCGGGCGTCCGGGAACGGGCAAATTAATGCCTCCGACAGTTTACACGCTGTCAGAGGGTGTCGTGATCAGCCCGCGTTTGCGATGGGTCGGTTCATCGCGGCAATCACGTCAGATTCGGGGACGCGGTAGGAACGGCCGAAGCGCACGGCGGGCAACTCGCCCGAGTGAACCATGCGGTACACCGTCATGTTTGACACACGCATGAGCTTCGCAACCTCGGCGACTGTTAAGAACGTCACCTCTGGAATTTCCGCCACTTCCGACTCCCCCTGTTTCTGTCACTCTATGGGACTCATGTGGCGTGTGTAAACACCTGTGGTTTCTGTGACTAACGAAACAGCGAGCCTGCAGGGTCCAGGGAATGAGTCACCAACACGTTCTCAGAAACCCCATAAGGTGCACCCATCCGCGTTCCAGGGTGGTGCGTTCAAATATTGTGCAAGCACTTCGGTCTGAGATTCCCGAAGATGCGGAACCAGTCCCCCTAATGGTTCCCTTGCGCGAGTGGGTGGGGTGCAGATCTGGAGCACCCTTCCCGCTCGCTTCTCTCAGTTCACGCCGGGGAATCGACGCCACACGCTTTCGACGGCGTGCTTGGCAGACGCTGCCGCACGACCGACGAACTCAGCGGCGTTCGCGGCGGGCTCCGGAAGAGCGGGCGCGAGTTCCGGAGCCTCGGCGTCAAGGAAGGGCAGAATCCAGTCATCGATATCGCCGAGCGGCGTGGGGTCGAGGCTGTAGTAGCGGTGTTGTCCTTCTTCACGGACAACGACGAGCCCGGCCTCGCGCAAAACCTTGAGGTGCTTGGAGACGGTGGGCTGGCTCACACCGAGGTCGGCGACGATGTGGGACACACTCGTGCCGTCGTACGAGGGCGTGTCGGAGCGGTCTAAAAGGAGGCGCAAGATTTCTCGCCTTGTACCGTCGGCGATCACGTCGAAGATGTCAGCCATGTGTTTAGGTTAGTCAGTGCTCGCGAGGAGTACCATGACGGGCGACCTGAATTCACGATTTGAGGGGAGGGACGCACAGATGGCACGGCGTACGCGCGCATCCACCCAGCGCCCTTTCTCTGAGCGATTCCGCTCCTGGTTCCATGATTTGCGCGAGCAGACGACGAAGTCGCCTGCTCGTTTTGCCGTCATCATCTTTAGCACACTCATATTGCTGTTCACCGGGCTGTTTTCGACCCCGGCAGCCTCCGCTGACGGGCAATCACTGAAGCTCGCTGACGCCTTCTTCACGGCGATGTCAACGATCTGTGTGACGGGCCTCACGACCGTCAATATGGACACGCAGTGGTCGCCGCTCGGCCACACGCTGGTGTTTCTCGGTGTGCAGATCGGCGCAATGGGCGTGTTGACGCTCGCGTCAATTCTTGGTCTTGTGATCTCGAAACGCCTGGGCTTGCGTGCGAAGTTGATCGCTGCCGGCGATTCCAACCCGCTGCGCGTGCACGGTGGCCCGGTGAACGAGGGCCAGACCGTTCGTCTCGGTGAGGTCGGCCAGCTGCTCGTGACGGTCGCGCTGTCGACGCTCATCATTGAGGCGACGCTCGCGGTGTTGCTGTACCCGCTCATGGTGATCGCGGGGGTTGACCCGCTCACGGCCCTGTGGGAGGCACCGTACTACGCGGCCATGGCGTTCACGAACACCGGCTTCACACCGAACGCTGGTGGGCTCACGCCGTTTGCCGACGACTACCTGTTCTTGAGCGTGCTCATGGTCGGCGTTTTCTTGGGATCCATCGGTTTCCCGGTGATTTTCGCGCTCGCCAAGCACGTGTGGCACGTGCGCCGCTGGTCGCTACACGCGAAGCTGACGGTCATTACGACGGTCGTCTTGTTCCTCGCGGGCGCTGCCGTCTTCCTCGTGCTCGAGTACAACAACCCGAAGACGTTCGGCTCGATGGACGCGTGGGACACCACCTTCCAAGCCTTCTTCCTCTCCGCCATGACCCGCTCCGGTGGCTTCGCGGTGATCGATATTTCTGAGCTCAACGGCTCGAGCATGCTGGTTGGCTCCATGCTCATGTTCGTGGGTGGTGGTTCCGCTTCCACCGCCGGCGGTATCAAGGTGACCACCCTCGCCGTACTCGCCCTCGCCGTCTGGTCTGAGGCGCGCGGGCGCCAGACCGTCGAGGCGTTCGGCCGTCGCATTCCGTCTGACGTGCAGCGCGTGGCGATCTCGGTCGTCGCGTGGGGCGCGACCATCGTGGCGCTGTCGACGATCATCATTTTGCAAATTACGAAGGCGCCGTTGCAGCACGTTCTGTTTGACGTGATCTCCGGTTTCGCCACGGTCGGCTTGTCGACGGGGCTCACCGAAGACCTGCCGGACTCCGGCGTTTACGTGCTCGCGCTCACCATGTTTATGGGTCGCGTTGGTACAGTGACACTCGCCGCAGCAGTGGCCGCCACCGCCCGTACGCAGCTGTACTCGCTGCCCGTTGAAAGGCCGATCGTTGGTTGAGAAGATCCGCAGCGATGCCCCCGTGCTCGTCATCGGACTGGGGCGTTTCGGCGCCGCGTGCGCGGGAGAACTAGACCGCCTCGACCGCGAGGTCTTGGCAATCGACGAGAACCTCGAGCTCGTGCAGAAGTGGTCGGAGCGCGTCACGCACACCGTGCAGACCGACGCGAAGAACCTCGATGCGCTGCGCCAGGTTGGCGCCCAGGACTTTCAGGTTGCCGTCGTTGCGGTGGGTTCGTCGATCGAGGCGTCGGTGCTGATCACCGCGAACCTCGTTGACCTTAAGATTCCGCAGATTTGGGCGAAGGCAGTGTCGCAGTCGCACGGCAAGATTCTCGCCCGCGTCGGCGCGAACCACGTCATCTACCCCGAGCGTGAAGCTGGCGAGCGCGTCGCGCACCTCGTCTCGGGCCGCATGCTCGACTTCATCCGCTTCGACGACGACTTCGTGCTCGCCAAGATGTACCCGCCGCGCTTCATTCGCGGCGTTGGCCTGAACGAATCGGGCGTGCGCTCGAAGTACAAGGTCACCGTCGTCGGCGTGAAGAGCCCCGGCAAGCCGTTCCGGTACGCCGAGGCCGACACCGTCGTCACGAACCACGACCTCATCATCGTGTCAGGCACCAACTCCGACATCGAACGCTTCGCGGCCCTCGACCGCTAGGTTTTCGGGCCGCCTCCCCCCCCGTTGAGCGAGAGGTTGCGGCGCGAAATTACGCCTCTGCGAGCACGATGACCTCGTCGCCGGCGGCGAAGGTGAGGCGCTCGGACTTGGTGGGGTTGAGGCGCACGCCGTACCCCTCGGCCTTGTTGCGCGAGTTGGCGGCCTGACGGAACCCGATCGCGGTTTCGCCGCGGAATCGCGCGGCTTCCATGAGCGCAGTGAAGTTCACGTCGGTGCCGAGCTGCACGTATTCGTTGGCCGGATGCAGGTACATTTCGGCAATCTTGCTGGTGAACAGCACGTCGAAAACGTCGGCGAGGGTTCCGTTTTCAGAGATCTGCGCGAGGGCGAGAGCGACCAGCTTGTCACTGATGATGAAGTCGTCGGCCTCGGTAACTTCGGCAAGCTCGCGGTTCGCGTCGTCGAGCATTTCGGTCACGATGTTGAGGTCTTTGCCGTTGCGGCGTGCGATGTCGCGCAACTGCAGCAGCGTGACGAGAGTGCGGCTGTCTGCCTGCTCTGCGTCGATCGACATGTCGGCGAGCACCACGACGTGGTCGTACGAGGTCGGGTCAAGCGATTCGAGGAAGCTCCGCTGGGTGGCATCACCGCGCTGGTGCGTGATGGCCATGCGATCCATGTTTTGCGTGACGCGTGGCTCACCGCGCGTGACAATCGTCGCGATCGACCCCGGCGCGACGTATTGGTTGAGCTCCGTGAGCATGTTGGGCAGGGCAGCGTTCGACCCGAGCAGGAGAATACGCTCCGGCTTTGCCTCCGTGCGCACGCGCTCGGCGATGCCGACGCCGTCAACGACGAGGGGCGGTCCGAGTTCGATCGTGCTGTCGTCTTCGGCGATGACGACCAGCTGATCCCCTGGTTCCAGTACCTCCTCCGCGCCGGGGTTCATAATGACGGAACCACGGCGCACGATGCCGATAGCGGTGGACTCTGCCAACGCCAGTTGGGCGTCGAAGTATGTCGCACCGATGAGTTCGGGCTGGTCAGTGATGTAGATCTCGTTGCGCTCGAAGTCGAGAAGTTCTTGGTAGACGTTGGACAGGCCCGACTGGCGGCACGTCTGCACGGTGATGCGGCCGATGAGTTCGGGTCCGACGATCCATTTGGCCTCATCACCGCCGACGATACGCGCGATGTCGAGGTTGTCGGGGTCGGCGAGTTCGCCAACGATGTGATGTTTCGTGTCGCTGTGGCGTGGGCTGTTCGTCAGCGCGAGCGCGGCCTTGATCACGTCAATGTCGGGGTCGGCGACGTCGGCGGGGCCGAGCAGAATGATGCTGCGCGCAGCCTGCGGGCTACCGATTTCGAGGTCGCGGAGAGACTTCGGGTCGCCGGTTCGGCACGTCACGGTGGTCTTGCCGAGGTTTTGGGTGGCGGCGCGAATTTCGTCTTCCATGTCGACCTTGTCGCGGTCGGCAAGGATCACGATGTGCGAGCGCCCCCGAGATTCGTTAGCCGTGGCGAGCTCTTGCACGATCGTGAAGACCTTGGAGTTCCAGCCCAGAATCAGGGTGTGGTCTTTCTCGAGCACGCGCGAGCGGCCCTTGCGCAGATGCTCGACGCGGCTGTCGAAGGCGCCCGAGACGATGCCGATCAGGCTTGCGACGATGACCAGGCCACCGATCGTGACGATCAGCATCAGCAGACGGAACCACCACCCGCGGTCGCCACCCATGGTTCCGGGGTCCAGCGTGCGCATGAGCGAACCCCAAATGAAGTCGAACGCGGCGTCGTCGGGGTCTGCTGATGTTTTGTCGTCGACGATGGCGAGTACCACCCATGTGATGACGCCGAGCACAACAACGAAGATGAGGGTGGCGAGGCCCATGAGGGCGACGGTGCCGCCGGCCATCCAGACGTAAAAACGGTAGCGCAAGCGCTCGGAAAGGGGCGGCGTGGGCATGGGTCTCTCCTTTGAGATCCGGCGCGCGGGCGCGACGGCGGCGGCCCGCCTTCACGTACCGGCGAGCGCGAGCTCAATCTCCCTGGGCTTGGCTTGAGTGTAGCGAAGCGTTTCGGCGCTCTTGAACGCGACGTGACGGCGGGTTTGAGGGGCGTAGAGGTGGGTCTTGAGCGCGAGGCGGAACCAGGAGTGCAGCTTCGAAGGCGGGGATTGCGTTAGGTGGTTACGGACAGCCGATGCCCGCGGGGTCTTCGTTACAGTCTTTGTCGACGAGCGCGGTGACAACCTCGTAGATCGTGACGGCGTAACCCGACGCGCTCGCGTGAACGTAGCCGTCGACGGGCAGCCACGTGCCCGTGCCCCAGAAGTTCACGGCAGCCGAGTAATACACGGTCACGCTGACATCGAACTGGCCCTTCGCCGAGTAGGTGTGCGCGGCGGCGGTCGGGGTGAACTGCGGCAGCCCCGCCTCAGCCCACGAATCGTAGGCGTCGGTGACCGTGGCCGTGGTTCCGTCGCCGTAGTCGAAGGTGTACTCAACCGGTGAGAACCGGACACTCACGGGGAAGCCGAAGAGCTCCCCATCGAGAGTGTGTTCGCTCGCCGCGCTGAGGAAGTTGGTCGGTTTGCCGAGCACGCCGGCGGTGTACGGCTCACCGGTGAGGGTTGGCGGGTTCGGAGTGAAGCGTGCGAGATCGGAGATCGTCGGGTACGGGATGCCCGGTTCGTCATCCCCTGGCATGCAATCGCCCTCGAGCGGGTCGATCACTGGGAACGTATCCTCACCCGTATTGCAAAGGGTGATCGGGTTGGGAGCTTCGGGCAAGCCCGGGGTTCCATCGTCATCCGGCGGGAGTTCGATACCGTAGCCCGGGTCTTTCGGTTGCGAGTATGTGTCCTCAATCACAATAGATTCTTCGTCCTCGCCTACATGACAAACTTCACAGCTCTCCGGAGGCGGCGGCGTCGGCTCGAAATGCCCGAGCCCCAGTACCGCTACGCCTAGCGCAACCGCTACAAACATGCCGGGCCGTCATCCCGGAACGCGACGTGGTCCAGTAACCACGAAGCCGCGTCCTCGCCTAGTACGAAACGCACCCGAAGTGAAGAAACGGGCGAGCGGTCTGGATCAAGTACGGACACTCCTCCGGAGGCTACGACGTCCGTATTCGACACATCGAGACAGGTATCGAGCACGATGATTCCGGATTCGCGCCCAGCCAGATCAGCGCTCGCAATCTGCGCGGCGCCCTTGAGGTCTCGGCCATTTGCGCGCATGTCCTCAAACGAGGCTTCAGTCGCATCTCGTAATCCACCAGTTGTAAGTGAAAGCACTGGCGCCCACGTCGCCTCGTCCGCCACGACCACGTTGTTTCCCGCTGCTACATAAGCCTCGTAGGTCTTGATCGCTGCCGCGACGTCGGCCTCCGGATCGAGCCCGGGCGTGTACTCGGGTGTCGGGGTGGGCTCGGCGGTCTTGCTCGACGTCGGAATAGGCAGCGGCTCCTCGGGCGCATCTGTGCATCCCGCGAGCGCGAGCAGCGACACGACGCCGACAACAGCTACCATCCGAGAGATCCGCATGCAGTGACGGTACAAAATTTCCGTACCGACGGCGTGCTTTATCCACAGCCTATGGTTCCGCGCTCACGAAGCCCATGGTTCCGCCACCCGCCACTCGTGGTTCCGCCACCGCCACCCATGGTTCCGCCCCCTAGGTGTACTGACCCGGATCGTTGTTGACGTA
>CANNEP010000006.1 GCA_947503655.1 uncultured Microbacterium sp.
GCTCGACGACCTCCTTCGAAACACCCGTCACTTCGGGGTCACCGGCAAGCTCCGGCGTTGCCTCTACATCGATGACGTTGATCGCACCCGTCTGAGCGGCGTGCGTGTCAGCGAAAGCAACCTCGAGGCGGCCCTGGAAGTCAGCCTTAGCCTGCTCGTACTCGTCTGCGGTGATGTCACCACGACCAACGAGGGCTTCGGTGTAGAGCTTACGAACCGAGCTCTTCGCCTGGATGAGGTTGGTCATCAGCGGCTGCGTCATCGACGGGTCATCACCCTCGTTGTGACCGCGACGGCGGTAGCAAACGAGGTCGATCACGACGTCACGGTGGAACTTCTCGCGGTATTCAAACGCGAGCTGTGCCACGTGGATGACGGCCTCAGGGTCGTCACCGTTCACGTGCAGGACAGGAGCCTGGATGGTCTTGGCAACGTCGGTCGAGTAGACCGAGGTGCGCGAGTCTTGCGGCAGCGTCGTGAAGCCGACCTGGTTGTTCACAATGATGTGAACGGTTCCGCCGGTGCGATAACCACGCAGCTGTGACATCTGCAGCGTCTCAACGACAACGCCCTGGCCAGCGAACGCAGCGTCACCGTGAATCAGAACCGGCAGCCACGTGAACGAGCCGATCGGGTAGGTGTCTTGCTTCGCGCGGACGATACCTTCGAGAACGCCGTCGACGGTCTCCAGGTGCGAGGGGTTTGCTGCGAGGTAGATCGGCAGCTCGCTACCATTGTCGCTGACGAAAGTTCCCTCGGTTCCGAGGTGGTACTTCACGTCACCCGAGCCGAGCTTGTTGCCCAGAGCAACCGAGCCTTCAAACTCGCGGAACACCTGACCGTACGTCTTGCCAGCGATGTTGGTCAGCACGTTCAGGCGCCCGCGGTGGGCCATACCGATCGCCGCGCCGTCCAGGTTGGCGGCGGCGGCACCCTGCAGAATCTCGTCCAGCAGCGGAATCAGCGATTCGCCACCCTCCAGCGAGAAGCGCTTCTGGCCGACGTACTTGGTCTGCAGGAAGGTCTCGAATGCTTCGGCTTCGTTGAGCTTGCCCAGCACGCGCATTTGCTCGTCGTGGGTCGGCTTCTGGTACTTGACCTCAACGCGCTCCTGGAACCAGGCGCGTTGCTCGGGGTCTTGAATGTGCATGTACTCGATGCCGATCGTGCGGCAGTACGAGTCGCGCAGCACGCCGAGCACGTCGCGCAACTTCATAGCGCGCTTGCCACCGAAACCGCCCACAACGAACTCACGGTCCAGATCCCAGAACGTGAGACCGTGCGACTCGATCTCCAGGTCAGGGTGCGAGCGCTGTACGTACTCGAGCGGGTCAATGTCGGCCATCAGGTGACCGCGAACACGGTACGAATTGATGAGATCTTGAACGCGAGCCTGCTTGTCCACCCGCTCGGCCAGGTCGACCTTGATGTCGGAGGCCCAACGGATCGGTGCGTACGGAATGCGCAGTGCCGCGAAGATGCCCTCGTAGAAGCCACGCTGGCCGATGAGCAGCTCGTGAACCTTCTTGAGGTACTGGCCCGAGCCCGCACCCTGAATGACGCGGTGGTCGTAGGTGCTGGTCAGCGTGATCGTCTTACCGATCGCCATTTCAGCCAGCAGTTGCTCCGAAGCGCCCTGGAACTCGGCGGGGTACTCGAGAGCACCGGCACCGATGATGCAACCCTGACCCTTGCTGAGACGCGGAACCGAGTGCACGGTTCCGATTCCGCCCGGGTTGGTGAGGGAGATCGTTGCGCCCTGGTAGTCGGCGGCGGTCAGCTTGTTGTCACGCGCACGAGCGACGAGGTCTTCGTATGCGGCGAGGAACTCGTTGAAGGTGAGGGTCTCAGCACGCTTGATGGACGGAACCACGAGTGCGCGGGTACCGTCGGGGCGCGGCAGGTCGATGGCAATACCGAGGCCCACGTGTGCCGGAGCAATGACCGACGGCTTGCCGTTGATCTCGTCGTAGTACACGTTCTGGCTCGGGAACTCCTTCAACGCCTGAATCATGGCCCAGCCAATGATGTGCGTGAACGAGACCTTGCCACCACGGGCGCGAGCCATGTGGTTGTTAATGACGATGCGGTTGTCGATCATCAGCTTCGCCGGGATGGTGCGTACGCTCGTTGCGGTCGGCAACGTGAGCGAAATGTCCATGTTCGCGGCAATGGTCTTGAAAATGCCGCGCAGCGGCGTGACAACGTCTTCGTCACCGGCGTCAGCCGATTCCGTGGTCGCTGATGCCGTCGGCTTCGGTGCCTGTGCCGGAATCGGCTGCGGTGCGGCCGGCTTCGCGGTCGTCTTAGCCACAGGCTGTGATCCGATCACCGGAATCGGCGCCGTCACCGGCCGCGGTTCCGTGGCAGCCGGAGCTGCAGGTTTTGCAGTAGTGGCGGGAGCGCTCACGGCACCCGTCGGGGGCTGGTAGGCCTCAAGAACGGGCCACCATGCCTTATCTACTGAGTTCTTATCTGCCTTGAACTGTTCATAGAGTTCTTCGACAAGCCATTCATTGGCTCCGAACTCTCCATCGTTCGAAGCACCGATGCCCGTCAACTGGCTCGACACGCTCGATCGCCCACTTTCGTCGTGATGATCCTGGAGCCCTGGGGGCACACTTCTACCCACACGCAGGACCCCTCAAGCCTAACGCAGATCCCGGGGTGCTCGTGCGGCGCGCTGATCGTTATGTTCACAATGAGGGAACAGAGTTATGTTCACGTGCGGATAAAAATCTTCTCCACCGGTTTCGGCCGTTTTCGCCGCGACGCGGGGCTGGGGCGTACCGTGTGATCATGGAGTTCATCGGCGAACAACCTCAGGTTGACCTGACGTACAGCGACGTATTCTTGGTGCCTTCTCGCTCCAGCGTGACGAGCCGTCTTGACGCCGATCTCACGCCGACCGACGGTACGCCGGCGCGCACGCCGCTGGTCGCGTCGAACATGAACTCCGTCACCGGAGCACGCATGGCGGCCACGATGGCGCGGCGCGGTGGCCTGGCGGTGTTGCCGCAAGATTTGCCGTTGCAAGAGCTCGACGCCGCCATTCGTTGGGTGAAGCAACAGCCGGTGCTCTGGGATACCCCGATCGTCTTCCCCGAGGCCGCCGCCGCGGCTGATGCGTTGCGTGTGGTTCCGGCGCTGGCCGGCGTCGGTGTCGTCGTGGTGCGCGACCCCGATGCGCCGTTAAACACGGCGAACGTGCGCGGTGTGGTGACCGGTGAGCGACTCGGTGGCGTGCTCAGCGACGCCGCTCTGGGTGATTTGGTGTCGGGCCCGGCGCCATGTGCACGACCCGCATGATGACGGCGGTTGGTCGGCCGCAGTTCTCTGCCGTTTTGGAGACGGCAGCGGCCGCCGCCGACATGGGTGCCCACGTGTGGGCAGACGGCGGCGTGCGCTATCCGCGCGACGTGGCGCTGGCGCTTGCCGCCGGTGCCGCCTCGATCATGATCGGGTCGTGGTTTGCCGGAACCATTGAGTCGCCGGGTGCGCTGCTGCGAGATGAGAGTGGCCGGGTCTACAAAGAATCGTGGGGCATGGCTTCCACGAAGGCGGTGCAGGCACGCTTTAGTCGCCTCGGCGCATACGAACGAGCG
This sequence comes from uncultured Microbacterium sp., assembly GCA_947503655.1. Lineage (GTDB taxonomy): Bacteria > Actinomycetota > Actinomycetes > Actinomycetales > Microbacteriaceae > Microbacterium. Next base: position 3,606 of record CANNEP010000006.1, read on the forward strand.
CGCAAAGAACTGTTTGCTGAAGGTATTTCGTCATCGAAGATCTACGTCGACCCGCTGCGCCCGGGCGTCGAATACCTGCTCGACATGATCACCAGCGGGGTGCGCTCATCGTTCACCTATGCGGGGGCTCGCACGGTCGCCGAGTTTCACGACCGCGCCAGAATCGGCCTGCAGTCGGCGGCTGGCTATGAGGAGGGTAAGGCGCTGCCGGTCAGTTGGTAGCGACCACGGAATGAGCGGAGCGCTGATCACAAGTGACAAAAAGCGGCTCTTCAGGAAGTTCCGTTAGACTGGCACGTACGATGGACGACCCTCCTAGTTGTAGACATACGCCCCTCTGTTCCTGCGCCCCGATGGTTGGGGGTGAATTGCTGTGGAGCTAGCGCCCTGGTTAGGAATGACCATCGGTCTCCTGCTCACGATCGGCACCGGCCTCTTCGTTGCCAGTGAGTTTGCCCTGGTCAACCTTGATCGCGCCGATCTCGAAGCGCGTCGCGAACGCGGCGAAACCCGCCTCGCGATGACGATCGCAGCGTTGAAGATCACCTCGACCCACCTCTCCAGTGCCCAGCTCGGCATCACGCTGACGACGCTGCTGACCGGTTACACGATGGAACCGGCCATGTCGAAGATGATGGCCCCCATGTTTGCCGCATGGGGTGTGCCGACAACCGTTTCAGGGCCGATCGCGACGGTCGTGGCGATGTTCGTTGCCACCGTGCTGTCGATGATCATCGGTGAGCTCGTGCCGAAGAACTTTGCCCTCGCGCTCCCGCGCCAGACGGCAAAGGTTGTGATGCCGTTCCAAACGCTCTTCACGACCGTCTTCAAGCCCGCAATCGTCCTGCTTAATGGTTCCGCCAACGGCATTCTTCGTGCCATGGGCGTGGAACCCAAGGAAGAGCTGAGCGGTGCGCGTTCGGCCGAAGAGCTGTCGAGCCTCGTGCGGCGTTCAGCAAGCGCTGGTGTGCTTGAAGCTGACACCGCGAGCCTGCTGAACCGCTCACTGACCTTTGCACGCCTTTCTGCTGACGACGTGATGACGCCGCGGCCGAGCGTGCAGGCGCTGTCGTCAGAAGAGACGGCAGACGACGTTGTGAACCTGGCGCGCACCACCGGTCACAGCCGCTTCCCGGTGTATGGCGAGTCGATGGACGACATCATCGGCATCGTGCACTTGAAGGCTGCGATTGGTGTGCCGCGTGAAAAGCGTGCGGGTGTTCCCGCGGCTGCTCTCAGCACCGAACCCCTGCGCGTGCCCGAGACAGTTCACCTCGATGTGCTGGTCTCCGAGTTGCGTTCGCGCGGCTACCAGATGGCCATTGTGGTTGACGAGTACGGCGGAACCGCGGGTATCGTCACGCTGGAAGACCTCGTTGAAGAGATTGTTGGTGAAGTGCTCGACGAGCACGACCGCATGCGTGCCGGTGTTATCCGTGGCAAAGAATCGATGACGTTCCCCGGCGATCTGCGCCCCGATGAGTTGGCTGATCGCGCAGGCGTGCACGTGCCGGAAGGTGATGTGTATGACACCGTGGGCGGCTACATCATGAGTGTGCTGGAGCGTATTCCGCAGGTCGGCGACGAGGTTGATCTCGCCGACGGCACCCTCACGGTGCAGCGCATGGACGGCCGCCGCGTTGATCGCGTCAAGTTTGTGCCCGCCGCAACCGGGGAGATTGAGATTCAGGGAGGTGAGAGCAAATGAGTGACTGGATGGGAATTGTCTGGTTGGTGATTCTACTCATCGGTAACGCCTTCTTCGTCGGCGCTGAGTTTGCCGTCATCTCCGCTCGTCGTTCGCAGATTGAGCCCCTCGCTGAGAAGGGCTCGCGTTCGGCGAAGACCGCCCTGTTCGCGATGGAACACGCGACCCTCATGCTGGCCACGAGCCAGCTGGGTATCACGATCTGTTCGCTGTTGATCCTGAACGTTTCTGAGCCCGCGATCCACCACCTGTTGGCGTACCCGCTGGGTCTCACGAACCTCGATGCTGGTGCGGTCGACACGATTGCGTTCATCATCGCGCTGCTGCTGGTCTCGTACCTGCACGTCGTGTTCGGTGAAATGGTTCCGAAGAACCTCGCGTTCTCGGTGCCGGACCGCGCCGTGCTGTTGCTCGCGCCGCCGCTCGTGTGGGTGTCGAAGTTGTTCCACCCGGTGATCTGGACATTGAACTCGATTGCCAACGCGGTGTTGCGCCTTTTCCGTGTGGAGCCGAAGAACGAAGCCTCGTCGACGTTTACCCTCGACGAGGTTGCCACGATCGTGAACCAGTCACGTGCCGAGGGTGTGCTTGATGACACCACCGGAACCGTCTCGAACGTCGTGGAGTTCACCGACAAGAAGGCGATGGACATCGCTGTGCCGCTGGACCGCCTCGTCACGCTGGGTGAAAACACCACGCCGCATGAGGTCGAGAAGGCCGTCGCCACGTACGGATACTCGCGCTACGTGATCGTCGACGAGGAGAGCCTGCCGGTCGGCTACGTTCACCTCAAAGACGTACTGCGCGTCACGCAAGACGGTGACCCCGACGGCGTGCGGGCGATTCCGGCGAAGCGCGTGCACGACCTCGTGCCGGTGCAGACGTCGACCGACCTGGAAGATGCTCTCGCGCTGATGCGCCGAGCCAGCAAGCACCTCGCCCGGGTTCGCAACGATGAGGGCGATACCGTTGCCGTGCTGTTCTTGGAAGACATCATCGAAGAACTGATCGGTGAGGTTCAAGACGCCACCGCGCGCAGCGGTCGCGCCGGCCGCTAACGCCCAGGGGCGAACGAGACGAACATCTCGTTCGCCCCTCGCGTTTTTGCCCGCCCGTGCGCGGTAGCGTTGACGCATGGCCTCCACGCGCGCGCAGACATTTACGATCGCGCACGCGCGCACGGTCATTCGCGCCGCAACGGCGACGGATGACAAGTATTCGCGCGGCGTCGTGGGGATCTGCACCGGGTCGGCGACGTATCCCGGTGCCGCCGTGCTCGGCGTCGAAGGCGCGTGGCGGGCTGGTGCTGGTCTCGTCCGCTACGTGGGCGCTGCACCTGATCTCGTGCTCGCGCGTCGCCCCGAAACGGTGACGGTGACGGGGCGCTGTGACGCGTGGGTCGTGGGATCAGGCCAGACGCGTGAAGACGCTGTGGCGGCCGGAACCACGGAGCTGTTGGTGGGGGAGACTCCGGTTGTTGCCGACGCCGGTGCGTTAGAGCTCGTCGATTGCCCGCACGCCCTCACTGTCGTGACGCCGCACGCGGGCGAGTTTACCCGGCTGGCCGCGCACCACAGCATTGCGTTGACTCCAGACGATGAAGCCAACACCGTCGCAATGGCCACGGCCCTCGGCGTGGTTATGGTGCTGAAGGGCTCGCGCACGCTTGTCGCGTCGCCGGGCGTTCACGACGTGTGGTCGATTGATGTTGAGACGCCGTGGCTCGCGACCGCCGGCACCGGTGATGTCCTCGCCGGAATGATGGGGTCGGTTATCGCACAGGTGCGCCCGACAACACACGAAGAGCTCGCTCGGGCCGCTGCCACGGCGGTCTTTCTGCATTCGCGAGCCGGTGCACTCGCGGCAGCCCATGGTTCCGCGGTTCCGCATCCCATCGTCGCCCTCGACGTTGCCGCGGCTGCTCCCGTCGTTGTTGCCGAGGTTCTGGGCGGAACCGCGTGAGGCCGCATATTCGCACCGGCATGCGCTGGGCGGTGCTGCTGTGGGCGCTCTTCATCGGCGCACACGTACTCGTGGCGTGGCTTGGGTGGGTTGAGCCGAATGCGCCGCGCAATGACGTGTGGAACGTGTATCAGCCGTGGTCGGCGTACGCGATGCGCGGGCAGGGCATCGTGGGTGTTACTGAGCCGTGGGTGTATCCGCCGCTCGCACTGATGCCGATGATTCTGGCGCAGTTTTTTGTGCCGTTCTTTGGGTATGAAGTGTCGTGGGTCGTCGTGGTCTTCCTGTTCGACGCCGCCGCGTTTTACCTGTTGGTGGGCGGCGGACGATCGCGCTCGCGGCGGGCCGCCGCTCTGTTCTGGATCATCTTTCTGGTCGCGCTCGGGCCGATTGCGTTGTTCCGTCTCGATGCCGTGACCGTGCCATTCGCTGTCGTCGGTGTGCTGCTGATTCGGTCACACCCCGTGGTGGCATCGGCACTGCTCGCGATGGCCGCGTGGATGAAGATCTGGACCGGTGCGATTCTTGCGGCGGCCTTCGCCTCGCTCACGAGTAGACGTCGCATTGTCGAGGGCACGCTCGTGGTGAGCGCCGTCGTCGTGGCTATCGTCGCGCTCGGTGGTGGCATCAGCTTTTTGTTCGGTTTCATGTCGATGCAGAACTCTCGCGGGCTCCAGGCCGAGTCAGTGTTCGCGACCCCATTCTTGTGGAGTGCGATCGCGGGTGTTCCCGGCGGTGGCATCGAGTACGACTACGAGCTGATCACCTTCCAGGTCGCTGGTCCCGGCGTCGACGTGCTGGCCGACATTCTCACCCCGATGCTGTTGGTTGCCGCTTTCGCGCTCGCGGCGCTCGGGCTCGTCGCCCATCAGCGCGGTGTGACCGCACAACTGCTGATGCCGCCACTCGCGATGGCCGCGGTGCTGGCGTTCATCGTTTTCAACAAGGTCGGCTCGCCGCAGTTTCAGACGTGGCTTATCGCCCCCATCGTGCTGTGGCTGCTGTGGGATCGGCGCCGCGCCCTGCCATATGCCATCACCGGCATCGTTATCGCGGCCTGCACCCACCTGCTGTACCCGTTGTTCTACGACCTGTTCTTGCAGACCGACGTCGTGGTCGTCACGATCATCACCGTTCGTAACCTGTTGCTGATCGCGCTGATGTTTGCCGCGACCACGCGCGTTGCGCTCCTCGCGATTCGGGAGCCCCTACCCGTCACAACGCTGAAGCATCCCACCGCCAACGCCTAGAGTCGAGGCGAACCTCGAAAGGAACATCATGCTTCTCGCTTTCTCTGTCGCTCCCTCCGGTACCGGCCGCGCCGATGGTTCCGTCCACGACGCCGTCGCGGCAGCCGTGCGCGTCGTGCGCGAATCCGGACTCCCGAACCGTACGTCGAGCATGTTCACCGAGATCGAGGGGGAGTGGGACGAAGTTTTCGACGTCGTGAAGCGTGCGACGGCGGCGGTGGAACCATTCGGCTCCCGCATTTCGCTGGTCATCAAGGCCGACATTCGCCCCGGCTTCTCGGGTGAGATCAACGGCAAGCTCGAACGCCTCGAGCGGGCGATGGACGAACAGGAACAGCCGAGCGGCGAGTAGCTGCAGAAACGCCGAAGGGGCTTTCCGTCACTGCGATGGCAAGCCCCTTCGTGCGTTGCGTGGCGTTATGCCGACATCGTCGAGCCACCGTCGGTCATGAGCGTCTGACCGGTGAGGTAGCGGGAGTCGTCGGAGGCGAGGAAGGCGACAACGGGTGCGATGTCGTCCTTCGGGTCGCCGAGGCGGCCGAGCGGAACACCGTCAACAACCTTCTGGTGAAGCGAAGTTCACGATCGAGCCCTGGGTCTTCTTGAGCTCGGGGTAAGCCGCGCGCATCAGGTTGTACGTGGCGTACATCCCGGTGCCGAGGCTGAGGTCCCACATCTCCTGCGTGGTCTCCATCATCGGTGCCTGCTTCGAAGCGTGAGCGTTGTTGACGAGTACGCCGAGCTTGCCGAAGTGTTCGACGGCCTTCGCGATGATGGTCGCAGCGTTGGCCTCGACCGCCTGCTCTGCAGGCTCTTCAAGCCTCCTCTCGTGGTTCCGCCCGAGTGCCAGGGATTTTTCGCTAACAGGGAACGGCTGTTTGCGGCTCGGTGGGTAACGTGTGCGGGAGATCGTGAGTAGCGTGGGGGCATGACCGATGCCGCTCCCGGAGCCGATGCCCTGCGCGCCTTTATGGCGCAAACCGAAGCCGCGGGGGAGGCGAAGGCGGAGCCGGTGCCCATCTCAGCGCGGGCGGCAACCGTTGTTGTGGCACGCGAGGGCGAGTTTGGCCCCGAGATTCTGATGCTGCGTCGCCCGGAGCGGGGTACGTTTGCCGGTGCCTGGGTATTTCCCGGCGGCAAGGTTGACCCGGAAGATGCGGTGCCGGGCGGAACCATGGCTGACGCACTCAAGGCGACAGCGATTCGTGAGACGAAGGAAGAGACGGGGCTCGACGTCGTGCCCGCCGACCTCGTGCAGATTTCGCAGTGGGAGCCGCCGGAGGTAACCGCGGTGCGCATTCGCACGTGGTTCTTCGTCGCACTGGCGTCGTCTGGCACGTTTGTGCCGTCGCCCGATGAGGTCGCGGAGTGGATGTGGATTCGCCCCATCGACATGCTGGAGCGTCATGCGCAGGGCTCGGTGACGCTGTACCCGCCGACGTTCATCACCCTCACCGCGCTGACCGGGTGTGGTTCTTCGATTGCCGAGTGGAGCACGCACTTGCGCGACCTGCAGCCGCGCGAGTACAGCACGCGCATGCGCAAGAGCGACGGAACCACGGCGCTGTTTTGGCAGGGCGACTATGAATACGATGCCGAGCAGCCGGGTGCCACCGGCCCGCGCCATCGCATCGTCACCGGTTCGTTGCCGTGGACGTATATCAACGAGGTCTGGGCCTCGTAACGCTGCCCGTTAGGAGGCGAGCAATCGGCGCAAGTGCAGGCTGACGGCTTCGTCTTCAATCAGGAAGCCGTCGTGGCCGAAGTCGCTGGAGATCACCACAGCCTGGTTTCCGTCGAGCGTGTTCGGAATGCCCTTGGCGATGCGGTGCTGCCCGTCAACTGGGAACAGACGGTCGCTGTCGATGCCGAGCACGAGCGTCGTCGCGGTGACGCGGGCGAGGGCATCTTCGACACCACCACGGTCACGGCCGACATCGTGCGAATCCATCGCGCCGACCAGGATGACGTAGCTGTTCGCGTCAAAGCGGCGCGTGAACTTGTTGCCGTGGAAGTCGAGGTAGCTCTCCACCGCAAAGCGGCCACCGAGGCCAAAGGGGGAGACCGGTGACTGCCACGAGCGCTGGAACCGCTGGTTGAGCTCTGACGGGCTGCGGTAGTTGAGGAGAGCCATGCGGCGCGCGAGTGCGAGCCCGCGGTTGGGGCCTTCGCCGTCGCCGGCGTCGTAGTACTCGCCGCCGTTGAAGTGTGGATCAATCGCGATTGCTTCCAGCTGCACCGAGTTGAGTGCGATCTGATCGGCCGTATTGAGCGGGGGCGATGACAGTACTGCGAGGCGCGCCACGCGATCGGGAGTGGTGACGGCCCACTCGAGGGCGTGCATGCCGCCCATGGAACCACCGATGATGGCAAAGAAGCGATCGATCTCAAGGTGGTCGGCGAGCAGCCGCTGCGCCGCGACCTGGTCACGAATCGTCAGGTATGGGAAGCGCGAGGCCCACTCGTACCCGTCGGGCGCGATGCTGGAGGGGCCGGTCGACCCCTGGCACCCGCCGAGAATGTTCGGTGCGATGACGAAGTATTTGTCGGTGTCGATCGCGGCACCGGGGCCGACGATGTCTTCCCACCACCCCGACGTGGGGTGCGCGCGGCTCGCGTCACCGCGCACGTGCGAGTCACCGGTGAGCGCGTGCAGAATCAGAATCGCGTTATCGCGCTCCGGGTTCAGCGTGCCCCACGTCTCATAGGCGAGACGGAACGACGGGAGCTGGCCACCAGACTCCGTGCGAAAAGCGCCGAAGTTCGCGAAGTGACGGTCGCCCGCCGGATCACCGTCACGCCACGCACCCGTCGCTGGCGGACGACCCAACAGCGACCGAGCGTCGGCCTCGGTAACCGGTGCCGACGGCACCGTATCTTCAGAGACCTGCCAATCCATGGTTCCATTCTCCCCGGTATTGGCTCCGAAACGCGAAGTGTGACTTCCGGGGTTGACACTTTCGTCGAATTGGCTGGCGGAGGTTCCCCAGAGCGCGCCTGCGCCGGGCTCCGCCGTAGTTTCACTACGCACGCGCCGCATCCTGTTCTGCACGACGCAATGACGGGTAGCGACCGACACGCCGCGTTTTGCACGGCGCTGCCGAGTGTGATCGTGCATAACAGAGGAAAACGCGTGGGCGAGGTTTTGAGCGGGAACTGAGCCGGAACGTTGGCAGGCGGGAACGACCACGGCCACGGGGACAACGAAGGGGATGCGCGGGCCAGCACTGAAAACCATCAGGGCTGCGAGACGGAACCACGAGGAGGTTTTTTGCACGGCGCGAAGATGAGGTCAGAACCAACGAGGTCAGAACCAACGAGGTCAGAACCAACGAGGTCAGAACCAACGAGGGCAGAGAGGGGTGAGGGCGGGAGCGACTGAGTCTCTCCCGCCCTCACCGGTGAGCGAATTAGACGCGGGTCTGTTCGATCTGCTCGCGGGCGGCGGTGAGGCCGGCCTCGAGGTCAGCCTTGATGTCTTCGATGTTCTCGAGACCGACCGACAGGCGTACGAGGCCCGGCGTGACGCCAGCGGTGAGCTGCTGCTCGGGCGAGAGCTGCGAGTGCGTGGTCGATGCCGGGTGGATCACGAGCGAACGCACGTCACCAATGTTGGCGAGGTGGCTGAACAGGCTCAGGTTGTTGACGAACGCGCGGCCAGCGTCGACGCCGCCCTTGAGTTCGAACGACAGCACCGCACCGACACCCTTGGGGGCGTACTTGTTGGCGGCGGCGTACCACGGCGACGACGGCAGACCGGAGTAGTTGACCGTCGCGATGTCGGGGTGGTTGTCGAGCCACTCGGCGATCTCCTGTGCGTTCTGCACGTGGCGCTCGAGACGCAGCGACAGCGTCTCGATGCCCTGGATGAGCTGCCAGGCGCTCGCCGGAGCGATTGCCGAACCGAGGTCGCGCAGCAGTTGCACGCGCGCCTTGATGATGAAAGCGAGGCCGTCACCGACAGCGGCGGTGTAGCTTGCGCCGTTGTACGACGGGTCGGGCTCGGTGAGGCCCGGGAACTTCTCGACGTTCTCCGACCACTTGAAGCGGCCACCGTCGACGATGGAACCACCGATGACGGTGCCGTGACCGCCGAGGAACTTCGTGGCCGAGTGGATCACGATGTCAGCACCGTGCTCGAACGGCTTGATGAGGAAAGGCGTCGCGATCGTGTTGTCAGCGATGAGCGGAATGCCCGCTTCGTGTGCCACGCCAGCGATGCCAGCGATGTCGAGCACGTTGATCTTCGGGTTACCGATCGTCTCACCGAAAAACAGCTTCGTGTTCGGGCGAACGGCTGCGCGCCACTCTTCGAGGTCATCCTGGTTCTCAACGAACGTGACCTCGATGCCGAGCTTGCCCAGCGTGTACTTGAAGAGGTTGTAGGTGCCGCCGTAGATCGAGCTCGACGAAACAATGTGGTCGCCAGCGGCGGCGATGTTCAGGATTGCGGTGGTGGCAGCAGCCTGGCCCGAGGCGACAAGGAGCGCGCCCGTTCCGCCTTCGAGGGCTGCGATGCGCTGCTCGGCGACATCCTGCGTGGGGTTCTGAATACGGGTGTAGATGTTGCCGAACTCAGCGAGCGCGAATAGGTTCGCGGCGTGGTCGGTGCTGTCGAACACGTACGACGTGGTCTGGTAAATCGGGGTGGCGCGAGCCTTGGTGACCGGGTCGGGCGCAGCGCCAGAGTGGATCTGCTTGGTCTCAAAACGCCAGTTCTCGGGTGCAGACATAAGAGGACTCCTTGTGTTGTCGGGCGGCAACAGGAGCCGCTCAGTAGAGATTAGGTAGCTACCCCATGCCGGCCAACTTTGGGGACATGTTACGTAACACGATCGACACGCACACCTTGTAGCGTGGAGGCATGACGAGGCGTGCAGTTGTAACGGGTGCAAGTAGCGGTATCGGCCGGGCGACGGTTGTCGCTCTCCGCGACGCGGGGTGGGATGTCGTCGGTGTCGCCCGCCGTGCCGAGCGTCTCGCCGAGGTCGCGGCCGAGACTGGTGCCGCCGTTTTTTCTGCTGACCTCACGAAGCAGGCCGACGTTGATGCGCTCGCGCAGTACCTGGAGAGCACCGGAACCACGCATGCACTTGTGCAGGTGGCGGGAGGAGCCGCGGGTACGGAACGCATTGAAGACGCACGCACCGAGGACTGGGAGTGGATGTTCCAGGCTAACGTGATGGGCACCCAGCGTCTCGTAGCCGCACTCTTGCCGCAGCTTCGCCAGGCAACGCTCACCGACGGCCACGCCGACCTCGCGTTTGTCACCTCAACCGCCGCACAGACCGCCTACCCGGGTGGTGCCGGCTACAACGCCGCAAAGGCGGGGGAGTCGATGCTCGTCAAGGCGCTACGTCTCGAGCTCGCCGGTGAGCCGCTGCGCGTCACTGAGATCGCCCCGGGCATGGTGTTTACCGAAGAGTTCACCCTCAACCGCAACCGCGGCAACACGGACGCGGTTGCCGCCACCTACGACGGCGTTGAAGCCCCGCTCGTCGCGAGCGACGTTGCCGACGTCATTAGCTACGCACTCAACGCACCCGGCCACGTCAACCTCGACCTCATCACGATGCGCCCGGTCGCACAGGCCGCACAGCACGTGCTGATCCGCGGTGAACTGAAGCCGCGCCTGTAACGTGACGACGCTCGATCAGCTCGCAGCGAGCGGAACCATTGACGCCGGGTGGGCGCAGGCACTTGCGCCGGTCGCCGCGGATATTGCCGCGGTTTCTGCGCGCGTGCAGGCCGCGCGTGACGCTGGTGTTGAGGTGCTTCCCGCCGCGGAGAACGTGTTTCGTGCGTTTAGCCGCCCGCTCGACGACGTGCGCGTGCTGATCGTCGGCCAAGACCCCTATCCGACGCCCGGTCACGCGATCGGTCTCTCGTTCGCCGTGAACCGCGACGTGCGCCCGCTGCCACGCAGCCTCAGCAACATCTACAAAGAGCTGACCGCCGACCTCGAGATCGCGCCGGCCAGTCACGGCGATCTGTCGGCGTGGGCTGATCAGGGTGTCATGCTCCTCAACCGCGTGCTCACCGTCGCACCCGGCGCTGCCGGTTCCCACCGCCGCTGGGGCTGGGAGAAGGTCACCGAGCACGCCATTCGGGTGCTTGCCGCGCGTGACCAGCCGCTCGTCGCGGTGCTGTGGGGCAAAGACGCCGAGAACCTCCGCGGCTGGCTCGGTGACACCCCGGCAATCGTCTCCGCTCACCCGTCGCCGCTGTCGGCATCGCGTGGCTTTTTTGGCTCGCGCCCGTTCTCGGGCGCGAATGACCTGTTGCGCGCTCAGGGCGCAGCGCCCATCGATTGGCGAGTGGAGTAGGCACATGAAGCCGGACGAGTACCTCAAGCCCCGCAAGCTCCCCAGGCACCTGCAGAAGGCTGAGGTGCCCGACGAGTTCTCGTTCTCGATCCGCGATGCGGTCGCTGCACACTTGCCGGCGGTGCGCGAGATCTACAACTACTACGTCACCAACTCGTCGGTCACTTTCGACGAGTCGACGTGGACGCTCGCGCAGTGGAAAGAGAAGTTCGCGCACCTCACGAAACTCGGCCTGCCGTTTATCGTGGCGGTGTCACCGAGTGGCCAGGTTCTCGGATACGCCCTGCTGTCGCAGTGGAAGCCGAAGTCGGCCTACCGTTTCACGACCGAGAACTCCATCTACCTCGGCCCGAGCGCCGGCGGTAAAGGCATCGGGCGGGCACTGCTGACCGAGCTCATCGCCCGCGGCGAGGCAGCGGGAATCCGCCAGATCCTGGCGGTCATTAGCGACAAGGGTGCCGAAGCATCGATTGCCCTGCACGAAAAGCTCGGCTTCGTTGAAGTGGGCCGCATGGGCCGGGTGGGCTTCAAATTTGACCGGTGGCTCGGAACCATCATCCTGCAGAAAGAACTGCCGAAGACCCGCAAGAAATAGCGGTTACGGCGTGGTGTCGATCGTAGGGATCGCCGCCAGCAGGCGCTTCGTGTAGTCCTCACGCGGATGCTGCAGCACCTCGGCGACGGGGCCGCGCTCAACGATCGCCCCATCCTTCATAACCACCACCGATTCGCACAGCGACTGCACCACACCAATGTCGTGCGAGACGAACAGCATCGTCATGTTGTCTCGTGCCAACAGGTTGCGCATCACTTCGAGAATCTGGGCGCGCACCGTGACGTCGAGCGCCGACAGCGGCTCGTCACCGACGAGAATTGACGGCTTGTGCACGAGCGCACGCGCAATCGCGATGCGCTGACGCTGGCCACCCGAGAACTCGTGCGGAAAGCGCGACGCCATGTCAGGCTCGAGATCCACGTCTTCGAGCACTTCGGCAACACGCTTGCGGTGATCACCACCGATACCCAGTGCCCACAGCGGCTCGGCAACGGCGCGGCCAACCGACATACGAGGGTCAAGCGACGCGTACGGGTCTTGGAAGACGATGCCGGTCTCGCGGCGGAGCCAGTGCAGGCTCCGCGCTGACTTTCGGGCGTCCACCGGGCGACCGTTAATCTCAATGGTTCCGCTCGTCGGTGTATCCAGCGCGAGCAACAGTCGAATTAGTGTCGACTTGCCCGAGCCTGACTCGCCGATGATGCCGACGGCCTCACCGTCTTCGGCCGTGAAATCGACACCATCAAGCGCCGTCGTGTACGTGCGCTTCTCAAACGGTGTCTCTTTGGCGCGCGCGTAGCGGCGGGTCAGGTCTTTCGCAACGATCGTCATGCCGCACCACCGTCAGTCATGGTTCCATCCGGCGCCCGCCACAACGTTGCTTGCGCATCACGCAACAGTCCCTGCGTGATGGGGGACTGCGGCGTGGTCAGCAGGGTCTTGAGCGGCCCCTGCTCGATCACGCGGCCGTGCTTGAGCACGACGCCGTGGGTGGCAACCTGCCTGAGAACGGCGAGGTCGTGCGTGATGAACACGAGCGACATGCCGTCGTCAGCCACGAGCGAGCGCAGCAGCCTGAGAATGTCGGCCTGGAGCGTGACGTCGAGCGCGGTGGTCGGCTCATCTGCAATCAGCAACTTAGGACGGCACGCGAGTGCCATCGCGATCGCCGCGCGCTGACGCTGACCGCCAGAAACCTGGTGCGGGTAGCGCTTCACGATGCGTTCGGGGTCTGGCAGCTTGACGCGGGCAGCCTCGGCAATTGCGCGGGTCTTCGCTTCGCCGCGCGTTACGTTTTCGTGGATGCGGATCGACTCCGCAATCTGGCGCCCGAGCGTGCGAATCGGGTTGAGCGCCGTCTGCGGCTCTTGAAACACAATGCCGATTTCGTCGCCGCGGAGTTCGGCGAGCTTGCGATCAGGCATACCGATGAGCTCGGTGCCGTTCCACGTGATGCTGCCGGATACTTCGGAACCATCGGGCAACAGGCCGAGGATCGCGAGCGCCGTGAGTGACTTGCCGGATCCCGATTCACCGATCAGGCCGACGCGGGCACCATCGGGTACCTCGAAACTGATGTCTTCAATCACGGTCTTGCCGTGAATCGTAACGTGCAGGTTTTTGACGACGAGGCTCATGCGGTCACCGTCGGCATGGGTGCGGGCATGGCCTTTGCCATGCGCTGACTGAGCGTGGGGTCTGTGGTCTCACGCAACTTGTCTCCGAGTAGGTTCAGGGCGAGCACCGTCAGGGAGATCGCGAGACCCGGCCAAATCACGGCGAGCGGGTGAATGTTGATGAAGGCCTGTGTTTCAGCGAGTAGACGGCCCCATGACGGGTCGTTGGCCGAGGCGCCGAAACCGATGTAGCTGAGGCCCGCTTCGGCAAGCACCGCGACACCCATCGACCACGACAGCTGCACGATGTACACCGGCGCGATATTGGGGAGCACGTGACGGAACACGTTCTGTGACGTGGTGAGACCGGCAGCCTTGCCAGCGAGAACGTAGTCGCTCGAGAGCACGCGGCGCAGTTCGGGGCGGGTGACGCGCGCCATGTTGACGCCGAAACCGATACCCACAGCAAAGACCACGACCCACAGCGACTGGCCCGCGATCGAGGCGAGCATCGCCGCGATGATGAGCACGGGGAAGGCGAGGAGCACGTCGATGAGCGTTGCCATCGCTTCGCGTACGAGACGCGTCGTCAGCGTTGCGAGGCACGCGAGTGCGATACCGATGATGGTGGAGATCACGGCAGCACCAATAGCGACCACGACGGTGGTGCGGGCACCGAGCATGATGTGCGTCAGCATGTCGCGGCCAGCGTTATCGGTGCCGAGCACGTGCGGCCAGCCGGGGCCGAGCCACCGGTCATCGATGTTGGCGAGTTCGGGTGGGAATGGCGTCCAGAACAGCGAGACGAGTGCTGTCAGCGCCACGAGGGCCACGACGATGACGCCGAATTTTCCGGTTGTGGAGCGCCATAGCGGGCGGAACCATCCGGCACGTTGTGTGCTCATTCGGTTGCCTCCCGAAGTCGTGGGTCCAGAATGCGGTGCACAATGTCGACCGCAAAGCCGATGAGGAGAACGACCGCGGTCAACACGAGCAGTTCGCCCTGCACGAGCGGCAGGTCGCGAGCGCCGACGTCATCAATGAGCATGCGGCCGATGCCTGGCAGGTTGAACAGTTTTTCAATCACCACGGCACCCACCACGATGCCAGCAACCTGCAGACCCAACACCGTGATGATGGAGAGACCAACGTTCGGTAGGCCATGCCGCAAGAGCGCCTGCGTACGGGTGAGACCCTTGGCCGCTGCCGTGCGTACAAAGTCACGTGTAATCGCGTCGAGCGTGGCACTGCGCACGAAGCGCATCAACACGGCACCCTCGACGATGCCGATCGTGATCGCGGGAAGAACGAGAGCCATAAAGGCTTTGCCCGGCTCTTCCCACCCCGAGCGGGGGAATCCCTGTGCGCGGAACCAGCCGAGCCACAGCGAGAAGACCAGGATGAGAACCATGCCTGCCCAAATTACCGGCACCGCAGCGACACCCTGCGCCCCAACGCTCAACACGGTTCCGCTCAGCTTGTTTCGACGCAGTGCCGACAGAATGCCCAGCGGCACCGCGATGACGAGGGCAACGGCCATAGCCATGAGGCCGAGGGGAATCGTCACTTCGGCTTTTTCCAGCAGCTCGTCAACAACCTTGGTGTTGGTGATGAGCGATGTGCCCATGTCGCCGGTGACGACGCCACCAATCCAGCTGAAGTACTGCACCGGCAACGGCTGATTGAGCCCGAGCTCTTCGCGCAACTGCGCAACCTGCTCGGGTGTTCCTTCTGCCCCGGCGATCACCTGAGCGACATCGCCGGGCAGAACCCGCAGCGCCAGGAAGATCAGCAGGGACGCCACGATCAGCCCTCCAATGAGGAGGACTGATCGTGTCAGGATGTAGCGAATCACTCGACGATTGCTACGTTCGCCAGGTTGATGCGGGAGTTAACCGAGTTGACCGGGAAGCCGGTGACGTTCGGCAGGTGCGCCGTCAGTGTCTCGCCGGTGTACAGCCAGTCAGCGGCGTGGTCTTCGGAAACAATGCGTGCGGCTTCAGCGAGCAGCTTGTCGGACTCCGCTTCATCGGTGGTGGCGAGGGCCTTCGCGTATAGCTCCTGCACCTTCGTGTTGTCGTAACCGAAGTAGTAGTCCGGGTTTGCCCAGTTACTGAAGTCGCGCGGCTCAACGTGCAGCACGAAGCTCAGCTCGTAGTCGTGGTTCGTGTAGACGTCGTTGAGCCAGGTCGGGAACTCCACGTTCTCAATCTTGAGCGTGACGCCGACGGCGTTGAAGTCGGAGACGAGCTGCTTCGTGACCGTGGTGCCATAGAACGACGGGATCGTGAGCGTCAGCTCGAGGTCTTTCACGCCGGCCTCTTCGAGGAGCTTCTTGGCGCCTTCGGGGTCGTAAGACACAACATCCGAAAGGTCTTCGTAGCCCGGGTCAAGCTCCGGGATCGGACCAAACTGCTTGGCGCCCGAACCGACGGCGGTGATGACGGCTTCGTGGTTGATCGCCATGCGCAGTGCTTCGCGCACCTTAACGTTGTCGAGCGGTGCCTTCTTGTTGTTGAACGCGAGCGTCGCCTTGTCGGTCGTCTTACCGGTCGTGATGACGAAGTCGGTGCCCTCGAAGTTGGCGGCGAGGTTCGGGTCAACGGCGGTCAGCACGTCAAGGTCGCCGGTCGTGGCGGCATTCACACCAGCGGTGAAGTCAGGAATGTAGACGAACGTTACCTCGGCGAGCTTCGCGGCGTCGCCCCAGTAAGCGTCGTTGCGCTTGAACGTGATGCTGTCCTTGCGCTTCCACGAGTCGAACAGGAACGGGCCGGTGCCGTTGGCTGCCGTCTTGAGATCGGTGGTGTCGCCCGCGGAGAAAACCAGCCCCGCCGGAGTCGTGAGCGTGAACAGGAAGTTGATGTCTGGTTCCGTCAGCGTGATGACAACGCTCGATGCGTCCGGAGCCGTGATCGTGGCGACGTTGGCGAAGTCACGGTTGCCGATCACCGTGGCGTCGGTCTGAACGGCCGTGTACGACGCGACGACGTCAGCCGACGTCAGGGGCTGGCCGCCGTGGAACGTTACGCCCTCCTGGAGCGTGAACGTGTAGGTGAGGCCATCGGGGGAGATGGTGTAGTCGGTCGCGAGCTCAGGAACAATCTTGTTCTCTTCATCGCGGGTGACGAGACCCTGGTAGATGTTGTCGACGAGGATCTGCTCGAGAGCCGCACCAGAGGTGTGACGAATGTCGAGGTTGTCGGGCTCAAGCACCAGACCAACGACGAGCTCGCCGTCGGCTACCGGAGCGCCGGTGGCGGCGGGGCCGGACGTTGAGGGGGAGGGCTTTTCAGACGTAGCTGGCGCGCATGCGCTCAGTGCGATGGCGATCGCGGCTAGGCCTGCGACCACTGCGGTGCGACGGAACATGTCAGTCCTTTCCGGACATCAGGGTAAATGGATGACGGGCTGGGGGCGAGTGGCGTGCAGAGAATGGCGCCACCCGGAGCCCGTTAATCGGTGTCGGAACTAGCGGTAATGATGGCGCCCAGCGCAACCGGCTGGGTTTCTTGGACGTTATGGCCGGCGTCGACCGTGATGATGGTCGCGTCGGGGAGGCGCTGCGCAAAAGTGGCGAGGGCGGGCTCGTCGATGTAGCCATGGTCGCCACGCACGAGGGTGATGGGCGCCGTGATGGCTGCAAAGTTCTGCCACGACTGCTCGTTTTGTACGAGCGTGCCTTCGGCGGCCCCTTCGGGCAAGATTGCGAGGGCGAGCTGTGCGAAGTGGTGCTTCCATTCCACCCGGCCATCATCGCGAACGCGGGTGTTGAAAAGTACGCCGCGGGCGGTGCCTTCGCGGTCGCTTCCCATGCCGAAGCTCATCGCGTAGTCAACAACCTCATCGCGCGATGCGAAGTCTTGCTGCGAGTAGAACGCCCGAAGCTCGGCAGGACCCACCTTCGGGTCAAGCGCCGGCACGATGTCAACGAAGACGATGCGCTCGACGAGGTCAGGGCGGCGGGCGGCAATGGCGGCGGAGGCGAGGCCACCGAGCGAGTGGCCGACCAGAATCTGCGGGCGCGACGTCAATGCCTCAAGTGCCTGGATCACGTCGTCGGCGAGATTGCTCGGCGAATACGTCGCGTCATCCCGCCACGAGCTGTCACCGTGCCCCGGCAAATCAATCGCCAGCGCGGGCAGGCCCATGCTGAGCACGGTCGCATCCCACGTGTGGGCATTGAGGCCCGCGCCGTGCAGCAGGGTGACAACCGGCTCATCGTCGGTGTACTTCAAAGCGCTGACGGTGCGGCCCTCGCCGGCGGTGACCGAGACGCGCGTCATCGGCTGCGCGTCAACGCCAAGCACACCGGCTTGACCGGCAAGAAACGAAAACTCACTCACTGCTTCGATGGTCACAGGGTGCCTTTCGGGGCGGTAATAGGATCGATTGAATTATCGACCCGTTTTTGGCGCTCGCGGAAATCGAAGATCAATATGAACAGTAATGAAGAGGTTTCTTTGCGCATAACTACTAGATTCCTCTTAAATTGCTTGTCATGTTGAATTTTGACCCGACGGAACCAGCAATGCGGCCCGCAATGAGCGGAGCGTCGTAGAGTTGGTGCATGGCAGAGACGCGCGTACACCTTTCTAAGACTGAGCCCACCGCATACAAGGCGCTCGCAGCTTTTTCGTCGACGGTGTCGCAGATCTGCGCCGACAACGGCATCGACAATCGCATCAAAGAATTGCTGATGCTGCACACATCGCAAATCAACGGCTGCGCCTTCTGCGTACGGGTGCACGTCGACGGGGCCCTCGCCGCGGGCGTCACCGCCGATGAGATTGCTCAGATTCCGGTCTGGCGCGAGACGGGGGTCTTCTCAGAGCGCGAGTGCGCGGCGCTGGAGCTCGCCGAGGCCTTTGCTTACATCCATGAGGGTGGCGTGCCTGATGATGTCTATAACCGCGTCGGAAGTGTCTTCACTGAAAAGGAGTACGCCGCATTGTCGTGGGTTGCTGTGTCGATCAACGCGTTCAATCGTGTCGCGATTGCTGGCCGCTACCCGGTTCCGGCGAAGTCATGATGGCTAATTCTTTGGTTCAGGGTACGGTCAATTTCCGTGACACCGGTGGTCTGCCGGTCGGCGATAGCCTGACCCGCCACGGGGTGCTGTTTCGCTCCGGCAACCTGGCCACCGTCACGCCTGAGGGTGAGACCGACCTGGCATCGCTGGGGCTCAAGCGCATCATTGACCTTCGTGATGACGAAGAGGTCAATCGCCAGCCCAGCCGTGCTGGCGACATCCCCATTTCGCGCGTGCCTCTCTTTGTTGGTTCCGTCGCCTCCTTCTTCACGGAGAGCCTCGGTCTGACAGAGATGTACCGTACGCTCATCGACGACTCGTCGGACCGGGTGGTTGACGTCGTGCGCGGCGTGCTGGCCGATCAGCCGGTGCTCGTGCACTGCACGGTCGGCAAAGACCGTACGGGTGTGACCGTAGCGTTGACGCTTGCGGCAGCTGGTGTCGACGAGAGCGCGATCATTGCCGACTACGCCCGCACTGAAGGGCTGCTGCCCGCGGAGCGCAACCGTGCGGTGATCGAACTTGTGCGCAAGGTGCACCCCGACTCTGAGAGCATCGTTGAGCTCGCTACGAAGTCTCCGGCGCACATCATGCAGGGGCTCCTCGCTGACCTCTCCACCCGGTTTGGTTCGCCGACTGATTACTTGCGCGCCAACGGGTTGAGCGACGACGAGATCGCCGGGCTCCGTGAAGTTCTGATCGATCGCGGAACCCGCACGATGCTGTAGGCGCGCGTAGCTACCGGCGGGGGCGAGATACGCTGGTGAGGTTAGGCATACCTATCTTTAGGTATACTGGTGGTGTTATGACGAACCCGATCCGCCGAGTCTCCCGCCGCGCAGCCGCTCGCGCCGCGCGTGTTCAGGTATTGGTTACAGCTGACGAAACATCGTTGACCGACCTCGAGTTGCTGGCTGCGACGCTTCCGCTGTGCTCCACCGGCCGTGTGTTTGTCGAAGTGGCCGATGAGTCACAGATCACCACGATCGATCTGCCCCCGCGCATGACGATGACGTGGCTCGACCGCTCGGCGCGTGCCGCCGAAGCGGGCCAGCTTGCCGGCCGTGCCGCGCTCGCTTGGGCGAACGAAATGCTGTGCGACGACGACAACGCGAACCGTGTCTACCTGCTGAACGGCGCGTCAGCCGAGCACCTGCAGCGTCACCTGACGATTGGGCTCAGCCTCGGCGCTGACCGCATTCACGCACGGTGATGCCGCGGCACATAGTTGCCGTCTTCTAGACCCGCTTCGATCTCGAACCGGTTCGTGAGTGCGTTTCTGCCCGCGATTGTGTAGAGCAGCGGCATGAGAAAGCCGTAGCGCCGCCACTGCCGCATGTGCACGCGCTCATGCTTGAGAACGGCGGCTGACGGAACCCTGGGACCGGTGAGAAAGCATCGACCGACACACACGCCACCCCGCGGAAATGCCCACGATGGCAGGCCTCGGAAAACCCAGAGGCCTTCGCTCTCGGTGATCTTGCCGCGGCTCCAGATGAAACCCCATGTCATGCCGACGGCCGTGCCCCACCAGTAGCCCACGCGGCTGATGGGGGAGTCCAGGAGAAAGGGCGGGATGAGGTGATCGATGCGGCGGCCTTTGATGAGCGCCTGGTCTGCGTCGTGCTTCCAGTGGGGTTCGTGCGGATCCGTCATGCGGCTGCCAGCGCCCCAATAATGCGCAGGATGGTTCCGAGGTCTTCAACGGCCGCCGCCGGCGTCGACGGCGCGAAGCCGGCAAGTGAGGCGCCCGAAAGTTCGAAAGCGTCGCGCAGCGCCACAATCGTCGCGGTGAGTTCAGCGGGGTCGAGGCCAAACGGCATCGGGTTCTGCACGCCGGTGACGTGTGCCGGGTCGAGCACATCAAGGTCAACGTGGATGTAGATGCGCGAGGCGCCACTGGCTCGCACGGCGTTAACGAGCGCGACGGGGTCGCGCAGCGCGTCGACGGGGAAGAGCGAAACCTCGGATTCCTCGACGAAGGCGGCTTCGTCATCATCCAGCGCACGAGAGCCAGCCACGAACAGACGGTGGGCGGCGAGGTTTTCGCCGCTGAGAGCGAGCTCGGAGGGGACGTCGCCGAGGAGCGCCCGAGCAGCCATGCCAGCGAAGGCGCCGGAGGGGGAGGAACTGGTGGAGTTGAGGTCGGCGTGAGCGTCAAACCAGATCACGGCGAGATCGGGGTGGTAGACGTGGTCAATACCGGCAACAGCGATGCTGCAGTCGCCGCCAATCAACACGCAGCGGTCGGTCTCGGAGACCAAAACGTCGGCGATACCGCGGCGAACCTTTTGTAGGGAGCTGGCCCGAAGAACGCCGCTCTGCAGCGACTCACCGGCTTCCACCGGTACCTCGACACGGACGACGGCAGATCGGGGCAGGTCGCCGGAGATGGCGTCTGCGCCATCGGCGAGTGCCATCGCTCTCGGGGAGGGGGAGCCCTGCCACTGCGGAACAATCACAAAGCGGGTCATGTTCTCATCTTCTCACCGGGACGAGCCGTGCGGGGCAGATCCACAGCGGCTCATAGCAAATGCAAGAGGGGTGCCGGCCAAAGCCGACACCCCCTGGGAAAGCGAAGTGCCTAGTCTTCGATTGCGGACTGGTTGCCGTGCTTGAGCGCAGCGAGACGTGCTTCAACTTCGGTCAGCTCGCCCAGGTCTTCCAACTCGTTGAACTGCATGTCGAGCGACGAAGCAGCGATCTCCTGCTTGCCCTGTGCGATGGCCTCTTGGCGGCGCACCTTCTCTTCGAAGCGACCCAGGTCGCTCGTCGGGTCGAGAACGTCGATCGACTTGACCGCGTCGTGAACGCGCGACTGTGCCTCGGCCGTCTTGGCGCGAGCAACGAGTTCGGAGCGCTTGTTCTTCAGCTGCTCCAGCTTGTCCTTCATGCCGTTGAGGCCGTCCTTGAGCTTGTCAACGACCTCGGTCTGCGAAGCCATGGTGGGCTCAGCCTGCTTGGCTTCGGTCTCCGCACCAATCTGGCGCTGCAGGGCGATCTTCGCGAGGTTGTCGAACTTGTCAGCGTCAGCGGTGTGACCGCCTGCGCGCAGTTCGTCTGCCTTGCGGCTGGCAGCGAGTGCCTTGTTGCCCCACTCACCAGCGGCCTTGACGTCTTCAGCGTGGTCGCGCTCGATCAGGCGCAGGTTGCCGATCGTTTCTGCGATCGCCGACTCAGCGTCAGCGATGCTGTTGGTGTAGTCGCGCACGAGCTGGTCGAGCATCTTCTGCGGGTCCTCGGCGGAGTCGAGGAGCGCGTTGATGTTCGCACGAACGAGGGTTGAGATACGACCGAAAATGGACTGCTTAGCCATCGGTTTTCCTTCCTGGTGTTTTCTGAAGATTGGGATTAAAGACTGTTAGAAGCGCCCGCCGCCACGACGGGATCGTGTGCCGCCGCCGCCGAAGCTGCCGGGACGGAACCCTCCGCCGCTGGGTCGGCTGCCGCCACCGAAACCACCAAAGCCGCCGAAGCCGCCGCCGGACGACGAACTGCGGCGGCTACCGCCCCCGAGCACGTTGTTGAGCACAATACCGCCGAGCACAGCGCTCAGAACATCGTTGTTGCCGCCGCCCCCGCCATAGGAGGGCTGGTCGAACATGCCGACATCCTGTTGGGCGGCGTTCATGGCGTCGTTCGCGAGCTGGGCGGCGCGCTGTGCATCGCTAAGCGCGCGCTCGGGGTCAGTGGACTGCAGACCGCGTGCACGAGTCAACGATGCTTCGGCCTCGGCAACGCGGGTGCGTGCTGTGGCACCAATCGCTCCGCGTCGCGTCACGATGAAGTCTTGTGCGGCGTTGATCTTGGCCTGCGCGGTCATGATCATGTCAGAAAGCTGACGGCGGGCACGCTCGGCGCGAGCCAGGGCGTCGCGAGCGTCTTTCACAACGGTATCGATCGCTTCGTTCGCAGTCTCAAGAAGTTCGACGGCCTGAATCGGGTTGGCCTGCGACTGCGCGAGCGCACTCTGCGCGGCTCTAATTTGACCCTGCGTGGAGGCGATGACCTGAGCGATGCGGCCGTCGGTGTCAGCCAGTGACTGCGCCGTGATGATGTCACCCTGAAGCTCGGCGACAAGCGCGGTGCTGCGCTGGACCGCCTCGCTGAGGTCGGTAGCCATCGTCTGCAACGCAGCGTGGAGCTGACCTGCTTGTGTCACCGCATCTTCGGCGGCACGAATTGCGACCGCGGCGCCTGCGGAGTTGCCTTCGGTGATGGCGGAAGTCGCGTGGGCAATCTGCTCATTCGCAAACTGCAGTCGCAACTCTGCTTCGGAGACATTCTGATCGACCGCGTCGAGCGCCGCGGCGGCGTACGTCTGCTGCAGCTTTTGCCACTGACTCACTGCTGTTGCGTGCTCGGTCTGACGCTCGTCGCGTGCCGCGGTGACCGCCTGCAGGGCCGCGGGTGCGTTCTGTTCTAGTCCGCGCAGTTCGTCGAAAGCGGCTGCCTTTTCATCGAGCCAGCCGTTGGCTTCGTTCAGCAGCTGAATGATCTGCTGGTTCCACGCGATCTTTTGTTCTTCGCTGTCGGGAACGTCATCGTCGAGCTGCTGCTTAATGCCGAACGCGTCATCGAGATGCTTCTTCGCCGCGGTGACCGTTTTCTCGTACTCGGCGGTCGCAGCATCACCGAACTGTGCGCGGGCAAAGCCCAGCTCATCGGTGCTGGTCTTAATCGCATCATCGGTCTGCACGAGCGCCGAACCTGCGGCCCGCTCCAGTTCGGCCAGTGAAGGTGCGCCGCCGCTCAGGCCCTTTTTGTTCTTCTTGCGGCGCTGCAGGAAGAAGAAGATCAGTGCGATGACCGCGACACCGATTGCGGCGTAGATGATCCACGAATAGTCAGCGGCGGGCTTTGTGCCCGGGGTGCCAGACGATGAGCCGTTGAGCGAAGTCGTCATGTCATCGGCTGCCACGATCGGCGCGCCGGCCCAGTCGTCATCTCCCAAGACATCCAGCGCCGCGTTCTCGGCAGAGACCACTTGGGATTCGGTCAGCGGGCCAGCCGAGTCGGCCGACAGGTACATCGTGCGGCCGTCAACGGCAATCGCTAGGAGGTACTGGTTGGGGCCGAGGCCGCTCGCTTCGGCAACCTCGTTGGCCCAGCCTTCGGGGTCTGACGGGTTCGTGAACTCGTCGACGTAGAGCACGTAGAGCTTGGCGTCGGTTTCGGTGCTCAGCTTTTCGAGGCGTTCGGCGACGGTGGCTTCTTCGGCAGGCGTCAGGGCGTCAGCCTCGTCGTGCACGTATCCGGGGCCGGTGAGGGAGCCCGGATCAACCGCGTGGGCGGCGGGCGCAATCGCGATGCCAGCGCACACCAGTGCAGCACTGAACGCGAGGGTCAAGATCCCCTTCCCCCTCGTAACTGGCGAATGCTGAGTCCACGTCACTGTCACGATCCATACTCTAGGGGGAGTCGCCGCCGGAAAACAGCCATCTTGTGAACCGCAATCTGAGATATCAGCCAATTCTCTGGTTCCGGAACCATATCTGCACGCCACGTGGGGAGGTTCCGTTCAAAACGGGTGAAGTCGCCATAGGGTTTTCGGATGGAGTCTTGCCATGGATGATCGGTACGGGGCGGATGTACTTGCCGCGGGCTGGCGGCAGCAGGGGCGGCCGAAGGCCGTCAAGGTGGCTGCTGAGCTGGATCTTGTTGTCGAGGTCGCGGATGACGGCTACTGCGGTGCGGTGACCAAGGCGAATGCGCGCGAGGTTGAGTTGGAAGATCGCGCGGGACGCAAGCGCCTATTCCCGTTGGGGCATGGGTTCTTGATTGATGGCAAACCGGTCGAGCTGGTTGCGCCCGTGCCCACCGCGTCGCGGCAGCCGACGAAGCGCACCGCGTCGGGCTCGTTCGTCACCGAAGACCAGCGTGCTCGCGTCGCGTTGCCGAGTCGAATCTTGGTTGAGGGCCGGCACGACGCCGAACTCGTTGAGAAGGTGTGGGGTGCCGACCTGCGTGCCGAGGGCGTCGTCGTCGAGTATCTGCAGGGCATTGACGTGCTTGACGAGGTGCTGCGCGACGCACCGCCGAGCGCGACGACCCGCTACGGGATTCTGGTTGACCACTTGGTTCCGGGGTCCAAAGAGACGCGCGTGGTCGAGCAGTTCATGCGCGGCCCGCACGGCAAACACATGAAGTTTGTGGGGCACCCGTATGTGGATGTGTGGCAGACGGTGACCCCGAAGGCGATGGGGATCGCGGCGTGGCCGCAGATTCCGCGCGGTATTGAGTGGAAGGTCGGCATCTGTCAGGCGTTCGGGTGGCCGCACGCTGAGCAGGCCGACATTGCGGCTGCGTGGCAGCGGATTCTCGGTCGCGTGACGACGTTCCGTGATTTGGAGCCGTCGCTCATTGGCCGCGTGGAAGAGCTCATCGACTACGTCACAGCGCCGGAGTAATGCCGGTCTGAGTTCGCGTGTTGCGGAGCGCTCTCGTAGCCTTATGTAGTGTCTGATGCTCCTGAACGCCGTTTTCGCGATGAACCCGTCTCCTTTGTGCGCCGCTCGGGCCGTATGTCTGACGGTCAAGAGGCCGCGTGGGAGACGCTGAGCGACACCTACATGTTCCCGGTCGAGCGTGATGCTGCGGCGACGAGTGTGCACCCCGACCAGCGTCTCGACCCGGCTGAGTTCTTCGGCCGGGATGCGGAGCTGATCGTTGAGATTGGCTCGGGCCAGGGCCACGCCATCATTCACGCCGCGACGCAGGCGCCGGAGAAGAACTTCCTTGCGGTTGAGGTTTTCCGTGCTGGGCTTGCCCGCACAATGCTCGACGCCAACACGGCGGGTCTCACGAACGTTCGCGTCATTGAAGCGAACGCCCCCGAGGTTCTTGAGCACCTGTTGCCCGAAGGTTCCGTCTCCGAGGTGTGGGTGTTCTTCTCTGACCCGTGGCACAAGAAGCGTCACGCGAAGCGTCGCCTCGTGCGCTCGGGCTTTGGCCCGGTTGTCGCGCGTGCGCTGAAGGATGGCGGCGTGCTGCGCCTCGCCACCGACTGGCAAGATTACGCCGACCAAATGGTTGAGGTTCTCGATGCTGAGCCCGATTTTGAGCGCGGATTCGAGGGGGAGTGGGCCGAGCGTTTCGACGGCCGCATCCTCACCGCGTTCGAGAAGAAGGGCCTGCGCGTCGGCCGCGACATTCGCGACCTCACCTACATTCGCAAGGCGCGCTAGCCGGGCGATGCGGGTGGATCGCTGACCGCGCGCATCGTGCGCGGATGTCGGAAGAATGTGCGCAGTTAGGCCCCTGCAGCCGACTTTTCCGTATGCCGATTGGATTCCCCCGCCGGCGGTGCATGAATTGTCGTGTGACGCGCAAATTAGCCACTTGCAGAACCAAAAGTCGGCGTTCTGTCTGCTGTCATGGTTCCGGAACCGCCCCAGCGGTGCTGTGATTTAACAAACGTCGAACTTCGGTGCTGGGGAAGTGCCCCGGGGCGAGGTTGACGGCGTGTCGGCGCGGTTTGTTCGACATTTGGTAAATCTGCCGCGGCTCTCCCCGTTATCGGGAGACGGAACCATGTGTGCGGCGAAAACACCCGCTGCGGTGGGTGCGTGGCGGGTGACACGCCCGAGCTCACCGCTCGACGCCCGCTGGCGTGGTCGCGGTGCCCGCGGGTGATAGTCTCGATCGGTACGCCTCTGTAGCTCAGTGGATAGAGCGCCGGTTTCCGGTACCGTAGGTCGCAGGTTCGACTCCTGTCAGGGGCACAATGTGGTGAGTGGCGAGATTGCGCGCATGCTCATGCGGGGGCCGCGTGGGCGGCGAATGCTGATGCAGTTTGCACTCGCATCTGAGCAGGTCGGGCCCGAGCGCGAGGACTCGTTTCGTGCGGCGGCGTTCCACGCCGCGCACCGCACAACACATCGCGGCGTCACCCGTAACGGCGTGGTGGCTCACTCCGGTTGATCTCGCCGACCAGTGGGTCGTCGTGTGGGACGGAACCACGGCGACGGCAATCTCTGCCGACCCACTCACCGTTCTCCGCGAACACCGAGCACGCTTCATTGAGCGCGAACGTGTTGCTGCTAGCGACCGCCCGACCGATCCGGCAGCGAAATTCACCGGTGACTGGTGGTCGACGCCACCACGGAGCATGGTGACGTCGACCCGCTCCATCACAGACCTCGGGCCCGTGGGGCTGGCCTGGGTTGAAGACGGCTTGGGCTGGGAACGCGCGCAAGCCAAGCGCGTCGCAGCAACTCCAACCCGCACGGTTTTCGAGATTGACTCCGCTGATGCCTGGGCCGAACTGTGCCGCCGATTTCCCCTCGAGCAGACGGCGTCCAAGCGACAGGATTGGTACCGCACCACGGGCCGCGCCGGCCGCTGGGTGGTTCCCGACTGGGCACAGGTCGCCGAGCACTATGCGGGCATACATCTGCAGGTTGGTGCTTACCTATCGGCGGCGGGCACAGAAATTAGCGTCGATGACAACACATCAAGCGTCATCGCCGGCTGGGATCCCGATCAGACCTACTGGTTCTCACCAGACATTGCGTACGCGGGTGAAACCACCGCGTGGCACGTCACAGAGCACGGTAGTCGATGGCGCGCTGACCCGACTCCGTATTGATGTGAGTCTCCATGCCCGGCGCGATATCGGTGTTGTGGGCCGCCACCGTGATCCACGCATCGCCGCGTCGCTCGAGCACAAACGTGAAGATGCCGTCGCGCGGTCCGGCCACTTCGCCAGCGGGTGCGATCTGACCAACGATGTGCCAACGGCTCTGCACCACCGCGGCAGCATCGCCGAGCATGCGCACCCGAGGCGCACCCATCGTGATCACCGACCCCGTGAAGATCGTCGCGAACCCGTACGCGTGCGCTTCGCGAATGGCCGAGCGGTCGTGCCACCACAGCCCGACCACGTTCACAAATTCGGCGTCTTCGGCGAACAGCGCGGCAAGCGCATCGGCGTCGCCAGCGTTCCACGCGCGCTCCCATCCGGTGACCACGTCGATGGGTGAATGCACGGTGGCCTCCAGAAAATAGCGGAACCATTCCATCGTAGGCAGGAAGTGCGGGTAAGCGACGGCAAAAGAAGCACTCCCACATCCGCCTGATTTAGGGCCACAATGGGGTGAATCGCGTCTCGACGGGAGGCGCCGTGGGATTGGCTCAACGATGACCCAACCGCCGAACGCCGAGCAACCGTGGCCGCCCCAGAGCATGCCGCAACAACCGGCCGCAGGGCAACAACCACCCGCTGGCCAGCTGCCATTCGGTCAGCAGTCAGCCGCCCAGCACCAACCTTTCCCGGCTCAGCAGGCCGCGCCCCCGCCGGGCCCATACCCGGCACCGGCAAAGAAAAAGCCGAGCAAGCTCGAAGCTAACTTTGGTGTCACGCTTGCCGTGCTGCTCGGTATCGCGTCGATCGTGACCGCGTGGGCGTCGTTTCAGGCGTCCATTTACGACGGCAAAATGGCGGAGAAGAACACGCTCGCCGGTATCCTCGCCGCCGAAGCCGAATCGATGTATCTCGAGGCGAACTCCACATACCTCACCGACGCCGCAACCTTTGCCCGCATCACAGAGCTCACCGTGCAGGAGCAGTACGGCGATAGCTACACCGCAGATATCGCCCGCGAGACCCTCACTGTGCTCCTCTTTCAGTCGGTCTCTGATGACCTTTTGAACGCGATCGATTGGTCGAACGCCCAGAACGATCTCGACCCCGAGTCGTATGTTTCGCCGCAAGAGAGTGACGAATACCTGTCAGCACTCTTCGGCGGATACCAAGACACGAAGACGGCCGCAAACGAAGCGATGGAAGCCGCGGCGGTCTACAACGATCTCGGCGACCAACTCACCCTGGCGACGGTCATGCTCGCGATCTCGCTCTTCCTCTACGGCCTCGCCGCCGTCGTCAAATCATTCGACATGCGCCTCTTCCTCGCGGCGATCGCGACCCTCATTACCGTGATTGCGACCGCGATCGGCGTCTTCGCCATCATGCAGCCCACCCCGTAGCCGTGCACCGGCCCCCGCGATAGGGGTAGAAACCCGTGCCTATTGCCGCTATCTTCGGGGCATGACTGGGGGATCGCGTGTTCTGGGCTCACTCATCGTCGGCATAGCGAGCGTGACGATGCTCACCGGGTGCGTCGCGGCGCAAATTCCGGAAGCGGGCGGCGCCAGCTCGCCGCCGACGACAGCCGCACCGACGACGCCGGAAACGACGAAGCCCGCAGATAAACCGACCACCAAACCCACAGCCAAACCGACCGAAGAGCCGACCGCCGGATACGACGGCTGGGACTCGTTCGAAAGATGCGGTCACGAATACGGCGTCGACTGGCAGTGGATTGACGGATTCCCCGCCGGCGAGATGGAAGACAACGGGCTCATGCCGGCGTGCGGTGAGCTCTGGTTGGCATCTCGTGGGTCCAATGAGTCGCTCCTGAGCGTCAGGGTTGACGACGTGCCCGCCAACAAGATCGATGGCTTCGGTGATTCGCTCGCAGAGTCGGGTTACACCCTCGATTACGACTCGTTTGCCCCGGATCTTCCGCCCGACGAGGGCTTCTACGGCGTGCGAATTTACTACCTCGGAGGCGACACCGGGGCTGACGCCACCGGCATCGCGATTGAGGTCTACGGCGAAGACGTACACAACGACGAGTTCCAGATTTACGTCGACTTCTTCTCGCCAGAAACGCGCAAGCACCCGTAACGGTTCACACTCACACCGGAACCATCAGCGAGTGTGAAAGGATCATGCGGTGACTCGCTTGGTACGGTGCTCGATGGTGCAAGAGGTTGACCCACAGGTCGACCTGATTTTCTCGATTGCGGTACACCCGTCGCATCGTATTGAGAGCGAATCGCTGACGTTCACGATGGCCGGCGAACCCGTCGATGCACGCGAGCTCATCAATGTTGACGGCGGTCGCCTGCACCGCGTCATCCCCAACGCTGGGCTCCTCGAAATTGAGTACCAGGCAACCGTCGGCCACCCGGCCGCAGCGGAGCCGATCACCGAGACCGGGCTCATGCAGTACCAGCGCCCGAGCCGCTATGCCGAATCTGACGTGCTGTTCCGGCACGCCCGTTCCCTCTTCACCGGCCTCACTGGTTCCGCTCTCCTCAACGCCGTCGCCGAGTACGTGAATACGACGCTGACCTACTCGCCGGCGAACACGACGCCGACCGACTCTGCCGTCACAACGCTTAACACGCAGCACGGCGTATGCCGCGACTTTTCACACCTCACAATCGCATTGCTGCGCGCGATGGACGTACCCGCCCGCTACGTTGCCTGCTACGCCCCGGGCCTCGTGCCGATGGACTTCCACGCCGTCACCGAAGCGTTCGTCGACGGCGCCTGGCACGTGGTCGACACCACCGGCCTCACCGACCCGACGGCCCTCGTGCGCATCTCGTCAGGCCGCGACGCAGCCGACTGCGCCTTCTTGACTTTCCACGGTGGTTCCGCTCGCCTCAAGCGCATGCGCATTGATGCGTGGGTGCAGCAGGGGGAGGAGCGCATCGACCCGTCGCCGCTCGCCTTTGATCGCTCGCGCCTCGCACGCATTTCCTGACGCGGAACCAGGGCACAGGCCCGAGGGATCGACGGCTTAGAATAGAAAGACTATGAGTCCTGCAGATCTTTCCTCCGCCCTTCTCGCCGTCGTCGCCCCGATTGTGCGTCAGCGACCGGGCGGTGAAGACCTGCTGTTGACCCCGGATGACATCATTCTGGAGCGTCCGAAGAACCGCGACCACGGTGACTGGTCGACCAACATCGCCATGAAGCTCGCGAAGCGCGTCGGCATGAACCCGCGCGAACTCGCGCAGGGCATTGCCGATGAGGCTGCGAAGATCGATGGCATCGCCTTGGTCGAGATCGCCGGCCCCGGCTTCATTAACCTGCGCCTTGACGCCGCAACTGCCGGTCAGCTGGCACACACGATCGTGACCGCTGGTGCGGCATTCGGAACCAATGATTCTTGCGTTGGCGAGAACATCAACCTCGAGTTCGTGTCGGCAAACCCGACCGGCCCGATTCACCTCGGCGGTACCCGTTGGGCCGCCGTCGGTGACTCGCTCGCACGCCTTTTGCAGGCGAGCGGTGCACAGGTCACGCGGGAGTACTACTTCAACGACCACGGCGCCCAGATCGACCGCTTCGCTCGCTCGCTCGTTGCTAGCTACCTGGGTGAGCCGACGCCGGAAGACGGCTACGGCGGAGAGTACATTTCCGACATCAAGGACCGCGTTGTCGCGGCTTACGACGGCGACCTTTCGGCGCTGAGCCCCGAGGCACTGCAAGAGGCGTTCCGTCACGAGGGCGTCGAGCTCATGTTCGCCGACATTAAGACGTCACTGCACGAGTTCGGTGTCGACTTTGACGTGTACTTCCACGAGAACGAACTGCACGAGACCGGTGCTGTTGAGCGCGCAATCCAGCGCCTGAAGGACGCCGGTCACATGTTCGAGCAGGACGGCGCCCTGTGGCTGCGTTCGACCGACTTCGGTGACGACAAGGACCGCGTCGTCATCAAGAGCGACGGCAACCCCGCGTACATTTCGGGTGACATCGCCTACTACCTGAACAAGCGCGAGCGCGGCTTCAACCGTTGCATCATCATGCTCGGCGCCGACCACCACGGCTACGTACAGCGCCTCATGGCGATGACCGCAGCCTTCGGCGACGAGCCGTACGTCAACCACCAGATTCTCATCGGTCAGATGGTCAACCTGGTGCGCAACGGCGAAGCCGTTCGTATGTCGAAGCGTGCCGGAACCGTTGTCACACTCGAAGACCTCGTGGAGATCGTCGGTGTTGACGCCGCCCGGTACGCCCTCGTGCGTTCGAGCACCGACTCGAACCTTGACATTGACCTTGACCAGCTGCAGAAGCGCACGAACGACAACCCGGTGTTCTACGTGCAGTATGCTCACGCCCGTACGCACAACGTTGCCCGCAACGCGGCAGACTCGGGCGTTGACCGCTCGGTCTTCGCACCCGAAACGCTGACGCACGAAACGGAAGCTGCGCTCCTCGGCGCGCTGCAGGAGTTCCCGCGCGTCGTGTCGTACGCCGCTGAGTCGCGCGAACCGCACCGTGTGGCTCGATACCTCGAAGAGGTCGCCGGCCTCTACCACCGCTGGTACGACAACTGCCGCGTCACGCCGCAGGGCAACGACCCGATCGAGCCGGTGCACCACACCCGACTGTGGCTCAACGATGCCGCCGGCCAGGTGTTGCGCAACGGCCTGACGCTCCTCGGTGTCAGCGCACCGGAGCGCATGTAACATCTCCGCACGAAGGGCCAGACACGCGTCTGGTCCTTCGTCGTCTCCGCTCGATTCCGCTGGGTGAGTCAATGCGTGTCATCCGATTCAAGCCAGTGGGTCATCTGTCCTAGACTTACCTCACCCGCGCGCGAGAGACCTCCGCGCTGGGTACTCCTCCCACGATTGGTAGCCCGTGTCATCCGCTATGCCCGCAGCCTTTGCCCCTGACTGGCTCGTTGAGCCCGCCGACGTCAATGAGCTGGCAAGCAAGGTGTGGCCGCGTCGCACGACGCGCGCCGAATCGGGTGAGATCACGATCGGCGGCACGACCGCGAGTGCGCTGGTTGCCCAGTACGGAACCCCGGTGCTGGTGCTCGACGAGCAGGAGATTCGCGACCGCGCGGCTGAGACCGTCGCCGCGTTCACCGAAGCTGTGGCGGCACACAACGCCGCTGTCACCGTCTACTACGCGGGCAAGGCGTTTCTCTCGACGCACATCGCCCGCTGGGTAACCGAAGCCGGACTCAACGTTGATGTTTGCTCCGGCGGTGAACTCGCCGTCGCGCTCGCGGCAGGAGTTGACCCCGCACGAATCGGCTTCCACGGCAATAACAAGTCAGACGCCGAGATCGATCGCGCCGTGGCGGTGGGCATCGGAACCATTGTCATCGACTCGTTTGAAGAGGTTGATCGCGTCGCGGCGGCTGCGGCACAAGCAGGCACCCGCCAGCGCGTCCTCGTGCGCGTCAATAGCGGTGTGCACGCTGAGACCCACGACTTCCTTGCCACCGCGCACGAAGACCAGAAGTTTGGCATCACGTTGCGCGACGCCCCCCGCGTTGTCGCCGCCATCCGCGCCCACGCATCGCTGGAGTTTCGCGGCTTGCACTGCCACATTGGTTCGCAAATCTTTGGCTCCAGCGGCTTCCGTGAATCCGCGCGCCGCATGGTTGCCGCGCACGCTGAGCTACTGGCCGGGGGAGAGGCTCCACAGCTGAACCTGGGTGGTGGCTTCGGTATCGCCTACACCTCGATCGACGACCCGGCGCCGATTGCCGACCTCGCGCGCGAAATCGTTGATGCGGTCGCCGAAGAGTGCGTTGCTCGCGGCATCGCGATCCCGCACCTGTCGTTTGAACCCGGCCGTTCCATCGTCGGCACCGCCGGTGTCACGCTGTACAGCGTCGGAACCACAAAAGAAGTCACCGTTGATACGCCTGAGGGTGAGCGCATGCGCCGTTACATCAGCGTCGACGGCGGTATGAGCGACAACGCGCGCACTGCCCTCTATGGCGCGCAGTACTCGGCGCGCCTCGCGAACCGCACCTCTGGTTCCGCCGCACAGCTGAGCCGTGTCGTTGGTATGCACTGCGAGTCTGGCGACATCGTTGTCGACAACGAATACTTGCCCGCCGACGCTACGCGTGGCGACCTGATCGCCGTACCCGCAACCGGAGCTTACTGCGCGTCGCTCGCGAGCAACTACAACCACGTTCCCCGCCCACCCGTCATCGCTGTGCGCGATGGCGAAGCCCGAATCCTGGTGCGCGGCGAAACGATTGACGATCTGCTGGCGCGTGACGCTGGCGCAGATGAAGGAGAAGCATGATCGACTACCGACGATTGCGTGTTGCCCTGCTCGGTGCTGGAGCCGTAGGGTCACAGGTCGCCGGACTCCTGCTCAAGCACCGCGCTGAGCTGGCAGACCGTGCCGGAGCCGACCTCGAACTGGTGGGTATTGCCGTTCGCGACACCACCGCGCCGCGTGACGTGGAGCTTCCGCAGGAGCTGTTCACGACCGATGCGGAGTCGCTGATTCTTGGTGCCGACATTGTCATTGAGCTGATGGGCGGCATTGAGCCGGCCCGCTCCAACATTTTGCAGGCGATCAATTCGGGTGCCGACATCGTCACCGCCAACAAGGCGCTGCTTGCCACCCACGGCCCCGAGATCTTCGATGCTGCCGACCAGGTGGGCGCTTCGGTGTACTACGAGGCCGCCGCTGCCGGTGCGATTCCGATCATTCGCCCGCTCCGTGACTCGCTCGCCGGTGACCGCGTCAACCGCATCATGGGCATCGTCAACGGAACCACGAACTACATCCTGGACCGCATGGACACCGAGGGTGTTGACTTTGGTGACGTGCTGAAGCAGGCGCAAGACCTCGGGTACGCCGAGGCCGACCCGACCGCCGACATTGAGGCGTACGACGCCGCACAGAAGGCCGCGATTCTTGCGAGCCTCGCCTTCCACACCACGGTGCCGCTCGAAGCGGTGCACCGCGAAGGCATCACGTCAATCGATGCCGCCATGATCGAGTTGGCTCGCAAGGCCGACATGGTCATCAAGCTCCTCGCCGTGTGTGAGCGCCTGACCGGCACCGACGACGAGGGCGAATCGATTTCGGTGCGCGTGTACCCGGCGCTTATTCACCGCTCGCACCCGCTTGCGAGTGTGCACGGCGCGAACAACGCTGTCTTCGTTGAGGCTGAGGCCGCGGGCTCGCTCATGTTCTACGGCGCTGGCGCCGGTGGTGTGCAGACCGCATCTGCCGTGCTGGGTGACGTCGTTTCGGCCGCTCGCCGCCACGTCGCCGGTGGCGTCGGCGTCGGCGAGTCGACCCGCGCCAACCTGCCCATTGTTCCGATCGGGCGCGTCACCACGCGTTACCACATCACCCTCGAGGTGACGGATGAGGCTGGCGTGTTGGCAACGGTCGCGAGCATCCTGAGCGAAGGCGGTGTATCGGTTGCCACCGTCGAGCAGACGGTGGAACCGGGTGACGGAACCGCGCGACTCGTGATCGGAACACACACGGCGCAAGAGTCAGATTTGAGCAGCACGGTTGAAGCGCTCGCTGCCAGCGCCGTTGTTCGCCGCGTGGTTTCGGTGCTGCGCGTTGAAGGAGACTGACGTGATCGGACGCACCGTTGCTGTGCGGGTTCCTGCGACGAGCGCCAACCTTGGCCCGGGCTTTGACACCCTCGGCCTCGCGCTGAGCGTCTACGACGAACTCACCGTTGAAGAAGCGCCTGCTGGCGTTCTCGAGATCAACGTGACCGGTGCCGGTGCTGCAGATGTGCCGCGCGACGCGTCGCACCTCGTGGTGCGAGCCATTGCCTACACTTACGAGTCGGTCGGCCGCACGATGCCGGGCCTGAAGCTCACGGCACACAACGTGATTCCGCACGGTCGCGGTATGGGGTCATCCGGCGCAGCCGTTGTCGCTGGCATTTTGGCAGCGAAGGGTCTGCTCGAAGGCGACATCGCGTTCAGCGATGAAGACCTCCTGCGCATCGCCACGGAGATGGAGGGGCACCCCGACAACGTCGCACCGGCGCTGTTCGGTGGCCTCACGATTGCGTGGACGACGCCCGACGGCCCGATGCACAAGAAGCTTCTCGTGCACCGTGGCGTTTCGCCCCTCGTGTTCGTGCCCGACTACACGATGTCGACGAAGCTCGCCCGTAGCCTGCAGCCAGACTCGGTGCCGCGTGAAGACGCCGTCTTCAACGTTTCCCGCTCCGCACTCTTGATCGCTGCGCTCACGCAGTCGCCCGAGCTATTGCTCGCTGCGACCGAAGACAAGCTCCACCAGGATTACCGAGCGCAGGCAATGTTGCCGACGATCGGTCTCGTGCAGGCACTGCGTGCTGAAGGGTATGCGGCTGTGGTGTCGGGTGCTGGCCCCTCGGTGCTGGTTTTGGCAGACGGCCCCGGTAAACGTCAGGCCGCAGCCGAAATCGCGGTTGACGTTTCTGGCGCGACATGGGAGCCCCTCATGCTCGCCGTCGATTTTAAAGGTGGTACAGTGAGGGATGTAACGGGGGATTCCGCGCTCACTGCGTGATCTGACCCCCATCGCAATCTGCGAACCTCTGCACTACCCCTGGAACACCAGACTTCGTCGTGTGTCGAGAAGGCTGTAGGCAGATGAAAGCTAATCCCAATTAGAGGAGAACTCGTGGAGTCAAACTCCGAGATCGAAACCACACCTGCGCCCGAGCAGGTAGCAGCAGACGCTGCGCCCGTGAAGAAGCGTGCACCGCGGCGTGCAACGACGGCCATGGTGAAGACGGCAGAAGCTACGGCCGAGGCGCCTGCGGCCGACGTTGCTGCGGCTCCCGCGGTTGACGCACCCGCAGTTGACGCTCCGGCTGCAGACGCTGAGGCTCCGACCAAGGCCCCGCGTAAGCGCCCCGTGCGCAAGACCGCGGCGAAGCCGGCGGCAGACGCTGAGGCTCAGACAGGCGATGCTCCGGCTGGCGACGCTCCAGCCGAGTCCACTGAGGCGCCCGCCGCTCCGGCAAAGCGCACCACGAAGGCTGCAGCGGCTGCTGCCGCTGCAGAAGCCGCTGACGCTCCCTTCGCCGAAGCCGCAACCGATGGTTCCGCTTCTGACGAGGCAGCCCCGGTGAAGAAGCCGAGCCGCTCGCGCAAGAAGCCGGTTGCCGCTGACGCAGCCGAGGCTCCCGCCGAGAAGGCAGCCGACGCCGCAGACGCACCGGCCGCAGCACCCGCTGAGGCTTCATCCGACGCATCGGAGACGCCCGCCGCCGACGGCGAGCAGGCATCGACCGAGGGTGGCGAATCCGAAGGCGGCCGTAGCCGCAGCCGGAGCCGCAACCGCAACCGCAACCGCAACGAGCGTGACGGCGGCAACAATGGTTCCGGAACCAGCAACAACGGTGGCCAGAACAACGGTCAGAACAACGGTGGTTCGAACAACGACCGCAACAACAGCAACAACAACCAGGACGACGAGGGCGGCTCGAACCGCAACCGTCAGCGCAACAAGCGCCGTTCGAACACGCAGAACGACGAGTTTGAGCCGGAGATCGGCGAAGACGACGTTCTGATTCCGATCGCCGGTGTGCTGGATGTTCTCGACAACTACGCGTTCGTGCGCACATCGGGCTACCTGCCCGGTACGAGCGACGTTTACGTTTCGCTCGGCCAGGTCAAGAAGTACAACCTGCGCAAGGGTGACGCCATCGTCGGTGCGATCAAGCAGCCGCGCGAAGGTGAGCAGTCGGGCCGTCAGAAGTACAACGCTCTCGTCAAGGTTGACTCGATCAACGGCCTGTCGGTGGAAGACGCCGCGAACCGTGTTGAGTTCGGCAAGCTGACGCCGCTGTACCCGCAGGAGCGCCTGCGCCTGGAGACGGGTGCCGAGAAGCTCACGCAGCGCATCATCGACCTGGTGGCTCCGATTGGTAAGGGCCAGCGTGGCCTGATCGTGGCACCGCCGAAGGCCGGTAAGACGATCGTGCTGCAGCAGATCGCCAACGCGATCGCTACGAACAACCCTGAGGTTCACCTCATGGTGGTGCTCGTTGACGAGCGCCCTGAAGAGGTCACCGACATGCAGCGCACGGTCAAGGGTGAAGTTATTGCTTCGACCTTCGACCGTCCGGCTGAAGACCACACGACGGTTGCGGAGCTCGCCATTGAGCGCGCCAAGCGCCTCGTTGAGCTGGGTCGCGACGTCGTCGTGCTGCTCGACTCGATCACGCGCCTCGGCCGTGCCTACAACCTGGCTGCTCCCACCTCGGGTCGTGTGCTCTCCGGTGGCGTTGACGCCTCGGCCCTGTACCCGCCGAAGCGCTTCTTCGGTGCGGCTCGCAACATCGAAAACGGTGGCTCGCTGACGATCCTCGCGACCGCTCTCGTTGAGACCGGTTCCAAGATGGACGAGGTCATCTTCGAAGAGTTCAAGGGCACCGGTAACTCCGAGCTGCGCCTGAGCCGTCAGCTCGCTGACAAGCGCATCTTCCCGGCCGTTGACGTCAACGCATCGTCGACGCGTCGCGAAGAAATGCTGCTGTCGCCTGACGAGGTCAAGATCACGTGGAAGCTGCGTCGTGCCCTCGCGGGCCTTGACACCCAGCAGGCCCTCGAGGTCGTGCTCGGCAAGCTCAGCGACACCCAGTCGAACGTTGAGTTCTTGGTGCAGATGCAGAAGTCGATGCCGGCTGTTGCTGGCGGCGCATCGCACGCTCACGAGAACAACATTCGCTAATGTTCGAGTCTGTTCAGGCCCTTCTCGACGAGCACAAGCTTGTCGAGAAGGAACTGTCTGACCCCGAAGTTCACGCCGACGCTGCCCGCGCCAAACGCGTCAACCGTCGCTACGCCGAGCTCAACAAGATCGTCCACGCGCACGGCGCATGGATCGCCGCTGGCGACGATCTGGAGGCCGCTCGCGAACTGGCGAAGGAAGACGAAGCATTCGCGGAGGAGCTTCCGGCGCTGGAAGAGGGTCTGGCCCAGGCGCAGGAGAAGCTGCGCCGTCTGCTGATCCCGCGCGACCCGGATGACGCTCGTGACGTAATCATGGAGATCAAGGCCGGTGAGGGTGGCGCCGAAAGCGCTCTGTTCGCCGCCGACCTCCTGCGCATGTACTCGCAATACGCGGCTCACCGCGGCTGGAAGACCGAGCTACTCGAGCACAACGAGAGCGACCTGGGCGGATACAAAGACGTTCAGATCGCTATCAAGGGCAACTCCACCGACCCGTCGCAGGGCGTGTGGGCGCACCTCAAGTACGAGGGCGGCGTGCACCGCGTGCAACGTGTTCCTGCCACCGAGTCGCAGGGCCGCATTCACACCTCGACCACCGGCGTGCTGGTGTTCCCCGAGGTTGATGAGCCCGAAGAGATTCACATCGACCAGAACGACCTGAAGATCGACGTATACCGTTCGTCGGGCCCGGGTGGTCAGTCGGTGAACACGACAGACTCGGCTGTGCGCATCACCCACGTTCCCACCGGAATCGTGGTCTCGATGCAGAACGAGAAGAGCCAGCTACAGAACCGTGAGGCCGGTATGCGCGTGCTGCGTGCACGCCTGCTCGCACGCCAGCAGGAAGAACTCGCGGCTGCGGCGTCTGACGCCCGCAAGTCGCAGATTCGTGGCATGGACCGCTCCGAGCGCATCCGCACGTACAACTTCCCGGAGAACCGCATCGCGGATCACCGCACCGGGTACAAGGCGTACAACCTGGACCAGGTCATGGACGGTGCCATCGAGCCGATCATCGAGTCGTGCATTTCGGCCGATGAAGAGGAGCGCCTCGCCGCTATCGGCGACAACGACTGATCGAGCGCACGATGAGGTTTGAATACGTGTCGCGTGCGGTAGTGCGCGTGCCCGTCGTCTGCCTCACCGTGCTCGCTCTTTCTATCGTCGGGTACAGCCTGCGCTGGTACTCACTCGTTATCGTGATGATGGTGCTCGTCGCAATCGTGCTGGCGTTTCCGGCATGGTCAGGCGCCATCGTTTCGCGCATGTGGACGTGCCCGTCGTGCGGCAAACCGCTGCCGATCACGTTTCGGTTCGGCCTCGTGTTGCCCGCCGAAGTGACCTTCTGCCCGCGTTGTGAAGCTCCACTGCGCACGCCCCTCGAGGCGGCGTAACCCACCGCACGACGCTGTGCCGCGTGCCGCGGTTGCGCGCTCTTACTTCTCGTACCAGACTGGCGGGTGAGCCAGCGGACCGCGTGCCTGCTCAAGCACCTCAGCGAGGGCAAACAGCGCCTCTTCGCCACCCGGACGCCCGACGAGTTGCACCGACACGGGCTGGCCGCTCTGCGACATCGTGACCGGCACCGAAATGGCGGGCAGCCCGGCAACATTGACCCAGCTCGTGTACGGCGCATATTGCACCTGCTGCGTGAAGTTCTTCTCGGCGTCTTCGGCGTCAAACCAGCCGACCGGGCGCGGGGACTGCGCGATCACCGGCGTCAGTACGGCGTCGTAGCCGCTGAGGGCAGCAATCGATTGCTTTTCGAAGACGCGCGCCGCGGCATAGGCACCGAGCAGGTGTTCGCTCGACAGCGCACGACCCTCTTCGATGAGCCAGCGCGTAATCGGCTCGACGTTTGCAAGCTTGGTGCCGTGCACGGGAATCCGCGCGGCACTCGCACGCCACAGCGTGCGGAACAGGTCGGGGTATCCGGTGGGCTGCCAGTGCGCCTCGGAGACCTCGGTTGCGGCCGTCAGCACGTCAGCCGCCCACGCCACGGCCGCGGCTGCGTCGTCGTCGAGCACGATGTCGGTGTCGTCATCCCACGGTGAAACGGTAGTGACGCCGACACGCAGGGTCGTCGGCAGCGCAACCTCGGGTGCGGACACCGCGTAGGGGAGCGGCGCGAGAGTGCGCATGACGCCGTACAGGAAGCGAATGTCGGCGACGGAGCGCGCGAGTGGGCCGGAAACGGCAAGGCCATCGGGGGAGTCCAGGCCGGAACCAATGGGCATGCGGCCGCGGGAGGGCTTGAGGCCCACAATGCCAACGGTTGCGGCAGGAATGCGGATGGAGCCGCCGCCGTCAGACCCGGGAGCCCAGGGGAGGAGTCCGGCGGCGACCGCGGCTGCGGCACCACCGCTGGAACCACCGGCACCGGTCGAGAGATCCCACGGGTTGCGGGTCGGCGCGGAAACCGCCGACTCGGTGTACCCCGTCATGCCAAACTCGGGTGTCGCGGTCTTGCCGAGGCTGATGCCGCCGGTCGCGTCGAGCGCTGTGACGAGCGGATCGGAGGCTTCTGGCACGAACGAGCGGAACGCCGCTGACCCATAGCGGGTCGCGATGCCGGCGCGTGCCGAGAGGTCTTTGTCGCCAAATGGAACCGCCCACAGCGGCCCGCGCACAGCATCGGGAAGGACCGCGGCGAGGCGCTCGTGCGCGGCATCGGCGGTGACCTCAACAAAGGCACCCACGCGGTCGTTGTGTGCGGCAATACGTCGCAAATAGTGTTCCGTGACGATGCGCGGTGATACCGATCGCTGGTTCAGCTGACGGGCAAATCCGCGAGCGGAAATATCGTGAAGAACACTCATGACTCGAGCCTAGGGGTTTGCGACGGAGGTCAGATGGCGTATTCCGGCGCCATGAGCGCCTTGGTGTCTTCGCTTGGGTGACGGTGTCGTGCCTTCGCCGGAATGCCGACCAGCACCGAGTGCTCTGGGGCATCCTTCGTTACAACCGCGTTGGCGCCAACAACTGAGTGCGCGCCAATGTTGATCGGCCCTAGCACCTTCGCCCCGGCGCCGATAGCAACGCCGTCACCGATTGTGGGGTGGCGCTTGCCCGGCGTCGAGGTGGTGCGGCCGCCGAGGGTGACGCCGTGATAGAGCATCACGTCGTCACCCACTTCGGCGGTCTCGCCGATTACGACGCCCGCGCCGTGATCGATGAAGAACCGGCGGCCAATGGTTGCGCCGGGGTGAATCTCAATGCCCGTCAAGGAGCGGGCAAACTGCGAGCCCGCGCGTGCGATAAACCGTAGGTTGCGTTGCCACAGCCAGTGGTTGACACGGTGCGCCCAGATCGCATGCAACCCGGGGTACAGAATCGCAATCTCGACCCCGTTTCGTGCCGCAGGGTCGCGTAATTTCGCGGCCCGCAGGTCTTCACGAAGTCGAGAAAGAATGCTCATGCATTAATCTTCGCGCAAATCCTCAAACAGGGCCGTGGAGAGGTATCGCTCGCCCGTGTCGGGAACAATCACAACGATCGTCTTGCCGGCGTTTTCCGGGCGCTTGGCCACCTCGAGTGCCGCCCAAATGGCCGCGCCAGACGACATGCCGACGAGCAGGCCCTCACGTGCCGCAACCTCGCGAGCGACGCGCAGCGCGTCATCGAACTCAACCGGAACAACCTCGTCCAGCACGCCGCGGTCAAGAATCTCGGGTACGAAGTTCGGGCCGATGCCCTGAATCTTGTGCGGACCGGGGTGGCCTTCGCTGAGCACCGGCGAGTCTTGGGGCTCAACAGCGACGACCTGAATGCCCGGAACCTTCTCCTTCAGCACCTGACCCACACCCGTGATCGTGCCACCGGTTCCGATGCCCGCAACAAAAATGTCAACGTTGCCCTCGGTGTCGCGCAGAATTTCTTCTGCGGTCGTGGCGCGGTGAATCGCCGGGTTCGCCTCGTTCTCAAACTGGCGTGCCCACACGGCACCCGGGGTGTTGGCAACGATCTGCTTCGCCTCTTCGACGGCGCCCGTCATGCCCTTCGTCGGGTCGGTCAGCACGAGCTCGGCGCCGAACGCCTTGAGCAGCAGGCGACGCTCCTTCGACATCGACGCCGGCATCGTCAGAATCACGCGGTAGCCCCGTGCAGCGCCGACGAGGGCGAGCGCGATGCCCGTGTTGCCCGACGTCGATTCGACCAGCGTGCCGCCGGGCTTGAGTTCACCCGAAGCCTCAGCCGCATTTACGAGCGCAATACCGAGGCGGTCCTTCACAGACGACCCGGGGTTGTAGAACTCGAGCTTCGCGAGCACGGTTGCTCCGACGCCCTCGGTGACCGCGTTCAAGCGAACGAGCGGGGTGTTGCCGAATGCCGTGGTGATGTCGGCGTGGATTCCAGCCATGATTGCCCTTTCGTGGCGTCGTCAAATGCGCGTTCAGAATAGGCTGTCTCGCTGAGCGGGAGGTAGGGATGTGACGAATTGCGTCAGGTCGAGGCAGCCGATCCGCGGAACCATGGGCTGAGGTCGCGGGTGCTGCGCCCGTAAACTGGGGGAGATGTCTGAACAGCCTGCCCCCGATGCGACCGTACCCGCCGTGCTGGCGGCGGCCCGTGAAACCCTCACCGCGGCGGGCGTCGCCGACCCCGCTGTTGACGCCGCACTGCTGTTGGCGCACGTGCTCGACACGTCTCGCGGGGACATCCAGCTGAAAGAGACGCTGGGCCACGTGCTGAGTGACGCCGAGCGTGACGCTTTTGCCGCCGTCATCACCCGCCGTGCCGCACGCGAACCTCTGCAACACATCACTGGTTCCGCACCGTTCCGCTACATGGAGCTTCTCGTGGGGCCCGGTGTTTTCGTGCCGCGGCCGGAGACCGAAATCGTGGCGCAATACGCGATTGACGCGTTGTGGGCGGTCGCCGCGCCTGAGCCCATCGCCGTCGACCTCGGCACCGGCTCCGGCGCCATCGCTCTCGCAATGGCGACCGAGGTTCCGCACTCCCGCGTGGTCGCCGTGGAGCGTTCGGTCGACGCACACGCATGGGCGGCGAAGAATGTTGCGCACGTGGGCGCCACCAACCTGGAGCTGCGCAACGGGAGCTTTGTCGACGCCCTTGACGATCTTGCTGGCACCGTCGCGGTGATCGCGTCGAACCCGCCCTACGTGCCTGCCGACGCGATTCCGCGTGATCTCGAGGTGCGACTATACGACCCGAAAGAGGCGCTGTACAGCGGCGCTGATGGGCTCGATGACATTCGCGTCATCAGCGGTGTGGGCCTGCGGCTCGGCCACGCCGGAGCGACAATTGTGCTCGAACACGGCGAGTGGCAGGGCGCGGATATTCGCGAAATCTTGACGAAAGACGGCTGGATGGCAGCGGCAACGCACCAAGACCTCACGATGCGCGATCGCGTCACCACTGCCGTTCACCCGTAATAGCCAGCCGCGCGCCCTAGAATGGCGAGGTCATGTCTTCTGTCTTTGACTGCCTCGATGCCTCCCAGCTCCTGCCTGCAATGCGTGCCGCACGCACGACGATTGCCCGCGGTGAGCTCATCGTCTTGCCCACCGACACCGTGTACGGCGTCGGTGCTGATGCTTTTTCGCCGGCCGCGGTGAAACGCCTCCTGGAGGCGAAGGGTCGAGGCCGCAACCAGCCACCGCCAGTATTGGTCGGAACCACGGACGCGATGCGCGCACTGGTTGCGGAAGTTCCGGCCGAAGTGAGCGCTCTCGTTGAGCGTTTCTGGCCTGGCGCCCTCACTATCGTTCTGCCCACACAACCGTCACTGACGTGGGACCTGGGTGACACGAAGGGCACCGTCGCTGTGCGTATGCCCGACAACACGATCGCTCGCGAACTGTTGCAGGAGACCGGTCCGCTCGCTGTTTCTAGTGCGAATCTGACCGGCCAGCCCGCCGCCAACACGATCGTCGAGGCGCAAAACATGCTCGCTGACAGCATCGGGGTGTATCTCGATGGCGGTGAGGCTGGAGCCGGTATGAGCTCGACCATCATCGACGCGACGCAACTTGTCGGCGGTGGTGAAGCTGAGCGCGTCGTTCGCGTTCTGCGCGAAGGCGGAATCACGCGCGCGCAGCTGCGCGATGTGCTGGGAGATGTGTTGGAGCCGGATCCCGCACCTGCGGAACCCGAAACCGGCGGCACATCTTGAGGCAGTACCTTTTCATCGTCATCCTGACCGCCGCGGTGACTTTCATCGTGGCGTGGGTGGTGTGGCACTTAAGTCACCGTTTCAAGATTTACCCCGGCATCCGCGAACGCGACGTTCACACGACGCCAACACCGCGCATCGGCGGTATTGCGATGTTTGTCGGCATCATGGTCGCCATCGCAATCTCCAGCCAGGTTCCGTTTTTTGACATCTTCTGGGAGAAGCCGACGGCCATTTGGGCCATCGTGATCGCTTCGACCCTCATCGTGCTGGTCGGTATCGCCGATGATCTCTGGGATCTCGACTGGATGATCAAGCTGGCGGCACAGTTCATCACCGCGAGCATCATCGCCTACGGCGGCCTGCAGATCTATTACCTGCCGTTGGGTGGCATCACTCTGCTGTCGAACTGGGTTCTCTTTGGACTCACGGTGATCGTCATCGTTGTGGTGATGAACGCGGTGAACTTCATCGATGGCCTGGACGGCCTCGTCGCGGGCGTCGTGCTGATCTCGAATGTCGTGTTCTTTCTGTACTCGTACATGTTTGTGCGTGACTTCGGCACATCAACGAACTCGTCACTCGCCACCTTTATCGCCGCCGCGATCATTGGTGCGTGTATTGGCTTCCTGCCGCTGAACTGGCGCCCCGCACGCCTGTTCATGGGAGACTCGGGCGCACTGCTGCTGGGTCTGCTGATGGCAACCAGTGCGATTGCGATCACGGGCGAAGCAAACCCGGAGGCGCTCAGCGACGCGATCAGCGATGACAAGCTGGGGGAGTCGCAGCTCATCGGTGCCTTCATCCCGATTCTGTTGCCGATCGTTGTCGTGATGCTCCCGCTCACCGACTTTGGGCTCGCCATATTGCGTCGTTTGCGAGCGGGCAAGTCGCCGTTCTCGCCCGACCGCAAGCACTTACACCACCGCATGCTTGACCATGGCCACACCGCCATGGAAGCGGTATTGATTTTCTATGCATGGACGGCAGTCGTTTGCCTGTCTGTCCTGCTCATGTACATCGCGACCCGTGATCGTTGGCCGGGGCTGTGGTGGGTTGGCG
This sequence comes from uncultured Microbacterium sp., assembly GCA_947503655.1. Taxonomy (GTDB): domain Bacteria; phylum Actinomycetota; class Actinomycetes; order Actinomycetales; family Microbacteriaceae; genus Microbacterium. The sequence continues at coordinate 48,535 of CANNEP010000006.1, forward strand.
TCATCTTCGGCGTCGTCGGAATCCTCGCTTGCCTCGTCGTCACGATCATTCCCTCGCGCCGCCGCCAGATCCCCGCGCCCGACATGGAGGACGCCTCATGAACACCCCAGCCCCCGTCGCCAGTAACCCCGTTCTGCGAATGACCCTGATCGTTGGTGGCATCGTTAACGCTGTCATCGCGGTCATTGGTGGCATCATCGGCTACCTGTTGGCGTCGCAAGACGGCATGTGGAGCGTCGTCGCTGGCGTCCTCTTCGGCTTTATCTTCCTCGCGATCACCGGAGCATCGATTCTGATTGCCAACCGGTGGAACGGAACCGACCTCTACGCCACGCTGTTCTTCGCCATTGTGCTGGGTGGCTGGCTCGTGAAGTTCGTGATTTTCCTGGTCGGATTCTTCCTGATCAAAGACCAGCCGTGGCTGCACAGCCAGATCTTCTACGTCGCCCTCGTCGTGACGGTGCTCGCGTCGCTCATCGTGGACGTCATTGTGATGCAGAAAATGCGCATCCCGATTGAGATTGCCCTGCCCGAAACGGTCGCTGACGACAACGAAGAAAACGACGTCGTCCAGCGCTCAAACCGAGAAGAAATTGATGACACAAACTCATCACCAAAAGAGGGCAATTAATATCCCTCTCGATTCGTGAGAATTACGAACTATTGCTAGGGTAGGAGAGTTCCCCTCGGCTGTGCGCAGTGCTCTGCATGCGACCTGAGCCGGGATGATCCAGTCTCACCCATCGTCGCAGCACCTGTCTGTTGCCCCGAAGTTGGAGCCGCACCGTTGAACCACGCCGCGAGTCTTATCGCCGCTGCCGCCGCTGAAGGCGATGGCTTCCACTCACCGTCGATTTGGGAATTCTTCCCTGCGCCGGTCTTCCAAATCGGTGAGCTGGTTATTACCCGCATTCACCTGATCCAGTTCTTCGCAACCGCTGTTGTCGTGTTGCTGCTGGTTCTTGGCACTCGCAAGATGCGCGTCGTTCCCGGCCGCTTCCAGTCGATTGTCGAAATGGGCCTTGACTTCGTCCGCGTCAACATCGCGCACGACCTCCTGGGGAAGAAGGACGGCAACCGCTTCCTTCCCATCCTCACCACGATGTTCTTCATGATCCTGTTCATGAACCTCACCGGTGTGATCCCCTTCATGAACATCGCCGGCACCTCGATCATCGCGGTTCCGCTGTTGCTCGCGGTGATCTCCTACGTGACGTTCATCTACGCGGGTGTCAAGAAGAGCCCCGGTGGCTTCGTCAAGAACTCGCTGTTCCCGGCGGGTGTGCCCAAGGCGCTGTACCTGATCGTGACGCCGCTCGAGTTCATCTCGACGTTCATCATCCGCCCCGTCACGCTGACGCTGCGTCTTCTGATGAACATGATCGTCGGTCACCTGATGCTCGTTCTGTTCTTTGCAGCGACGCACTTCTTCTTCTTCTCTGCAGGGTCATGGTTCCCGATTCTCGGTGTCGGTACGCTGGCAGCCGGTTTCGCCTACACCCTCTTTGAAATCCTGGTGGCCTTCCTCCAGGCGTACGTCTTCACGATCCTGACTGCGGTCTACATCCAGCTCGCAGTCGCGGAAGAGCACTGAGCGGAGCGGCATAAGCCGTTCCTCCCAACGAAAGGAAAAACCCCGTGGACGCAACTACGGTTCTCGCTGAAGTCTCCGGCTCGATCTCGACCGTGGGCTACGGCCTCGCGGCAATCGGCCCCGCTATCGGTGTGGGTATCGTCGTCGGCAAGACGATCGAGGGTGTTGCACGTCAGCCTGAGCTGCAGGGTCGCCTGCAGGTCATGATGTGGATCGGTATCGCCTTCACCGAGGCACTCGCCTTCATCGGTATCGCCACGCACTTCATCTTCGCCGCGTAATTTCACTCGACTTCAGACAGGTAAGGAGACAGGATGCTTAACGCTCTTGTCCTGGCCGCAGAGGAAGCAGCGCCTAACCCGCTGATCCCCGCGTGGTACGACATCATCTGGTCGGCCGTCTGCTTCGTGATCATCCTCTTCGTTGTTTGGAAGGTTGCTCTCCCGAAGATGGCCGCGCTGCTTGATGCACGCTCGGCTGCCATCGAAGGCAACATTGCCAAGGCCGACGAAGCTCAGCGCCAGGCGGAAGCCGCGCTGGAGGAGTACACGGCTCAGCTCGCTAGCGCGCGCAAGGAAGCGGGAGACATCCGCGACTCGGCACGCGAAGACGGCAAGAAGATCGTTGCAGAGGCTAAGGAATCGGCTACCACTGAGGCAGCTCGCATCCAGGCCACGGCTCACGCACAGATCGAGGCGGAGCGTCAGACCGCTCTCGTTTCGCTCCGTAGCGAGGTCGGCACGCTCGCTCTTGACCTCGCAGGTAACGTCATCGGCGAAACGCTCGGCGACGACAAGAAGGCTCAGGGCGTCGTAGACCGCTTCCTGGCTGACCTCGAGGCCTCTGAGAAGGCAACCCGATAATGGGTAGCGCTACCACTCAGGCACTCGCGGCGTCAGCAGTAGCTCTCGACGCGCAGACCGTTGATCTGCAGACCGCAAACGAGCTGTTCGCAGCCGCTAAGGTTCTCGGATCCTCGAAGCAGCTGGGCGGAGCGCTTGCTGACCCCACCGCTTCGGTCGAGTCGCGTTCGCAGGTCGTTGCAACCGTCTTTGGCGCTCAGTTCCAGCCGGCAACGGTTGCGGCACTGACGGCAGCGGTATCGCAGCGCTGGTCGAACGCAGATGACCTCGTCGCAGGTATCGAAGACCTCGGCGTGCGCGCGGCATCGCGCGCCGCAGAGGGAGTCGACCTCGAAGGCGAGCTCTTCTCGGTCACCCGCCTCATCGCGGAGAACCCTGAACTTGAACTTGCCCTCGGCTCGCGCCTGGGTGCAAACGACGCGAAGGGTGAGCTCATCAGCAAGCTCCTCGCTGGCAAGGCTAGCGACGCGACGACTTCGATCGTCTCGGCGCTGGTGCAGGACCCGCGTGGTCGCCGCGTGCGCGCAATGCTTTCGCACGCGATGCGTCTGGTCGCACAGCAGCGTGGAGGAGTTGTCGCTACGGTGACGTCCGCTTCGCCGCTGGCAGCTGAGCAGCAGGAGCGCCTCACGGCCGCTCTGTCCAAGAGCTACGGCGGGCGCGTTTCGCTCAACGTCGTAATCGACCCCGCCGTCGTCGGTGGTCTGCGTGTGCAGATTGCAGATGACGTCATCGATGGCACGATTTCGTCGCGCATCGAGGACCTGCGCCAGAAGCTCGCAGGCTAATACGACTTCCCGCGAAAGCGGAGAATTTCGGGGCGTCAAGCCCCACAAAACGAAGGAAGACAATGGCAGACCTCTCCATCAGCCCCGACGTCATCCGTGACGCGCTGAAAGATTTCGTCGCCGCCTACGAGCCCGCAGGCGCTGCGGCGACCGAAGTCGGCACCGTCGTTGACGCTGCCGACGGCATCGCCCACGTTGAGGGCCTGCCCGGCGTCATGGCTAACGAGCTCGTTCGCTTCGCAGACGGCACCCTCGGCCTCGCCCAGAACCTGGACGAGAACGAGATCGGTGTTGTTGTGCTCGGCGAATTCTCGGGTATTGAAGCAGGACAGGAAGTCACCCGCACGGGTGAAGTCCTCTCCGTTCCCGTCGGTGACGGCTACCTCGGCCGCGTCGTTGACCCGCTGGGTCAGCCGATCGACGGTCTTGGCGACATCGCATCCGAAGGACGCCGCGCGCTTGAGCTTCAGGCTCCGGGAGTTATGCAGCGTAAGTCGGTTCACGAGCCGATGCAGACCGGTATCAAGGCAATCGACGCGATGATCCCCGTTGGCCGTGGCCAGCGTCAGCTCATCATTGGTGACCGCCAGACCGGTAAGACCGCGATCGCGATCGACACCATCATCAACCAGAAGGCCAACTGGGAATCGGGCGACGTTAACAAGCAGGTTCGCTGCATCTACGTCGCAATCGGTCAGAAGGGCTCGACCATCGCCTCGGTTAAGGGCGCGCTGGAAGAGGCTGGCGCCATGGAGTACACGACGATTGTCGCAGCTCCCGCGTCTGACCCGGCCGGCTTCAAGTACCTGGCTCCCTACACGGGCTCTGCCATTGGTCAGCACTGGATGTACGGCGGCAAGCACGTCCTCATCATCTTCGATGACCTGTCGAAGCAGGCTGAGGCTTACCGCGCCGTTTCGCTCCTCCTTCGTCGTCCGCCGGGCCGTGAGGCTTACCCGGGTGACGTCTTCTACCTGCACTCGCGTCTGCTCGAGCGTTGTGCAAAGCTCTCGGACGAGCTGGGCGCGGGTTCCATGACCGGTCTTCCGATCATCGAGACCAAGGCAAACGACGTCTCCGCATACATTCCGACCAACGTGATTTCGATCACCGACGGCCAGATCTTCCTCCAGTCGGACCTCTTCAACGCTAACCAGCGTCCCGCCGTTGACGTGGGTATCTCGGTTTCGCGTGTTGGTGGTGACGCTCAGGTCAAGTCGATCAAGAAGGTCTCCGGTACGTTGAAGCTGGAGCTGGCTCAGTACCGCTCACTCGAGGCATTCGCGATGTTTGCATCGGACCTCGACGCAGCTTCGCGTCGCCAGCTGGCACGTGGTGCCCGCCTAACCGAGCTCCTCAAGCAGTCGCAGTACTCGCCGTACCCGGTTGAAGAGCAGGTCGTTTCGATCTGGGCTGGTACCAATGGCAAACTCGACACGATCGAAGTTGAAGATGTTCTTCCCTTCGAGCGCGAGCTGCTGGACTACGTTCGCCGCAACACCGAGATCCTGACGCGTCTGCGTGAGACCAACGTTCTCGATGATGCAACGGTTGACGAGCTCAACACCGTGACCGACAAGTTCATCCTTGAGTTCAACGGTGGCAAGGGTCAGGCAATTGACGGTCTCGGCCGTGAAGAGCACGACGCAGCTTCTGCTGAAGACGTGAACCAGGAGCAGATCGTCAAGGGTCGCCGGGCGTAAGCCGGGCGGAAAGAAACGATAATGGGCGCTCAACTCCGGGTCTACAAGCAGAAGATTTCTTCTGCTCAGACCACGAAGAAGATCACGAAGGCGATGGAACTCATCGCGGCTTCGCGCATCCAGAAGGCCATGGCCCGCGTTCGCGCGGCCTCGCCTTTCGCGCGAGCCGTGACGCGTGCCGTTTCCGCCGTGGCTACTAACTCCAACGTCGATCACCCGCTGACTCGTGAGCCCGAGCAGATCCGCCGCTCTGCGGTCGTGGTTTTCACGGCAGACCGCGGCCTGGCCGGCGCGTTTAACTCGCAGATCCTCCGCGAGGCTCTCGAGGTCGCTGAAATGCTCAAGGAGCAGGGGCGCGAGGTGGTGTACTACCTCGTTGGTCGCAAGGCCGTCGGTTACTTCCAGTTCCGCAAAATGGACTGGGAAGCCGACTGGGTTGGTGACACTGATAACCCCGCGTTTGAGACTGCCGAAGCGATTTCGGCAGCCATCCTCGACTCGTTCCGCAAGGACTACGCTGACGGCGGCGTCGACGAGATTCACCTCGTTTACAACCGCTTCGTGAGCATGATGACGCAGTCGCCTGAGAACGTCCGCCTTCTCCCGTTGGAGATCGTGGAGGCCGACGAAGCAGAAGCTGCGTCGACTCAGGTGTACCCGTTGTACGAATTCGAGCCGGACGCTGACCAGGTTCTCGACTCGATCCTGCCTGTCTACATCCAGAGCCGCGTCTACAACGCGCTCCTGCAGTCGGCTGCTGCAAAGCACGCCGCCACGCAGAAGGCGATGAAGTCGGCAAGTGACAACGCAGACAAGCTCATCACGGACTACACCCGCCTCCGCAACAACGCGCGCCAGGCAGAGATTACGCAGCAGATCGCCGAGATCGTCGGCGGCGCGGACGCTCTGGCGTCCTAAAGACCATCACGAAAGAGAAGACCATGACTGACACCGCCACGGCAGCTCAGACTGCGGTCGTCGGGCGCGTCGCACGCGTTACGGGACCGGTTGTCGATATCGAGTTCCCGCACGACTCGATTCCCGGCATTTACAACGCACTCAAGACCACCATCACGATCGGCGAAGAGTCGACTGAGATCACGCTCGAGGTTGCGCAGCACCTCGGTGACGATCTCGTTCGTGCCATCGCCCTGAAGCCTACCGACGGCATTGTCCGCGGCCAGGAGGTGCGCGACACCGGTGAGCCGATCATGGTTCCGGTCGGTGACGTCACCAAGGGAAAGGTGTTCAACGCAACGGGTGAGGTTCTGAACCTCGCTCCCGGCGAGACCATCGAGGTCACCGAGCGTTGGGGCATCCACCGCAAGGCACCCGCCTTCGACCAGCTTGAGTCGAAGACCACCATGTTCGAGACCGGTATCAAGGTGATCGACCTGCTGACCCCCTACGTCCAGGGTGGAAAGATCGGTCTGTTCGGTGGTGCAGGTGTCGGTAAGACCGTCCTTATCCAGGAAATGATTCAGCGCGTCGCACAGGACCACGGTGGTGTGTCCGTGTTCGCCGGTGTTGGTGAGCGTACCCGTGAGGGTAACGACCTGATCCACGAAATGGAAGAAGCAGGCGTCTTCGACAAGACGGCCCTTGTCTTCGGCCAGATGGATGAGCCGCCGGGAACGCGTCTGCGCGTTGCACTGTCGGCACTCACCATGGCTGAGTACTTCCGTGATGTGCAGGGCCAGGACGTTCTGCTCTTCATCGACAACATCTTCCGCTTCACGCAGGCAGGTTCTGAGGTTTCGACCCTGCTGGGCCGCATGCCTTCGGCCGTGGGCTACCAGCCCAACCTTGCTGACGAGATGGGTGTGCTCCAGGAGCGCATCACCTCGACGCGCGGTCACTCGATTACGTCGCTGCAGGCAATTTACGTTCCTGCTGATGACTACACCGACCCGGCACCGGCTACGACGTTCGCGCACCTTGACGCAACGACTGAGCTCAGCCGTGAGATCGCGTCGAAGGGTCTGTACCCGGCTGTGGATCCGCTGACCTCGACGTCGCGTATCCTCGACCCGCGTTACATCGGTGCCGACCACTACCGTGTGGCAACCGCTGTCAAGCAGATCCTGCAGAAGAACAAGGAGCTCCAGGAGATCATCGCCATCCTCGGTGTCGACGAGCTCTCTGAAGAAGACAAGATCGTCGTGGCACGTGCACGTCGCATCCAGCAGTTCCTCTCGCAGAACACCTACATGGCGAAGAAGTTCACCGGTGTTGAGGGTTCGACGGTTCCGATCAAAGAGACCATCGAGTCGTTCGACGCTATCGTCAAGGGTGAGTTTGACCACGTAGCCGAGCAGGCATTCTTCAACGTCGGTGGCATCTCCGACGTCGAAGAGCAGTGGGCGAAGATCCAGAAGGAGAACGGCTGAGATGGCCCTCAACGTGAGCCTCGTCTCTGCTGACGCAGAGGTCTGGACGGGAGAGGCGTCGCTGGTCGTCGCTAAGACCGTCGAAGGCGAAATCGGGTTCATGACCGGCCACGAGCCTGTGCTGGCAATCCTCGCCGAAGGTCAGGTGCGTATCACCACCTCCGCCGGCGAAAAGGTTACGGCTACCGCGAAGGACGGATTCCTCTCCATGGAGGGTTCCACCGTCACGATTGTTGCTGGCCACGCCGCACTCGTCTCCTGATTGACTAGTCAAAAAGCCGCCCGCCGGGTATCCGGTGGGCGGCTTTTTGCATCACAAGGTAAGCCATGCTGATTCTTCTTCCGCCCTCCGAAACCAAGCGTCCCGATGGTTCCGGAGCCCCACTAGATCTCGCGAAACTGCGGTTGCCTTCATTGGAGCCACAACGTCGCGCTGCGCTTGATGCTCTCGTCGCGCTGAGCGCTGACGAGAGCGAAACCGCGCGCGTTCTCAAGCTATCGCCGCGCCAGCTGGGCGAGGTTGCGACCAATGCGGCGCTGTGGGCGTCGCCGACGATGCCTGCGATGGACCGCTACACCGGGGTGTTGTTTGATGCGTTGGATGCGGAGTCGCTGTCGGAGTCCGCGCGTTCGTGGCTTGCGGAACACGTATTGATTCACTCGGCACCGTTCGGCCTTGTGGGTGCGGCAGACGCTATTCCCTCGTATCGGCTCGGAGCCGGTGTGCGACTTCCTGGCCTCACGCCGATGAAGAAGCATTGGAACGAAGCCGTCACGACCGCGCTGGCTGCTGAGCAGGCACCATTTGTGCTTGATCTTCGTAGCGAAGCGTATGTTGCGCTCGGATCGGTGCCTGCAGGAACGCCGTCGGCGTTCGTGCGCGTGGTCACGCGTGGTGAGGGCGGGGAAGTGCGCGCGCTGAACCACTTCAACAAGCACGCGAAGGGCGCCCTGGTGCGCATGTTGGCCGAGTCGGCGCCGGTGCTGTCATCGGCGGCAGACCTGCTTGATTGGGCGGCGCAGCACGGCGTGGAGCTGACAGCGGGGGAGCACGAGTGGCAGCTCGTGACTGTGTGACAACAAAACTGTCCCCAATCCCCACGTCGTTACGGACGCGCGCCCGGCGTGTCCTTTAGGATGAGTACACCGGTGCAGTCCCGCGCTGGCAACACTATGTATGGGGGTTTCGGCCGTGGCCAACGCCGTTGACGCAACCGCAACCCAGAGCTTGACGCTCGCTAGTGGCGATGAGGTCACGCTGTCGTGGTACGGAACCACCGACACGGGTCGCCGCCGCGAGTCCAATCAAGACGCGTTCTTGACGGCGTTTCCGCTGTTCGTCGTTGCTGACGGCATGGGCGGCCACATTGGCGGCGAGATTGCCTCGGCAAGCACCGTCGATCGCTTGCGCGCAATGGTGAAAAAGGGTGAAGTATCGCCCATCACGATTGAAAAGGCCCTGACAAAAGCTGTTGCTGACATTGCGGCGCATCCGGAAACGACCGATGAAGGCACCGGAACAACGCTGACGGGTATTTACCTCGATACTGACGCTGCCACCGAGTCATGGGTCACCCTCAACATTGGTGACTCCCGGGTCTATCTGCTTCGTGACGGCGGACTCACTCAGCTCACGACGGATCACTCTGTAGTGCAAGAGCTGATGGCAGCTG
>CANNEP010000007.1 GCA_947503655.1 uncultured Microbacterium sp.
TTGTCGACAGCCTGCGGGATCAGGATCGGGAGTGGGATGCCGTTGGTGTCGCGCGGCATGGTTGGGGGTTCGCCGAGACCCTTACGGATCGTGTTGGACTGCTCACTCGAGATCACTTGGGCACGCAACGCGACGCGCAGCGGCTCAAACCAGGGGCGCGGCGGGCACGCCTTGGGGTGCTGCCACCATTGGTGCCAGTACCAGCGCCCGCGCCGCTGGTGCCGTCGTTGCCGTCATCGCTACCTGTGCTGCCGTTGCCGTCTTCGCCGGCAGCCTCACCGCCAAACATCCCACCGTTGCCCGCATCGCCGTTGATGCCGGGGTCTGGGGTGCGTTCGCCACTGCCTGCGACAGAGTCAGGGAGCCCGGTGGTTCCGGTCGTGTCGACGAGGTCTCCGCTGACGCTGACTTGTCGTGCGGCTTCTGCGTGGGATACGCCGAGGAGGTCTTGCACAAGTGAGGTCACCGAACGGTGCCCCTTCTTCGCCGCGAGGCCGCCGTGCCCGAAGGGGCGGGCGGAGCGCGCAACCGCGATACCGATCGCGATCTGACGAAACAGTGCCGCTTGGCGTTCAACCGCGGCGCTCTCTTGCATGATCGCGAGAATCTCGTCGTCGTTCATCATGAGCATGCGTGCCTCATACTGCTCCGACGTCGCACCGGCACCAGCGCCCGCAATCACCGGGCCAGACGCCTCACAAAGGCACACGACAGTAGAAGCGTCATGCCCACACAGGGTGGGAATCAGCTCCGCAATCTCGCTCAAATTTGCCATACCTCAGTCTTGCATGCACCGCCGACATTGGTAATTAGATACGAGAGAATCTGTGGATGAGAAGCGAGACAGTAGAACTGTGGAGGAAACTATGTTTTCCTCCGCAGGCTCAAGCGTCCCCGATACTTTCAGGCAGCGCGGTGTTCCACGAGACCGACAGTATTGCCCTCAGAGTCTTGGATGGATGCCTGCCATTCTTGGCTGCCGGCGGGGCCGAGGGTGTCGTCATCGTGCGTGAAAATGATGTGCGGCTCGCTCTCCACGTGGGCCCCGAGGTCGCGCGCCCGGTCAATCGCGGCGTCGATGTCGGCGACCGACAGGTAGAGCAGGGCACTCGGGGCGGCCTTATCCAACAGCAGCCGAGTGCCGTCCAGGTCGAAGAACACGAGACCGGGCGGGTCGAATACGCCGGTAGGGTCAGCGTAGAGCAGGGCGGAGTAGAAAGCACGGGCACGGTCAAGGTCAGTTGCACGTTGGGCAACTTGTACGAGCTTCATTCCGATGACCTCCACGAGTAGTAGTCAGAACTATGAGGAACTCTACTCAGGCCCCGAATGAGATGCGCTTACGCGCGAAAGAACCTACTCGCGCCCGTCCGGCCGCGGCACGAAGCGGGGGATGTACCGCGCGAACCCGATTGACCCAAAAACCCCGAGCACGCCCATCGCAGCCGCCGCGACCGGCAGCGAAGCCACCGCAGTAATGGCTGTGATCGCGAGTGGGGCAACCGTCGCGCCGCCATCGGTCATCATGCGCCAGGATCCCAAATAGGGGGCCGGGTCATGCTGCGGCGCCGTATCCGCACCGAGTGTCAGCAGAATGCCCGACGACAACCCGTTGCCGACGCCGAGCATCATGGCGAACGCGCCGAACCACATGGTTGCCTCGGGCAGGTCGTGCGTGAGTGACAGAGCCAAGAACCCCGCGGTCATCAGCACCGTCGCGGGCAGTGCGGCCCACAACCGCCCGAATCGGTCCATCACCTGCCCGCTCGCATAAAACAGGGCGAAGTCGATGGCCCCAGAGATGCCGACGATGAGTGCGATCGACTGGGCATCGAGTCCGAGCGAAACACCCCACAGCGGCAGCAGCGACTGGCGTGCAGAGCGCAGACCCGACAGCGCCGCAGCCGTCAATCCAAGACGGAACAACACATCACGGTGGTTGAGCATCGTGCGGAAAACGCCCTCATGAGCCGCGACGGTGGGAATGCTGCCGGTCGAAATCAACTCACCCGTGTCGGCATCCTCGGCGGCAGGCTCTCGCACAACCGTCGGAACCACGGGGGCAGCCTTCTCCGGATCGGGCCCAAATGTCACCAGCAGAATCACGGCCACCGCACACACCACGAAGAACCAGATTGATGCATACTCGGTGCCAAAAATCGACAGGAGCAACGCGGTGACGAACGGGCCGATGAACATTCCGAAGCGGAACGAACCACCGAGCAGACTGAGGGCGCGGGCGCGGAAGAACAGCGGAACGCGCGTGGTCATAAAAGCGTGGCGGGCGAGTCCGAAGGCGGAGGCAGAGAAGCCAATGATCAGCGCCGACAGCATCAGCATGCCGACACTCGGCGCGAAAATCAGCACGAGCGTTCCCAGAAGCGTCACGAGCGACGACGCGATCATCGTCAGCCGCTCGCCAAGCCGCCCGACGGCCCATCCAGCGGGCAGGTTTCCGCACAGCTGGCCAATAACCAGGGCCGTCACCACCAGTGACGACGCAGCCAAATCGGCGCCCATCGACGTTGCCAACACTGGCAACAGTGGAATAACCGCACCCTCACCCAGCGCAAACAGAATCGTGGGGCCGTAGATCATCGGCGCAAACCGTTTGAGAATGTCTCCGGTACTTGCGCTGTCGCTCACGTGCTCATCCTCACTGCCGGCGCTTATGCTTCCGTCGACTCCACTACAGACTATTGTCGAACGCGCGACCGCCCGCGGGCGGTAGGCTTGACAGGTCATGCTCGAACTTGATTTGTCTTCAGAAATCGCCGCGGTGCGATCCACGTTCTCCGACATCCTTGCGGTTGTCGACGTCGACGCGCTCCAGGCTGAAATTGCGCGCCTCAGCGAAGCTGCTGGCGCCCCCGACCTCTGGGACAACCCCGAAGAAGCGCAAAAGGTCACCAGCGCGCTGAGTCACCGCCAGTCGGAGTTCGCTCGCGTCAACGGCGTGCAGAAGCGCCTCGATGACCTCGACGTACTTATTGAGCTCGCCAACGAGATGGAAGATGAAGAGTCGGCCGAGGAGGCGCGCAAAGAGCTCGCCGATCTCACGCAGGTCGTCAACCAGCTCGAAGTGCAGACGCTGATGGACGGCGAATACGACGACCGCGGCGCCGTCGTCACGATCCGTTCGGGTGCTGGCGGCGACGACGCCACCGACTTTGCCGAAATGCTGCTGCGCATGTACCTGCGCTGGGCTGAGCGCCACGGCTACAGCACCAAGATCATGGATATGTCGTACGCCGAAGGCGCGGGCATCAAGTCGGCCACGTTCGAAGTGACCGCCCCCTACGCCTACGGCACGCTCTCGGTTGAGGCCGGCACGCACCGCCTCGCTCGCATCAGCCCGTTCGGTAGCGCTGACAAGCGCCAGACGAGCTTCGCGGCCGTCGAAGTCATCCCGGTGATGGAGGAGGCCGTCGAGGTCGACATCCCTGAGAACGACATCCGCGTTGACGTGTTCCGTTCTTCGGGCCCCGGTGGTCAGTCCGTCAACACGACCGACTCCGCCGTTCGCATCACCCACATTCCCACCGGAATCGTGGTCTCGATGCAGAACGAAAAGAGCCAGATTCAGAACCGTGCGGCCGCCATGCGCGTGCTCCAGACACGCCTACTGCTGCTTCAGAAAGAAGCTGAGGCTGCGAAGAAGAAAGAGCTGGCCGGAACCATCACTGCCAGCTGGGGAGACCAGATGCGGTCGTACTTCTTGTACGGTCAGCAGCTCGTGAAAGACCTCCGCACCGGCTTTGAGCACGGCAACCCCGCCGTTGTTTTCGACGGTGACATTGATGGCCTGATCTCGGCCGGAATCCGCTGGCGCAAGCGCAAGGACGACGACGACTAAACTCGTCGCGCGCGAGTGCACTGATTCGTAACGGGCGAGTGTCGCGCGTCAATACGCGCACATCGCGGCTTAGGCTCGTCAAGCCATGATCCGCTTTGAAAATGTCACCAAGCGCTACCGCGGTACGGCGAAACCTGCACTCAACGAAGTTAGTTTCAACGTTGAACGCGGCGACTTCGTCTTTCTCGTCGGTGCCTCCGGCTCGGGTAAGAGCTCGTGCCTTCGTCTCATCATGCGTGAAGACGTCGCGTCCAACGGTCAGATTCACGTGTTGGGTCATGACCTCAAGCGCATGTCGAGCCGCAAGGTTCCGTACTTCCGCCGTCAGATTGGTTCCGTCTTCCAAGACTTCCGTCTGCTGTCGTCGAAGAACGTCTTTCAGAACGTCGCCTTCGCCCTGCAGGTGACGGGTGCTTCGCGCGCCCTCACCCACACGAACGTCGAGCGCGTGCTCGAACTCGTGGGTCTCACCGGCAAAGAAAAGCGCATGCCGAGTGAGCTTTCTGGTGGTGAGCAGCAGCGCGTCGCGATTGCGCGCGCGATCGTGGGCGACCCGAAGCTCCTCCTTGCTGACGAGCCGACCGGTAACCTCGACCCCGCCACATCGACCGAAATCATGCGGTTGCTGGCGCGTATTAACGCGACCGGAACCACGGTGGTGATGGCAACGCACGAAGCGGGCTTCGTGGATCAGATGAAGCGCCGCGTGATCGAGCTCAAGTTCGGTGAACTGATGCGTGACGAAGAGCACGGTGGCTACGGCGACACGTCGGCCATCCCGCGCCTCGCACCGGTCAAGGCGCGTGGTGAAGCCTCCGCTGAAGCTCTCAGCGCGATGCGTAAGGTGCAGCGCGAAGTGGCAACCGGTTCCGGCGCAGGAGCGGCCGTGGGTGCCGCAGCCGCGGCCAGCGCGGCGGCCGAAACCAGCGCCGCACCGGCAGCCGTGGTTCCGACATCGGAAGAAGCCGTCGAACCGACAGACGATGTCATCGAAGCGGCCAAACTCGACGAGACGCCCGCGCTCACGACGCCCGCTGACACTGACACCGCCGACGAGGCCGAAGACGACGCGAACGACGCCGGTAGCGAGCCGTCGGCAGAGGATGAAGCCACCAAGGATGACGCGCCCGCCAAGGATGACGCGCCGAGCGCGACGTCGCCGCGTCCGCTCACGCGCCCCATTGTGCTCCCAGAGATCAACGTGGCCGAGCTGGGTGTTGCTGACCGTCTGGGTCTGAGTGATTTTGACGACGATGATGAGGTTGGTCCGACGTCATGAGAGTAGCTCTCGTCCTTTCGGAGGTCTTGCAGGGCCTCCGCCGCAACATTTCCATGGTGATTTCGGTCATCCTGGTGACCTTTGTTTCACTCACGTTTGTGGGTGCCGCCGTGCTCATGCAGTCGCAGGTGTCGAACATTCGCGACTACTGGGAACAGCGTTCGCAAGTCGCGATCTACATGTGTGCGTCGAGTTCGACCACGCCAACGTGTGTTGATGGCACGGCGACCGAAGAGCAGATTCAGGGGGTAAAGGACTCGCTTGAGGGGGAGACCCTGGCCCCGCTTATCCAGACCTACACGTTCGACAGCCAAGAGGTTTCGCTTGAGAAGTTCCTCGAGCAGTACCCCGACTACGAAGGCTTCGTCGACGCAGAATCGATGAACGCGACGTTCTGGATCAACCTCAAAGACCAGACGAAGACTGACGTCATTTACGAGGCCTTCAGCGACACCGTCGGCATCGATGAGGTGAAGGATCAGCTGAAGTACCTCGACCCGCTGTTCCAAACGCTGACGGTCGCCACCTACATCGCGATCGGCGTCGCAGCGCTCATGCTGATCGCCGCGGTTTTGTTGATCGGAACCACGATTAAGTTGTCGGCATATGCGCGGCGAAAAGAGATCGGCATTATGCGCCTGGTGGGTGCGTCGAACCGCTTCATTCAGACCCCGTTCGTGCTGGAGGGTGTCGTCTCGGCACTCATCGGAACGCTGCTCGCCGGCGTTGCCGTGGTGCTCGGCGTGAAGTTCGGTGTCGAAGGATACTTGCGTAACCGGCTCAACCTCGGTGGCGAGTGGATCACCGTTAACGATGCACTCCTCGTGGTTCCGGTGCTCATCGGAATCGGTGTCGTGCTCTCGGCGCTCTCAGCGGGCTTCGCGATCCGTCGCTGGCTGCGCACCTAACCTGCGCACCCTGCGCGCAGACGCTTCTTCATGGTTCCGCGCGCTGATAGACTGACAGGCTCTGTGCGCGTGCGCAGAGCTGAAGGAGAGATCACATGGTCCGCGAGCGCGGTGAGAAGCTGATCGCGACCAACCGTCGCGCCCGGCATGAGTACAACATTGAAAAGACCTACGAAGCCGGTCTGGTTTTGACCGGTACCGAGGTCAAGTCGTTGCGCCAGGGGCGCGCGAACCTCAGCGACGGCTACGCCTACATCGACCGCAATGAGGCCTGGCTCGACGCCGTGCACATTCCGGAGTACTCGCAGGGTCACTGGACGAACCACGCCTCCAAGCGCGTACGCAAACTCCTGCTCAACCGCGACGAAATTGTGAAGATCAGCCACGCCATTTCGGCTGGTGGCTACACCCTGGTTCCGCTCAAGCTGTACTTCTCTGACGGCCGCGTGAAGGTAGAAATCGCCATCGCGAAGGGTAAGAAAGATTACGACAAGCGCCAGACGCTGCGAGAGCGCCAAGACACTCGCGAAGCGGAACGCGCGATGCGCACCCGCAACCGTATGGGGGAGTAGCCCTCAACAAAGATGGGCCAGACGCGATCATGCGTCTGGCCCATCTTTGTGCGTCTAGGCGATGACGGCGTCGGTTTCGTCGTCGGTCTCGTGCGCGTGCGCCGGGTCTTTGAAAGCGTCCTGCGGCACGAACAGCAGGGTGACGGCGGCGATGAGCGCGGTGACACCGCAGATCGTCCACACGGTCATGTAGCCGACGAGGCTGCCGGCGGTCTCCGAGCCGGATCCTCCGGCAACCTGCTGGAGGAGCGCGATTCCGAAGACACAGGAGGCGACAGCGCCACCCACCGTCTTCACCGAGTTGGTGAGGCCGGTCGCAACCCCCGTCTGCGTGGGCGGCGCGGCAGCAGCGGCAGCAGACGGGAGTGCCGCAACGAGCGCACCCGAGCCGATACCGGCGATCACCATGTTCGTGACAACCTGCGCGTACGTGTCGTGGAACGGCAGAAACAGCAAGAACCCAATACCCACGAGGATGGACGCCAGCATGAGCGTGAAGCGCGGCGTGACGCGACGTGCAACGATCGGGTATGTGAGGGCGCCCGTGATCATGGCAATGAGGTAAATACCGATGATGAGCGACGTGGCGAAGCCCGTGGTTCCGAGTCCGTAGCCGACCTCCGCCGGATCCGTACGGGCAAACGTCGACAGCGGTGCCTGCGCGCCGAGCACCGAGACGCCGAAGAGGCCGGCGGTGAGGAAGACGGGTGCCAGCGTCGGCGAGCGGAACATGCGCACGTCGATGATGGGGTCATCGTGCTTGAGCTCCCACAGGACGAACGGAACCATGAGCGCGAGACCGAGCAGAACGACGCCCCACGCGAGAGGGCTACCGACGCCCTGGCTGCGCAACATCGCGAGGCCGCCCGTGAAGGCGATCAGCGCGATGGAGACGAGAGTGAGACCGACGGTGTCGAGGCGTCCGCCGGTGGGGCTCGGCGACTCTTTCACTCCAAACAGGATGACGAAGAAGCAGATTGCGACGATGATGCCGGGAATGAGCAGCACGGTCGTGAGCGGCAACGTGTCGATGAGCTGGCCGCCGACGAGGGCGCCACTGATGGCACCGAACTCGAGTGCGGCGACGAGGATTCCGGCCGACTTCATCGTGATGCTGGAGCGCTGGCCCATGGCTCGCGCCCGTGACCAGATCAGAGCGATTTCGAGCGGAAGCCACACGACGTAGAAGCCCTGGAGCGCCCAAATCGCGAGGAACACCGGGAATGACGTCGCGAACGGTAACGCGAGCGAAGCCACGGCGGTCAGCGCTGTGGAGATCAACAACATGCGGCGGTGGCCGACCATATCGCCGAGCTTCGCGAAAGCCGGAACCACGAGGGCAGACAGCATGAGCTGTGCTCCTTCGAGCCAGTTCACGTCGGCGTCGTGCACATTGAGGGCGCGGGCAATGTCGGTGAGCATCGGGGTGTAATACCCCTGCAGCACACCACTGGTGAACTCAACAAACGCAAGATAGCCAACGACGCTCGCAAGAGCGCCGAGGGAGATGGCGCGAGACATGGGGCTCCTTCGCTCGAATTCGGGTGAGATGACCTTATCGCCCAGCGGGCAATCCGGCGATCAGCGCGCGGTGAAATTGTTCGCCGCGTTCGAGTTCGGCGATTTCAACAAACTCATCAACACCGTGAATCGTTGCGCGCTGAGCCGATGACATCAGCAGTGGCGCGAACCGGTAGGTGGCGGGGGAGAACGTGTGGAAGTGGCGTGAGTCGGTCGCCGCGAACACGATGTAGGGCACCGCGATCGCATCCGGGTGGCTCACGCCAACGGCTGCCGCAATCGCTGCGAACTGCTCGTTGTCTGCCGATGACTCGGGCGACGGTTCGCTACCGGAGACCACTTCGATTGAGATGAGTGGGTCGTTGATGCGCTTGTGTAGCCGCCTGACGGTCGACGCGACCGTCTCACCCAGCGCGATGCGCAGGTTTACGGTGGCCGATGCCTGTGAGGGCAGGACGTTGTCGGCGGTGCCGCCGGAGAGCATGGTCGGCGCAACCGTGGTGCGCACCATCGCGGCCGGCTCGCCACCGAGCTTCGCGAAGACGCGGGCGGTGACCGGGGGTAGCGCTGCGAGAGCCTTCAGCACGAACGAGGGCGGGCCCGAGACTCGATTCGCAAAGGTGCTGAGCATGCGGCTGATGGCCTTGGGGGAGCGCGCGGAGAAGGTCGACGGAGTGAGGCGGTTGACCGCGCGCGACACTCGACCCACCGCCGTGAGCGCGGGCGGGAATGACGCGTGGCCGCCGTCGCCGCGTGCCGTGAGTTTCACGGTGACGAGGCCCTTTTCACCGACGCCGACCATCGCCGACTGGCCCTTCACGATCGGCAGCGGGTCAACAACGACGGCGCCGCCCTCGTCGATCACAAGCCATGGCACGATGTTGCGGCGCTGCAGTTCGGCGGCGATCTCAACAGCAGCAGACCCGAAGCTCTCCTCGTTACCGCCGAATGACAGGTACACGTCGCGTGCCGGTGTGAAGCCCGCGGCGAGCAGGTTCTCAACGGCCTCAAGAATCACGAGCAGCGGGCCCTTGTCGTCGAGCGTGCCGCGACCATAGACGTTGCCGTTCGCGATCTGGCCCGCGAAGGGTGGGTACGTCCAATCGTCGGATTCGTCGACCGGAACCACGTCGTAGTGCGCCATCAAAATGACCGGTTGCGCTGTGGGGTTGTTGCTGCGCCAACGGTACAGGTGACCGAGGTCGTGCAGCTTCTCGTGCTCGAGAGTTGCCACCGTGAGTGGGTACAGCTCGCCAATGAGGTCGATGAAAGTGTCGAAGTCGGTGAGACCGCGGGTCTCCAGCTCTGCCGACACGGTCGGCAGCTGAATCATGCGGCTCAAGCGCTCAGCGGCACCAGCGCGAACGATAATGTTCGGGTTTTCGGGCATGCCCTTACCCTATGGGCTTGCGGGGCCCCCTGTGTGACTAGTTCGCGATGAAGCGGGCCTCGACCGTCGCGGAGACCTCGATCTCTTCGGGCTCGAGTTCAAATGCCGGAGCGCTGTCAGCCATCGCGCCGCGTGCGCTCGCCATCATGACGGGCGCTGGCCCCTTCATCATCATTTCGCGAGACACCATGCCGACATCAGCGATTTGCTGAGCCTGAACATTCTTGAGTCCCAGAGCTTCGGCGTAGGCGGTTGCGCGGTCAATTGCGACCTGCACGGCACCCTGAGCGACCGTCTTCTCGGTTGCGCTTTCGACTTCTTTTGTGAGCCCCCAACCAATGCCGCCAATGGTCACGCCATCACGCTCGGACGCGCGCGAGATCCACTCGCTCAGCGCCGAAAAATCTTTCCACTCCGACACCAACTGAACCGACGCATGGTGCACGAGGGGGAGTTGCTTGCCCTTGTCGTTCCACGGGCGGTCTGCCCAGACCGACAGACGCTCACTGCTCCACTTAGTGATGGCGCCGCTCGCTTCGGCAGCGCGCAGCTCATCCTGGATTTCTGCGCCCAGCCGCTGTGCCTTCTCAACAACCTCAGCGCGAGTCGGGCCGTCAAAACGCACGGCTACGCGGGCAACGCCAAGCTCGGCTGCAACCATCATGTGGTGTTCGCCGCGAACATTGATGACAACGTCAGTCATGAGGCCTCCTCAGGCATCGAATGGTGTGACTATAGCGCGCACCTCCGACTTCCAGCCTGGCAATCGCAACCCCCTGGTTCCGGTGCCTTCTTCTAGGCCGCAGTCGTGGTTCCGCAACCGGGGCCGAATAGATTTTGCTCGCCGCGTGTTGTAGTCTGTAATGCTCAGCCACTTCGTGGCGAGCTTTGGTAACTCAACAGTGTGACAGTGGCCATTCCGCAAGGAACGCACGGGGATGATCGGTTTCGACATTGCTTGCGAATCTGCGAGAAGCGGGCCAAGGATGCCGGGTTATCTTGTGAACGCTCCCGGCAAAAACTAAGTGCAGATGCAAAGCGCACTGACTTCGCCCTCGCTGCATAAGCGAGCCCGATAGTCCGTCAGACCGTAGGCGACCCCGCTACGGACTCTGGCGTCATTTAGGGGTCTAGCTACACGGAGGAGTCTGGACTCCGTGCGGGACATTCACAGACTGGGCTTGTCGACTTAGGTGTTTGTGACAAAGGTCGGAGCCGAGTAGAACGCTTTCACAAACTGCGCCCGGAGAAGCCCCAGAGACTCAGCGATGGACGGGGGTTCGATTCCCCCCATCTCCACCAACCACTGTCACGTTGAGGAAGCCCCTCGGAACCACGCACTGCCTGGTTCCGAGGGGTTTCTTTTGTCGAGATGCGGGCTACTTGAGCGCCGCGAGGATCTCCTTCATCTCTGCGATCTCGGAGGTCTGGTCGCTGACGATCTTCTCGGCGAGCGCGACGGCGTCAGCGTTCTGCCCGGATGAAATCTGATCTTCGGCCATCGTGACGGCGCCCTCATGATGCACGATCATCTGCTCCAGAAACAACACCGATGCTTCGGGCCCGGGAGCAGCTTCGAGCGCGGCAAGGTCGTCGGGTGACATCATGCCGTCACCGTGGTCCATGCCCTCGTACGCGGCAGCATCACCGCCCCACGCGGTCACCCACCCCGTGAGCTGCTCGATCTCGGGTGCCTGCGCCGCTTTGATGCGTTGCGCGAGCTCGGCGACGCCGGGGTCGACGTCGCTTTTCGCGAGCAGAAGGTCGCTCATCTCGATCGCCTGCTGGTGATGACCGATCATCATGCCGGCGAACATCAGGTCAGCCGCGTTCGCGTCGACCGCCGCCTCAGAGGGGGCCGGCATATCACCGTGGCCGTCGTGACCCGACGTCGTGTCGGAACCTGTGGTTCCGGTGCAGCCCGCGAGCACGAGAACAGATGCGGCAATGGTGATGGTGAGGATGCGACGAGGAAAGTTCATGCGTGTCTCCGGTTTCGTATCAGTGTGCGTGTTCATGCGTGGTGGCGGGCTTCGCCGCAGGCTCCGGAACCTCGGCTTCAGAGCCAGCGAGGCGAGCGGGATTGAGGTCGATGCGACGCAGCAGTTGCGCGTTGGCCGCGACCACGATGGTCGAGAGCGACATCAGGATGGCGCCCAGCCACATCGGCATATCGATGCCCCACGGCGACAGCACGCCGGCCGCGAGTGGCACCGAAACGAGGTTGTAGCCAGCGGCCCACCACAGGTTCTGCTTCATCTTGCGGTAGCTCGCGTTTGACAGCTCGATGACTGACAGCACGGCGCGCGGGTCATCGCTCGCGAGAATCACGCCGGCGGAACCAATGGCAACGTCGGTTCCGGTGCCGACGGCGAGGCCCACATCGGCTTGAGCGAGTGCCGGGGCGTCGTTCACGCCGTCACCCACCATCGCGACCTTTTGGCCCTCATGCTGCAGCTTTTGAATCTTGGCGGCCTTGTCTTCGGGGCGCACGCCCGCAAAGACGCGGTCAATGCCGAGATCTGCCGCAACCGACTCGGCAACCGCCTGAGCGTCACCGGTGATCATGACGACCGTGATGCCGCGATCGTGCAGTGCCCGAACAGCGTCGTGCGACTCGGGGCGAATTTCGTCGGCCAGACGCAACGCCCCGGCCACAGCGCCATCGATGATGACGTGAAGCACGATCGCGCCTTCTCTCGACCACGCGTCGGTGTCGCCCAGCGGGTGCAGGTTCTCCTGCTCAAGCAGGTACGGGCCGCCGACCTGCACGGTCTTGCCGTCGACGTGAGCGCGCACGCCCACGGCCGGGGAAGACGAGAAGTCGGAGGACGACGGAACCGTCAGCTCGCGTTCCGTCGCGCCGCGCACGATCGCGCGGGCGAGGGGGTGCTCGGAGTCATTCTCAGCGCCTGCGGCGAGAGCCAGCAGATCATCTTCTCCGATGGTTCCGGTCGTGAGAACCGCGGTCACGGCGGGCGTGCCCTTCGTGAGAGTGCCAGTCTTGTCGAAGACGACCGTGTCGATCGTGCGCATGCTTTCGAGTGCGAGGCGGTCTTTCACGAGAACGCCGCTGCGGGCAGCCTTTTCGGTCGCGATCGAAACCACGAGCGGAATCGCAAGGCCGAGAGCGTGAGGGCAGGCGATGACCAGCACCGTGACGGTGCGGATGATGGCGTCTTCTGGCGAGCCGATGATGCTCCACACGATTGCGGTGATGACGGCTGCGGCGAGGGCGAACCAGAACAACCAGCCGGCGGCGCGGTCAGCGAGGCGCTGCGCCTTCGATGACGATGCCTGTGCGTCAGCAACGAGGCGGCGAATGCCGGCGAGTGCGGTGTCTTCGCCAACGGCGGTGATCTGCACGCGCACGCCCGAGTCAGTTGCGACAGTGCCGGCGACAACGCGGTCGCCCACATCACGGCGCACGGCGATCGATTCGCCGGTGATCATGGACTCGTCCATCGAAGCGGAGCCCTGCACGATGTCGCCATCGGCGGGCACGCGGGCGCCAGGGCGCACGATCACAATGTCACCAGCCTTGAGGTCGCTGGGGGAGACCGTCGTGACATCGTCGCCGTCAACACGCTCCGCCTCGTCGGGCAGCAGCGCGGCAAGTGAATCGAGCGCCGACGTCGTCTGGGCGAGTGAACGCATTTCGATCCAGTGACCGAGCAGCATGATGACGATGAGCAGGGCGAGCTCCCACCAGAACTCGAGCTGGTGGCTCAGAATGCCGAGCGTTGCACCCCACGACGCGACAAACGCGACCGTGATGGCGAGACCGATCAGCAGCATCATGCCGGGCTTGCGTGCCTTGATCTCGTCAACCGCACCGGTCAGGAACGGCGCACCACCCCATACGTACATGACGGTGCCGAGGATGGCGGGCAGCCACATCAGAATGGGGGATTCTGGCAACGAATAGCCGATGATCATCGCGAACATCGGCGACAGTGCGATCGTCGGAATCGCGAACGCGATCATGATGAAGAACAAGCGGCGGAACTTCTCGGTGTGGCCCGCGTGCCCGCCGTGTCCGGCGTGTCCGGCGTGTCCGGCGTGTGCGTCGTCACCCGCGTGCCCGCCGTGTCCGGCGTGTGCGTCGTGACCCTCATGCGCGTCGTGATTCGCGTGTGCGTCGTGGTTCGCGTGAGCGTCATGCTCAGCGGGTGAGGTCATCACCTGCCCCGCGTGACCTTCGTGACCCGACGGTTCCGCCATCGCGTGCCCCTCGTGTCCCTCATGCCGTGCGTGACCCGCGTGCGCTTCGTGCTCTGCAGTCATCTTGTGTGAGCTCACGTGCGGCTGGGCGTCGGCGTGGTGGTCGTGGTGGTTGTGCGTCGACTTACTGTGGTGATCGTGGCTACTCATGTGAGTTTCTCGTCTCCTGGCGTACTGATCGTTCGTCGTTAACAGCTGGTGCAACACGATACCCCCTGGGGGTATTCCGCACAAGGGTTACGAGTGTCCGGGTTTTGTGACCGCCGATCGCCAAACGACCGTTTCCCACGTGCCGTTACTGCCCTGCCAGCGAACCACAACGATGCGGTCATTCCAACCCACCGCAATCGCGTTGACGCGTTCTGCTGTCTGGTGCGGCCAGGTAATCCAGGCGTGAACGCGCTGGCCGCCCTTGTGCCATGTGACGGGCTGTGTGCCCCAGGCTGAGGGTGGCAGTGTGCACGGCGCAATGCGCGTCAGAACGCTGTCAAGTTTTTCGTCAGAGACTTTCGTGGACCCCATGATGGCTCTCGCTCGGGAGCGCCCGGCCGCGCGCGTGAATCAATACCCCAACGCTAGAGCGGGCCGCCGACGTTCACGCATCGGCGGCCCAAAGGACAGAGGTTTAGCGACCTATCGTGGCCACTGCACGAGCACGAGGCCCTGCTTGGTGTCGGCGTACGTGACGGAACCCTCGACGAATTTGTACGTCATGCCGTAGCCGTTTTCATCAACCACAGCAGAGCGATCACCCGCGGTGATGTACACCACGTCGCCGTCGACTTCGCGAGTCCAGCCCTGCGTGACGAGGGCGTCTTGCATGGCGGTCGCTGTCGCCTCATCGATCGGTGACCACGCGTAGATCTGCACGGCCTCGCTCGAGTGCGACTCATAGTCGCCCCACGTGCACTGCACGCTGTCAGGCAGCGGGGCATCCACGCCAAATAGCTGGCTCTGCTGGTAGCTCCAGCCCATTTCCTCAAACTGCGTGATGAGTGTCTCGGGCAGGAGGTTCTCGCACGTCGCAACCTCTGGTTCTGCCGTCTCCTCCGGAGGAGCGGTGTTGGAACCAGTGCCGGGCTGCGCGGTAATCGTTGGTGCTGGCTGCTCCGCGCTGGGGGCGGGTGCCGGCGCTGGCGCCGAGCACGCGGCGAGCGATGCTGCCGCGAGCAGGAGCGCGGCGATGCCGCCGACACGCTTCATCACAAGACGCTGCCTTCGCCATGAAGGAACGACAGGTAAGCGTCGTGCAGAATGCCGTTCGTGGCGAGCGATGACTGCTTCGTGATCGAGGCTTCGCCGTCGAACGCCGTCATGCGGCCGCCGGCCTCGGTGACGATCGGAACCACGGCTGCGATGTCGTAGGGGGCGACGCCGAATTCTGCGACGAATTCAAGACGCCCTTCGGCGAGTTGCATGTACGGCCAGACATCGCCGTAGCCGCGGTCGCGCCACACCGCGCGGGTGAGGCGAATGAGGTTATCAAGCTGCCCAGCTTCGTCCCATTGCTGGATGCTCTGAAAGCTGATGCTCGACTTCTCAAGGTCGGCGATGTCAGAGACGTGAATCTGGCGCGGTTCGGCGCCGGGCACGTTGGTCCAGGCGCCTGCACCGGTTGCTGCCCACCAGCGACGCCCGAGGGCCGGCTGGCTCACGACGCCGAGCTGCGGAACGCCGTCGACGGCGAGCGCAATGAGGATGCCCCACATGGGCAGGCCGCGCATGAAGTTGTGCGTACCATCGATCGGATCGATGATCCACTGGCGCGATGCGTTGCCTTCGGTGCCGAACTCTTCGCCGAGGATGCCGTCGTTCGGTCGCTCGGCTGAGAGGATCTCGCGAATCGCGCGTTCGACCGCCATATCCGCGTCGGTCACGAACGTTGCGTCGGCCTTCTGGTCGATCGTCAGATCAGCAGAATCAACCCGAGCCATCGCCACCGCGTCGGCGGCATCGGCTATGCGCAGGGCAAGTGCGAGTTCATCGGTGAACGGCGCAAAAACGTCGGTGGGGGAGGTCACCTGACAAGGGTAACCTGGCTCCGCGAGCTCGATTCGCGCACACGCTCGAATCCTGGTAATGTCTTCTCTCGGCGCTGAAATGCGCCTGCCACGCACCTCTAGCTCAATTGGCAGAGCAACTGACTCTTAATCAGTGGGTTCCGGGTTCGAGTCCCGGGGGGTGCACGGATTAGCTCTGATAACTCTCGCCAGTTTTCAGAGCTTTTTCATTTGTGGCGCGAGGCCGTTGTGCCGAGGCGACACGCGCGACGTGCATCAATAAATCGTATACCAACCAGCGCTTTTTCTTGACTCATGTTGGGCGCTGTTAGGCTCATCTAGTTGCAGAAATGCACGGGCACCTCTAGCTCAATCGGCAGAGCAACTGACTCTTAATCAGTGGGTTCCGGGTTCGAGTCCCGGGGGGTGCACCAGCGAAAGGCCCTCACGAAAGTGGGGGCTAGCGGTCGTCGCAACACCAATTGAATAGTTAGTCCGCGAGGACGAGCTTAGCGAGGCGCTGGGCTGGGGTTTCCCAGCCCAGCGTTTTGCGTGGTCGTCCGTTGAGTCGTTGGGCGACGAGTTCGAGATCTTCTGGTCCGAAGATAGACAGGTCGCGGCCCTTGGGGAAGTACTGGCGTAATAGTCCGTTGGTGTTTTCGTTCGATCCGCGCTGCCAGGGAGATGCAGGATCGCAGAAGTAGACCGGCAGGCCGGTCTCGATCGAGAACTTCTTGTGCTCGGCCATTTCTGCTCCTTGGTCCCAGGTCAATGACCCTTGCAGGTGCCCGGGTAGCGTCGTGATAAGTGCGGTGAGCACGTCTCGGACTTCGGGCGCAGTGTGTCCGGCCGGCAGGTGTCCCAGCGTCACATATCTGGTCTGTCTTTCAACGAGAGTGATAATCGCGGTCTTGTTTCGCTCTCCCACGATGAGGTCCCCTTCCCAATGCCCGGGAACAGCACGATCTTCGATGTCCGCGGGGCGGTCAGAGATCATGATCATCGGATCGCGGAAGCGTGACTGTCGGGCGTCAGGGGCTCGGTGAGGCTTGCGTCGAGTTCGGCCTGTGCGTAGTGCGTCCGAGATCTCTCGCTTTAAGCCGCCACGGGCTTGAACGTAGATCGCTTGATAGATCGTCTCGGTACTCACCCGCATGCATCTCCTATCGTGACCTCACCAGTGGTGTAATCCACCACTCGTCCGTCCGCGTAACGCCGGCCGTTGGGCCGCTTGACGGTTCCGTAGTCCCAATCGCGGCACGTGCGCACGTCCACGCCAACCTGCGCCGCCGCAGAAGACTGGGAATGGCCTTCCTTACGGAGCGCGACATATTCCGCTTTCCTCGGATGCGGTAAACGCTTTGACCCCAGACCCGCCTGCCGCGCCCAGGTTCCCGCTGTGCCTGCACTGATCCCCAGCTCTCGAGCTACTGCGGTCGCGGACCCAATCGCCGCCATCCGCTCAAGGAACCGACGCCGTAACTCCGCAAACTCTTCCTTCGAAAACGACACGGTGGTCGCAACCTCCTGAAACCAGGGTGTTGCGACCACCGATAGAACCGGTCTTCACGACCGGGCCCTTTTTCGTGCCTGCACCATGCTTCCGCTTGCGAAGAATTAACACGCAAATGGTTGACGCGGCCGCGAAAACTTCCTATCGTTAATAAAACCTGAATCAGCTTTCAGGTTTACTTCCTTCCAACGGCGAAAGGCAATCACATGCGCAAGTCCAAGAAGCTGATCTTTGGGACGCTGCTGGCAACAGCGGCCGTTCTGCTGGCGGCGTGTGCGCCCCAGCCCGGCGAGCCCGCTCCCACCGGCAGCGGCGACGCTGGCTCCGGCGAATCCAGCGGCCCGGCAGAGATTTCGGTTGGCATCGTAACGAGCGAAACCGGCCCGCTCGCGGGTTACGGCAAGCAGTACCTCGACGGTTTCAAGGCGGGTCTCGACTACGCGACCGACGGAACCAACGAGATCGAGGGCACGAAGATCACCGTCACCTACAAGGACGATGCTGGCGACCCCGACAAGGCTGTCACTGCTGTCAAGGAGCTCATCGGTTCCGGAACCAACATCATCGCGGGCTCCGCGTCGAGTGGTGTCGCCGTGGCTGTTGCGGAGCAGGCCGCTCAGAACAAGGTTCTCTTCATCTCTGGCCCCGCCGCTGCTGACGCCCTCACCGGCATCAACGGCTACACGTTCCGCTCGGGCCGCCAGTCGGCACAGGACGTCGCAACCTCGGGTGCCTTCCTCGACGACATCTCGGGCAAGAAGATCACGGTGTTCGCACAGAACAACGCGTTCGGCCAGGGCAACGTCGCAGCCGTCACCGCGATCCTCGGTGCCAAGGGTGCAACGGTTGACTCGGTTCTCGTTGCTGAAGACGTCACCGAGTTCACGCCGTTCGCTCAGCAGGTACTGCAGGGCAACCCTGACCTCGTCTTCGTGGCCTGGGCAGGCGCAACCTCGGGTGCCATGTGGCAGGCCATGAGCCAGCAGGGCGTGCTTGAGACGATTCCGGTTGCGACCGGTCTCGGCGACGCTGCAACGTTCGGCGCTTACGGCGAAGCTACGGAGAAGATCAGCTTCCTGAACCACTACTTCGCGGGCGCCAACGAGCACGAGGTCAACAAGGAAATGGTCACCCGCGTTGAAGAAGCAGGCGGAACGCCCGACCTGTTCACCCCGGACGGCTTCAACGCCGCACTCATGATCGTCGAAGCCATCAAGACGGGCAAGGGCGACGTTGACGCGATGGTTGCCGCACTCGAGGGGTACACGTTCGAGGGCCCGAAGGGCACCACCACGGTTCGCGCTGGCGACCACGCGCTGATCCAGGAGATGTACCAGGTGAAGCTCGTCGCCAAGGACGGCTCGTTCGTTCCCGAACTGATCGACACCGCTGACGCAGACTCCGTCGCGCCGGCAGAAGTGAAGAAGTAAAGCATGACCGCTCCAGTCCCTCCCGCACTCGACGTTCAGGGCGTCGGCCTGCAAATTGGTGGCGCGACGATCCTGAAAGACGTCAACCTCACCGTGGCACCAGGCTCCCTGGTCGGCGTCATTGGCCCCAATGGCGCCGGCAAGACAACGTTGTTCAACGCTATTTCTGGTGTGATCCGCCCCACGGCCGGTCGCATCATGAAAGACGGAACCGACATCACCTCGATGTCTGTGCCGCAGCGTGCGCGGGCGGGGCTGGGGCGTACCTTCCAGACCTCGAGCCTGTTCCCGGCTCTCACGGTGCTGGAGAACGTACGCATGGCCGCGCAGGTCAGCCTCGGTGGCAACTACTCCTTGCTGCGCTTCCCACGCGCCAACGACGAGGCCACGATTCGCGCCAAGGAGACCCTCGAACTCGTGGGTCTTGCGCACAAGGCCAAGCACCGTGCCGGTGACATCTCCCACGGCGACAAGCGCAAGCTCGAAATCGCGGTACTCCTCGTGACTGACTCCTCGCTCGTGCTCCTCGATGAGCCAATGGCGGGCGTTGGCTCGGGAGATGTGCCCGGCCTCGTCGACAACATCCGCACGATGCACGCTGAAAAGGGCTGCACCGTGCTCATGGTCGAACACCACATTGACATCTTGATGGATCTCGTTGATCTCGTCGCCGTCATGTACTTCGGTTCGATCATCGCGGTAGATACTCCCGCCGCGATCATGGACAACCCGCTCGTGCAGAGCGCTTACCTCGGAACGGCCGCATGAGCGACTCGATTCTCACCGTCTCCCACTTGCGGTGCTCCATTGCGGGCCAGCAGGTCGTCGAAGACGTCTCCTTCTCGGTGCCCGCCACCGGTATCACCGCCGTCCTCGGCCGCAACGGGGTGGGCAAAACCAGCTCACTGCGCGGCATCCTCGGCCTCATTCACCGCAAGGGCGAAGTGACGCTCGCCGGCGAGCGCATCGACCACCTCGCAACGCACAAGATCGTGCAGCGCGGCGTTGGCTACGTCCCCGAAGACCGCGAAGTTTTCGCCGGACTCACCGTCGCCGAAAACCTGGGCCTCGCCGAGCGTCAGAACAACCCCCGCCGCGACATGGTCGCCGAGCTCTTCCCTGACCTCGTACAGCGCCGGAACCAGCAGGCTGGCACGCTCTCGGGCGGCCAGCAGCAGATGGTGTCGGTTGCGCGTGCGCTGCTCAACGACAACCAGATTCTCCTCGTTGACGAGCCCACGAAGGGTCTCGCGCCCAAAATTGTCACCGAAGTTGCCGACGCGCTCCGCGCTGCCGCAGCCACGGTTCCGATTCTCCTCGTTGAGCAAAACCTCGACGTCGTGCGTGCTCTCGCCGACGACGCCATCGTGATCGACAGCGGTCGCGTGGTTTACACCGGAAAGGCCAACGACATCCTCAGCGACGATGACCTGACCAAGCGCCTCCTGGGCGTTCACGCTGGCGGCCACGGGGAGGGAATCGCATGAGCATCCTCGTTCTGACCCTCATCACGGGTATCGGCCTCGGTGCCCTGTACTTCCTCGTCGCGAGCGGCCTGAGCCTCATTTACGGCCTCATGCACGTACTGAACTTCGCACACGGCGCTTTCCTCACTCTGTCGGCATTCGTCGGGTGGGAAGTTGCCCGCCGCATGAACACCGAATCGTGGGGCGGCTTCATCACCTCGATCCTGGTCGGCGCTCTCGTCGGCGGCCTGTTCGCCACGATCACTGAGTTCGCGCTGATCCGCCCGCTGTACGAACGCCACATCGAGCAGGTGCTGGTCACCGTCGGTCTCAGCTTCGCGGCCATCGCGCTGTTCGAAGGCATTTGGGGCACCGACCCGATCTACATCGCGGGCCCGAGCTGGCTCAAGCAGACCACCGAGGTGCTGGGCGCGAAGATCCCCAACACGTATTGGATTCTGATGCTGGCAGCCGCCCTTGTGCTGGTCGCGCTGGTGTTGTTCTTGAAGAAGACACGGTATGGAACCATCATTCGCGCGGGTGTAGAAAACCGTGCGATGGTGACGGCGCTGGGTATTGATGTGCGTAAGTCGTTCACGATCGTGTTCGCGATCGGTGGTGCCGCCGCCGGTATCGGTGGCGTGCTGGCCGCACACTACTCCGGCTACGTATCGGCCCACCTCGGCCAAACCCTGCTGATCTTCGCGTTCATCGTGACCGTGATCGGTGGCCTCGGCTCGCTCGCCGGTGCCGCTATCGCCTCGGTGCTCGTCGCGGTGCTGCAGCAGGTCGCCAACACCTACCTCAACGGCACCGGCGACTTCATCGTCGCGATTCTGCTCGCCGTTGTGCTGCTCGTTCGCCCGCGGGGCCTGATGGGAAAGAAGGCTGCCTAACATGACTACGCAGACTGAAACTCCGCGCTCGGCGACCGCGTCGACGTCGTCGCTACGCCGCTGGCTTCCCGTTGGTATCGGTGTCGTGGTTGTCCTGGTGGCAGCGCTGTTGCCCATGCTGAACATTCGCATCCCCGGCATCCTGCCCGACGCCACCTACATGCCGGGCTCGCTCGCTCTGCTCAGCCTCTGCATGGTGTTCGCGGCGCTCGCGCTGTCGTACAACATGCTGCTCGGTACCTCGGGCATGCTGTCGTTCGGCCACGCGCTGTACTTCGGTGCTGGCGCCTACGGCCTCGGCATCGTTCTCGAGAACCTCGGTGTTCCGCTCTTCCCGGGTGTTTTCCTCGCCCTCGTCGGTGGTCTCGTGATCGCCTTCGTGACTGGTGCAATCGCGATGCGCGTCTCGGGCATTCCCTTTGCCATGGTGACCCTTGCCTTCGCACAGGCAGGCTCCGTGTGGGTGCGACGGAACCAAGAAATCACCGGTGGTGAAGAAGGCCTGCAGCTGCCGACAGAGCACGTGCCAGACGCGCTCGTCGGTGTCATCAACACGCGCAACCTGTACTGGGTCGTCCTCGCGATTCTCGTGATCGTCTACCTCGTCTCGCTGTGGGTCGACAGCTCGCGCCTCGGTGCGGTCGCCCGCGCCACGCGTGAAAACGAACTGCGCGTTCGCGTGCTCGGCCTCAGCCCGTACTGGGCCAAGCTCGGTCTGTTTCTCATCGCAGCCGTCTGCGCCTCGCTCGCGGGGGTCGGCTACATGCTGTTGCAGTCCGGCACCCAGCCACGGGCGGTCTCGGCTGACCTCACAATCACCGTGCTGGTCATGGTGGTGCTCGGAGGCGTCGGGTTCCGCTGGGGCGCGATTGTCGGCGGCGTTCTCTACACGCTGCTTGACCAGCGCCTCACCGTGCTCGCTGGTTCCGAAGCTATCCAGGCGCTCCCCGACTTCTTGCGCATCCCGCTGTCTGAACCGCTGTTCATCCTTGGCGTACTGTTCATCCTTGTGGTGATGTTCTTGCCCGGCGGTATCGCCGGCACGGTTGACAAGCTGACACGTCGACGCGAGCAGCGTCGCGAGGTTGCTCTCGAGCAGGTGACGGCCGACTAATGCCTTCGTCAGCTCACACTCTGGGGCGCTGGATCGCCGATCGGGCGGCCACACAGCCCGACGCGATCGCGGTGATCGATGGCGGCGTCACGGTGACCTACCGTGACCTGTCATCGCGCATCGACGCGCTCGCCGCCCGCCTGCGGGCAGGCGGCTACGGTGTGGGCGACCGCATTGCGACGGTCGCTGGCAACACGACCGACCAGATCGTGCTGTTTTTTGCCTGTGCCCGCACCGGCATCGCCCTGGTTCCGCTGTCGTGGCGACTCACGGTCGCCGAGCTGTCTGACCTACTGCGGCGCTCCGAGCCCGTGCTCGTCGCCGTTGATGACGAGCACACCACGGTGGCGGCCGAGGCACTCCGGGTGCTGGCTTCTGCCACCCCACTGGTCATGCTTGGAAGCACGGGGCTGGAGGCGCAGGTTCCGTTGCGGCGCGCGGAAGGTGTGGTTGAGCGGGACGTGCGTGATGATGATGCCCTGCTGGTGATTTTCACGTCGGGTAGTGAATCGGCGCCGAAGGGCGTTGTGCTGACGCACGCCAATTGTTTCTGGACGAATATGGCGCTCGCGAGTGCCGTGCAGATCACGAGTGATGATGTGGTGCTGACGGTGCTGCCGCAGTTCCACGTTGCCGCGTGGAACTGCCAGCCATTGCTTGCGCTGTGGCGTGGCGCCACGCTCGTACTGGAGCGGTCGTTTCACCCGGGCCGCGTGCTTCACCTGATTACGGAGCACCGGGTTACGGCTCTCATGGGCGTACCAACGCACTACCGCTTGCTCGCTCACGACGGTGGGTTTGGCGATGCTGACCTCACGTCGGTGCGGTCGGCGCTCGTGGGCGGTGCGACCATGCCGGATGACCTATCTGCGGTGTGGCGTAACCGCGGCGTTGCACTGATGCAGGGGTATGGGCTGACCGAAGCGGGGCCGAATGTTGCCTGTGCACTGCCCGGCGATATCGGAGTCATCGGACGGCCCTATGCGCACGTTGACGTCATGCTCGCTGACCTGCAAACCGGGGGATCGCTCGAGGGGTCGGCCACCGGCGAACTGTGGGTGCGTGGCCCAAGCGTCTCACCGGGGTACCTCAATGACCCGGAGGCTTCAGCTCGCACGATGAGTGGCAAGTGGTTGCGCACCGGCGATGTCGCTGAGCGGCTTGCCGACGGGCGACTCCGTATCGTTGACCGATTGAAAGACATCTACATCTCGGGCGGCGAGAACGTGTCACCCGCCGAGGTTGAGCGTGCCCTCGAACAGCACCCGCAGATTGTGCGCGCCGGCGTCGTCGGTATTCCCGATGAGGTTTGGGGTGAACGGGGGCTCGCGTTTGTTGTGGCCCGCACGCCCATGAGTGCTGACGAAGTGATCGCTCACGCACGCACCCTGCTTGCTGGATTCAAGGTTCCGGTTCGCGTGGAGTTCGTGGCCGAGCTGCCGACACTGTCCATTGAAAAATTGGCTCGCACGCAGTTGCGTGAACGTGCCCGAGCGATTGTGGGGATGTCATGAACGCCGACGTTGATGGCGTTTCGATCTCGAATGCCACCGGCAAGCCGCTGACGAAGCGCGGTGAGGCCACGCGCAAGCGGCTTCTCGAGGCCGCAGAGCACGTCTTCGCGGAGCAGGGCTATCACGAGGCATCGATCGTAAAGATCACGGAGCGCGCGGGCATCGGTCTTGGCACCTTCTACCTGTACTTCGACAGCAAGCAGACGATCTTCGAAGCGCTCGTGATCGACCTCAACCAGCGGGTGCGCCACTCCATGGCTGAAGCCATGGCCGGAGCCGCCGACCGCATCGCGGCCGAGCGCGCCGGCTTTGCCGGATTCTTCCGCTTTACGGCGGCACACCCGGCGCTGTACCGCGTCGTACGCGAGGCCGAGTTTGTCTCGCCCGAGGTATTGAAACTGCACTACACCCGCATCGTCGAGGGCTACGAAGCTGGCCTCGCGGCAGCCAAAGAAGCCGGCGACATCGACCGCCGACTCGACCCCGAGGTCACCGCGTGGGCACTCATGGGCATGGGTGAACTGATTGGTATGCGCTTTCTGCTATGGGAACGCGACGAAAACGGGCAACCGCCCGCACAGCTTGATGAACGTGTCTTCACCGCGATGACACAGATGATCGACAACGCGCTGGCGCCGCGTCGAGGGGGGAACCACGATGACTGAACAAGATCTGGCCGGTAAGCGCGCCGTTGTTACGGGAGGCGCGAGCGGCATTGGTCTCGCGTGTGCCGAGGAGTTTGCGCGCCGTGGTGCGCACGTCGTGATCGCCGACTTCAACGCTGAAGCGGCGCAGCAGGCGGCAGATGCTCTCGGTGGCGAAGTCTGGGTCGTTGACCTGAGTGACACGAAGGCGCTCGACAACCTCGAGCTGCAGGCTGACATTCTGGTCAACAACGCCGGTATTCAGCGCGTTGCTCCGATTCACGAATACGACCCCGACACCTTCCGACTCATTCAGTCGCTTATGGTGACGTCGCCGTTCCTGCTGATCCGTGCGGTGCTGCCCGGAATGTACGAGCGTGGCTGGGGACGCATCATCAACATTTCTTCGGTGCACGGCATTCGCGCGAGCGCGTTCAAGTCGGCCTACGTCGCCGCCAAGCACGGTCTCGAGGGCCTGTCGAAGGTGACGGCTCTCGAGGGCGGCCCGCACGGCGTCACCAGCAACTGCATCAACCCGGCCTACGTGCGCACCCCGCTCGTCGAGAAGCAGATCGCTGACCAGGCCAAGGTGCACGGCATAAGTGAGGCTGAGGTCGTCGAGAAGATCATGCTGACGGAGCCCGCGATCAAGCGCATGATCGAGCCCGCAGAGGTTGGCTCGCTCGCCGGTTGGCTCGCGTCTGACAACGCTGGCATGGTCACCGGTTCGTCGTACGTCATGGATGGTGGATGGAGCGCTCGATGAGTCTGGAACACACCTACCGGGCCGTCGCGGTTCCGGTCGCCGGTGGCGAACTTGCCGTCGGTATTTGGGAGCCCGTGGGGGAGATCACTGACACGATCATCGCGATCCACGGCGTCACCGCATCGCACCTTGCGTGGCTCGAAGTGGTTCCGACTCTCCCCGGTGTTCGCATTGTGGCACCCGACCTGCGCGGTCGCGGCCGCAGCAACGAGATCGAGGGGCCCGCAGGAATGGCAGCGCACGCGGCCGACATCATCGCGCTCATGGATGCCCTCGGCATTGAAAAGACGATGCTCGTCGGCCACTCGATGGGGGCTTTCGTCTCTGTCGTGACGGCTTACCTGCACCCCGAGCGCATTTCACGCATCGCGTTGATCGATGGTGGTCTGCCGCTTGAGGTGCCGGAAGGTCTCACTGCCGAAGCGCTCGTCAAGCACATCCTCGGCCCGACGGCAGCACGACTTGAAATGCGTTTCGCATCGGCCGACGAATACCTCGACCTGTGGCGTGCGCACCCCGCATTCGCAGATGCGTGGACGCCCGCGCTGGAACGCTACCTCGCCTACGATCTCGTGCCCGATGGTTCCGGAGCTCTCCGTCCCGCGACGAGCTTCGCGGTCACGGTCGACGACACGGTCGACCTCAACACCGGCACGCTGCCGCGCGAGGCAATCACCGGCATTTCGGTGCCCGCCGTGTTCGTGTGGGTGCCGCGTGGCCTGCAGGATGAGACGCCCGGGCTGTACTCGCCGGAGCAGGTGGGGCGCCTGGAAGAGGCGCTGCCGAGCGTGCGATTCCGCTTCATCGAAGACCTCAACCACTACACCGTGGTGATGTCTGCGCGCGGCGCTGCGGCGATCGCTCCGGTGATCGCGGCCGAGCTCGCCGCGCTGCACGTCTAGCGGTTGTCAGCTATGCCGCGTAGTTTTGCGGCATGGCCGACACCGAACTCACCGACCTGTCATTCTCGGTTTCTGGGCGCATTGCGCGACCGATTGCCGAGACGTACGAAGCCGTTGCCGACCCCGCGCACCTCTCGCGGTATTTCACGACGGGTGGTGCGCAGGGGCGGTTGGAACCAGGGGGCGGACGTTACGTGGGACTTCGCTGACTTCCCGGGCCGCTTTCCGGTGACGGTGATCGAGGCCGAGAAGCCGCGGCGCATCACGATTGAGTGGGACGCCCAGAATGCGGCGGGGAGCGCCGGAACCACGCGCACGACGTTTGCGTTTGAATCGCTCGATGACGACACCCGCACGCTTCTGACGATCACCGAGGCTTCGTGGCTCGCCACACCTGACGGTGCGAAATCAGCGTTCGGCAATTGCGAGGGCTGGACCGGCATGCTCATCGCCATGAAAGCCTGGCTCGAGCACGGCATCAACCTCCGGGACGGCTTCTACTGCTGACATAGGCGTAACTCGGAAGGCTACGCGCTGGCTATGCACTTCCCGCAGCCGGGACGCCGTTTACTGCCAAGCTGGATTCATGAGTCTCAACACGCCTCTCGTTCTGATCGGCCCGGCCGCAACCGGTAAATCGACCCTCGGGAAGCTTGTTGCTGCCGGAATAGGCGTTCCGTTCGGCGATATCGATGAAGTAGCGGAGCCCTATTACGAGGAAGCTGGCTGGACCCTAGAAAAACTTTCGCAGAGAAGCTCCGCGGTCGGTCGAGTTGCCGCAGAACGTGAATGGGAGGTTGCCCGAGCACACGCTGTTCGTCGCGTGCTGGAGGACAACCCAAACGCAGTAATCGCACTGGGAGCGGGGCACACGTCGTACCAAGACGAGCTTCATTTTCGGCAAGTAAAGAATGCATTGAACGGTGTGCCATGCGTGTTGCTCGTGTTGCCATCGTTAGAACGAGCTGAAGCTCTACGGACACTTCGTGCGCGATCCTTGGAATCAAAAGCGACGGACTGGATTAGATCCGGGCATGACTTTCTCGCGGAGTGGATTGACGATGAAGGAACGCGCGAGCTCGCCACCGAGACGCTAATCACCAACGACGAAGCGCCGGAGACTTCGGCCGAGAGAGTTGTTGCGCTTCTTAGTCGGGCTCGCCCTTAGGCGGTTATCCGTCATCCCGTTGCGGGATGCGTGGCGCTGAGCAATTTGACGCAGCCATTCATACCGGAAGTCGGGGTTTTGGGTGGGTGATCGGCTGTCGAGGGAGAAACCGGGCGGCGTGAGGCAGAATCCCCGACATGCGGCGAGCGTGCGAGGGGCGCGGGTGCACAACGCCGGTGAGCCGACGACCGGAAACCTTGGGTGGAGGGTGCGTGGGCGCGCAAAGGTCCGGGGCAGTGCCGGTCATGCCGCGCGTCGGGGTTTTGGGCGGATGATCGCTCGTCGAGGGCAAAACGGGCGGCACGAGGTGAAAACCCCGACATCCGGCGCATGCGCGCGGGTCGTGCGCGAACGGCAGGGCTGAGGCCTAACGCCCGCTCGCGGCGAGGGCGGCGGTGAGCTGGTGAGCGTGGGAGAGGAGGTCGCGGCCGAGGCGGGGGAGTCGGTCGGGGCCGAAACGGAACCCGACGCCAGTAATGCTGAGCGCCCACTCCGGGCGGCCCTGCGCGTTGAAGACGGCCGCGCCGAGGCCATAGCTGCCGTTCACAATGAGTCCAGGGTTCACGGAGTAGCCGCGGTCACGCGTCTCCTGAATGCGCTTGCGAATCGCGGTCACCGAGTGCGGCCGCCCGAAGTGCTCGCTGAGCTTCGTCTGTCGCTCGAGGTAGGCGTCGATTTCGTCATCGGGCAGGAACGACAGGATCACCAGGCCCGCCGACGCGACGCCGAGTGGAAAACGCACACCCTCGCTCAGCACAAACGAGCGAATCGGAAAACTGCCGTCTTCCCGCAACAGGCACACCGTCTCATCACCGCGCTGCACCGACAAAAACGCGCTCTCTTCGGTGCGCGTCGCGAGAGACTTCACGATGTTGTGCGCGAGCGCCGGCACGTCATAGCGAGACGCGGCGACTGTGCCCATCAGGTAGAGCTCGGGGCCAGGCAGCCACAGCCCCGTGGCGTCCTCGCGGTCAACGAGACCCTCGGCCTGCAGCGCGGTCAACAGGCGGTGCGCAGTCGGGCGCGTGAGCTCTGTGTGCTGCGCGATGTCTTGGGTCGTGACTCCCGTGGTTCCGGCCGCCGTCACTCGGCGCAAAACCGCGGCAGCGCGCGCAATCGCTTGGGCTCCCGGAACTGTCGCTACCATGCTCCCCATGCTACGCCAACCGTCCACAATGTGGGCAAATTCGCCCACATTGTCCACATCGCGACCGTGCATTTGAACCGTACGCGCGCGAAGCGCAGGGTGGAAAGAACACCGTTCGACAAGGGAGTGGACATGATCAACAAAGAGGTGTCGAGCGGGGCAGAAGCCGTCGCAGACATTTCAGACGGCGCGAGCATCGCCGTCGGTGGCTTCGGACTGTCGGGTAACCCGATTGCCCTGATTGAAGCCCTTCTCGCGCAGGGAACGACTGATCTCAGCATCGTGTCGAACAACTGCGGCGTTGATGACTGGGGCCTGGGCGTGCTGCTCGGTGCCAAGCGCATCCGTAAGATGACGTCCTCCTACGTCGGTGAGAACAAAGAGTTCGAACGTCAGTTCCTCTCTGGCGAGCTTGAGCTCGAGCTCACCCCGCAGGGCACGCTCGCTGAGAAGCTGCGCGCCGGTGGTTCCGGAGTTGCAGCATTCTTCACGCAGACCGGCGTTGGCACGCAGGTTGCTGAGGGCGGATTGCCCCGCAAGTACGCGGCAGACGGAACCATTGCTGTGGCATCGCCGCAGAAGGAGGTTCGCACGTTTGAGGTCGGTGGCAAGAGCGGCGAGTACGTTCTCGAAGAGTCGATCACGACCGATTTCGCGTTCGTACACGCGGCCGTCGGTGACCGCCACGGCAACCTGATCTTCAACAAGGCGGCCCGCAACTTCAACCCGCTCGCCGCGATGGCTGGCCGTGTCTGCATCGCGCAGGTCGAGCGCCTCGTTGAGCCGGGTGAGCTTGACCCCGACGAGATCCACCTCCCCGGTGTCTACGTGCACCGCGTGATTGAGGTTGGTACCGACATTGAAAAGCGGATTGAGCGCCGCACCGTTTCGGAAGGGGCATAAATCATGGCTTTGACGCGTAACGAAATGGCTGCTCGCGCAGCTCAGGAACTTTCCGACGGCTCGTACGTCAACCTGGGTATCGGTCTGCCGACCCTGGTTCCGAACTACGTACCCGAAGACGTCACCGTTGTTCTTCAGTCGGAGAACGGCATCCTCGGTGTCGGTCCGTACCCGACCGAGGCCAATGTTGACCCCGACCTCATCAACGCTGGTAAGGAGACCGTCACGACCCTTCCGGGTTCGGCGTTCTTCGACTCTGGTCTGAGCTTCGGCATGATCCGCGCCGGCAAGGTTGACGCCGCCATCCTCGGCGCCATGCAGGTCTCCGCCGCCGGTGACCTCGCCAACTGGATGATCCCCGGCAAGATGGTCAAGGGCCCGGGCGGCGCTATGGACCTCGTGCACGGCGCTGGCGTCGTGATCGTGCTCATGGAGCACGTTGCGAAGGACGGATCTGCCAAGATCGTTAACGAGTGCTCGTTGCCCCTCACCGGCAAGCGCGTCGTCAACCGCATCATCACGGATCTCGCCGTGATCGATGTCACCGACGACGGACTCGTGCTGGTGGAGGTCGCTCCTGGTGTCACGGTCGATGAGGTCATCGCCGCGACGGAGCCGACGCTCATCATTTCTCCCGAACTCAAGGAATCAGCATGAACGCCACCGATGTCGTGATCGTTGCCGCGGCCCGCACCCCGCAGGGCCGCCTCAAGGGGCAGCTTGCCTCGTTTACCGCACCTCAGCTCGGATCCCTCGCGATCCGCGGCGCCCTCGAGCAGGGAGGAATTGACCCGACAGCGGTTGACGCCGTTCTCGTGGGTCAGGTGCTGGCTGCTGGCGCTGGCCAGAACCCCGCTCGTCAGGCTGCCATTGGCGCGGGCCTCGGGTGGGACGTTGCCGCCGGCTCCGTCAACAAGGTGTGCCTCTCCGGCCTCACCACGATCATTGACGCTGCTCGCACGATCAAGCTCGGCGACGCCGAGGTCATGGTCGCGGCCGGCATGGAGTCGATGACCCGCGCACCCCACCTCCTGATGGGCTCCCGCGACGGCTACTCGTATGGTTCCATCGAGGTCCTTGACCACATGGCATACGACGGTCTCACCGACGCCTACGACCGTGAGTCGATGGGCACGTCGACCGAGCGCCTCAACCCGCGCTACAACATTACGCGCGAAGAGCAAGACGCCGTTGCGGCCCGCTCGCACCAGCGTGCGGCTGCTGCAGCCGAGGCCGGCATCTTCGACGCGGAGATGATTCGTGTTGAGGTTCCGCAGCGCAAGGGGGACCCGCTCGTGCTGACGCGCGATGAGGGTGTGCGCCCGGGGACGACGATGGAGACCCTTGCAGGCCTGCGTGCGGCGTTTGCGAAGGACGGAACCATCACCGCGGGCAACTCGTCGCAGATTTCCGATGGTGCATCGGCTGTCGTGCTGACGACGCGAGCACGCGCCGAGAAGGAAGGCTGGAACGTTCTGGCCACAGTCGGTGCCAGCGGCCAGACCGCCGGCCCGGATAACTCGCTGCACGAGCAGCCGGCTGACTCGATCGCTGTTGCGCTGAAGAAGCAGGGCATCACCGTAGCCGACCTCGACTTCGTTGAGATCAACGAAGCTTTCGGCGCCGTCGTTGTTGCTTCGCAGCGTGCGCTCGGTCTGTCGGACGACGTCGTGAACATCCACGGTGGCGGTATC
Organism: uncultured Microbacterium sp.; assembly: GCA_947503655.1. GTDB lineage: Bacteria > Actinomycetota > Actinomycetes > Actinomycetales > Microbacteriaceae > Microbacterium. The sequence continues at coordinate 30,908 of CANNEP010000007.1, forward strand.
GCCCTCGGCCACCCGATCGGTGCCAGTGGCAACCGCCTCGTCGTGCACGCCGTTCACGAACTCGTGCGCCGCGGTTCCGGAACCACCGTCGTCGCGCTGTGCGGTGGTGGCGGCCAGGGCGATGCCCTCGTGCTCACGCGCTAATTGACACAAACACAATGCCCGCCCGTAGCGATACAAGCGGGCATTGTCGTGCTTGAGGGCTACTTATAGCGCTTGAGGAGCTTGCGTTCCTCTTTCGATTGCTCGGGGTGGTCGACGACGAAGCCACGTGCGGCCTGGCGATTCTCGCTGAAAATACCGATCGACATGGCTAGCATCAGCGCCCACGACAGCCACGCGATGGCGGTGCGCCACGTGAATTTCTGACCACGCATTCCTTTCAGAAGAGCGATCGCGCTCGTGATGACAGAAAGGACGCCGGTACCGGAGAAGTACTTTCGCATGCGTTAACGCTACCGTCAGGCGGAGCCGATAGGGTGAAGACAACCCGCGAGACCGACCCCTAAGGCAGGAGCAGCGTGCCACATTCATCATCTGCAGACCTCGTGATTGTCGCGAATCGACTTCCGGTCGACCGTGTTGTCGACGCGGATGGGCAGGTGCGCTGGCAAACGTCTCCCGGCGGGCTGGTCACCGCTCTCGAACCGGTTATTCGCGCCGCGCAGGGGGCGTGGGTGGGATGGCCCGGTGCGGCCGATGTAGAGCTTGACCCGTTTGAGGTCGAGGGTATGACGCTCATTCCGATGACTCTCAGCGCGAGCGATGTTGAACTCTATTACGAAGGCTTCAGCAACGACACAATTTGGCCGCTCTACCACGACGTGATCGCACCGCCGCGGTACCGTCGCATTTGGTGGGAGGCCTACGAACGCGTCAATCGCCGCTTCGCCGAGGCCGCGGCTGCCGCCGTGGCGCCGGGCGGAACCATTTGGGTGCACGACTATCAGCTACAGTTGGTGCCGCGCATCGTTCGTGAGCTTCGCCCTGACGTCACGATCGGTTACTTCCACCACATTCCGTTTCCGGCATACGGTCTGTATTCGCAGCTCCCGTGGCGTCGTCAGGTGCTCGAGGGTCTCCTCGGCGCCGACGTGATCGGGTTTCAGCGCGTGGCCGACGCGGGCAACTTCTTGCGTGCGGTGCGCCGCCAGTTGCCGTACCCAACGCACAAGTCACGCGTGACGGTAACCGATGCCGACGGTGCAAAGCGCTCCGTCTCGGTCAAGCCATTCCCGATCTCCATTGACGTTGCCGAATATCAGGCGATCGCCGCACGACCCGAGGTCATCGCTCGCGCGACCGAAATTCGCGAAGAGCTCGGCAACCCGCGGGCAATTCTGTTGGGCGTTGACCGCCTCGACTACACGAAGGGCATCCGTCACCGGCTCAAGGCATTCGGAGAACTCCTGCAAGATGGCAGCCTGTCGGTCACCGACGCGACCCTCGTGCAGGTGGCGAGCCCGAGCCGTGAACGCGTCGACGCCTACATGCAGTTGCGTGATGAGATCGAGCTGACCGTCGGTCGCACCAACGGCGTGTTCGACACGACGGGGCACACCGCCATCCGCTACTTGCACCACTCGTACCCGCGCGATGAAATGGTTGCGCTCTACCTCGCCGCCGACGTCATGCTCGTCACCGCGCTGCGCGACGGCATGAACCTCGTCGCCAAAGAATACGTCGCGGTGCGCGGCAACAACGGGGGAGCGCTCGTGCTGAGCGAGTTCGCTGGCGCCGCCGACCAGCTCCAGGGTGCGTTGCTCATCAATCCCCACGACATTGACGGCATGAAAGACGCCATCATGGTCGCGATCGACATGCCGCACGCCGAGCAAACTCGCCGCATGCGCGCCATGCAGCGCCGACTCGCGCGCGACGATGTCGCGGCATGGGCGGAGGCCTTCCTCCACGAATTGCAGACCCATGATCGTCAGGTGCATCACCATGGTTGACCTGGACGACCTTGCGCACACGCCGGTGCTGCTGGTCGCGTTGGACTTCGACGGAACCTTGGCGCCGTTGGTCGACGTGCCGTCCGAAGCGCGCATGGGAGCGCAGGCGCGGCAGGCCATCGATCGGCTTGCAGCACTGCCCGATACTCACGTCGCGCTGGTGTCCGGCCGGATGCTGGCCGACTTGAAACTCGTGAGCGCATACGACCCGGAGTCCCGGCTGTTGCTTGCCGGTTCTCACGGCGCGCAATTGCACCTCCCCAGCGGCTACGAGGCTCCGCCTCTCGCTCACCCGAGCCCTGAGGTCGCGACCTTCAGCGATGACCTTGCCGAGGCGCTCAGCGCTCTCGACAACGTCTGGGTCGAGCGCAAGCCCTACGGCTTCGTCGTGCACACGCGGCTCGCGACCGAGCACGGCACAACGCACGCGCACGCGATCCTTGACGGATTTGCCCGCGACCGACTGCACGGGTGGCGGCGCAGGGGAGGGCACGACGTCGTTGAATACTCCGAGCGCGCCGAAGGCAAAGACGGCGCCGTTCACGCGTTGCGTGCGGCGGTCGGTGCGACAGCCGTGCTGTTTGCCGGTGACGATGAGACGGATGAAGACGCGCTTCGTGCTCTACAGCCCACCGATCTCGGTGTGCGCGTCGGCGGGGGATCCACCGCCGCGACCCTGCACGCTGCTGATGCCGCGGAGATGGCGGACCTGTTGACCCGCCTTGCTGACCTGCGAACGCGCAATCAGTCGTCATGATTGGGCAACGATCTGTCTACCGTCATGGCTGACACTTTTGATCGATTCCACGCGGGCAAAGCGAACACTCCGCTCGGTGAACCCTGCAGCCATGCACACAATTGCTGACAAAAACCTGAGGTTGAGCACAGATCCGCGAGAACACGCGGCTGTCACGCGGTCCTGACCTCCCTGACAAGCGGAATAGACTCGCCATATGCCCGCTTCTGATTCGACTTCTGAGAACTTCATCGACATCAAACCCCGCAGCCGAGTGATTACGGATGGCATTGAAGCCACCACGTCGCGCGGCATGCTTCGTGGTGTCGGCATGGGAGACGCTGACTGGGACAAGCCCCAGATTGGTATTGCCTCCAGCTGGAACGAAATCACGCCGTGCAACCTCAGCCTTGACCGTCTGGCACAGGGCGCCAAGGAGGGCGTGCACTCGGGCGGTGGTTACCCGCTGCAGTTCGGCACGATTTCCGTCTCTGACGGCATCTCCATGGGCCACGAAGGCATGCACTTCTCGCTCGTGAGCCGCGAAGTCATCGCTGACTCCGTCGAAACCGTCATGATGGCCGAGCGCCTCGATGGTTCCGTTCTTCTCGCCGGCTGTGACAAGTCGATCCCCGGCATGCTGATGGCATCGGCCCGCCTCGACCTCTCCAGCGTCTTTTTGTACGCCGGTTCGATCGCACCGGGTTGGGTCAAGCTCTCCGACGGCACCGAAAAGGAGATCACGATCGTTGACTCCTTCGAAGGCGTCGGCGCGTGCCTCGCTGGCAAGATGACCCCGGAAGACCTCAAGCGCATCGAGTGCTCGTTCGCACCCGGTGAAGGTGCGTGTGGTGGTATGTACACCGCAAACACCATGGCCTCGGTTGCCGAAGCCCTCGGACTCAGCCTTCCTGGTTCCGCTGCTCCGCCCTCGGCAGACCGCCGTCGTGACTACTTCGCTCACCGTTCGGGCGAAGCCGTCGTTAACCTGCTGCGCCAGGGCATCACGACCCGCGACATCCTCACGAAGGAAGCCTTCGAAAACGCAATCGCCCTCGCGATGGCGCTCGGTGGTTCCACCAACGTCGTTCTTCACCTCCTCGCGATCGCTCGCGAAGCCGAGGTCGACCTGAGCCTGCACGACTTCAACCGCATCGGCGACAAGGTTCCGCACATCGCCGACATGAAGCCGTTCGGTAAGTACGTCATGAACGACGTCGACCGCCACGGCGGCATCCCGGTCATCATGAAGGCGATGCTCGACGAGGGCCTGCTGCACGGTGACGCGCTCACCGTGACTGGCAAGACACTTGCTGAGAACCTTGCCGACCTGAACCCGGACCCGATCGATGGTGAGGTCATCCACACCCTCGACAACCCGATTCACGCGACGGGTGGTCTCACGATTCTGCACGGCTCGATGGCTCCCGAGGGTGCCGTTGTGAAGTCGGCTGGCTTTGACGCTGACGTCTTCGAAGGCCCCGCACGCGTGTTTGACCGCGAGCGTGCCGCGATGGACGCCCTCGCCGCCGGCGAGATCGAAGCGGGCTCGGTCGTTGTCATCCGCTACGAGGGCCCGAAGGGTGGCCCGGGTATGCGCGAGATGCTCGCCATCACCGCCGCCATCAAGGGCGCAGGGCTCGGAAAAGATGTACTACTCTTGACAGACGGACGATTCTCAGGCGGCACAACCGGCCTGTGCATCGGACACATAGCACCCGAAGCGGTGGACGCAGGTCCTATTGCTTTCGTGCGCGATGGTGATCTTATTCGGGTCGATATCGCAGCTCGCTCTCTTGACCTACTCGTCGACGAGGCCGAGCTGAGCTCCCGCCGTGAAGGCTGGGAGCCACTTCCCCCGCGCTACACCCGTGGCGTTTTGGCCAAGTACTCAAAGCTCGTGCGTTCTGCCGCTGAAGGCGCAGTCACGGGCTAACGGCCACCAAGACACCTCATTCGCATACGAAACGCAAGGATCATTTCATGCCCGACGCCTCCGCATCGGCCGTGCCACGGCCCCCTGCTCGCACCGCGTCTGCGCCCGTGCTCACGGGTGCTGAAGCCGTCGTTCGTTCCCTCGAGCTGATCGGCGTCACTGACGTCTTCGGTCTCCCGGGCGGCGCTATCCTCCCGGTCTACGACCCGCTGATGGATTCCTCCGGCATCCGTCACATTCTGGTTCGCCACGAGCAGGGTGCTGGTCACGCTGCTGAAGGCTACGCATCGGCCTCCAACAAGGTGGGCGTGTGCATCGCGACCTCCGGCCCCGGTGCCACGAACCTCGTGACGGCTATCGCTGACGCTTACATGGACTCGGTTCCGATGGTCGCGATCACCGGCCAGGTGTTCTCGACCCTCATGGGCACCGACGCCTTCCAAGAGGCCGACATCGTGGGCATCACGATGCCGATCACGAAGCACTCGTTCCTCGTGAAAGACGCCGAAGAAATTCCGGGCGCCATCGCGGCAGCCTTCGAAATCGCTTCGACCGGTCGCCCTGGCCCCGTGCTCGTCGACATCACGAAGGACGCACAGCAGGCTGAGGCTCCGTTCATCTGGCCGCCGAAGATTGATCTGCCGGGTTACCGTCCGGTGACCAAGGCGCACGGCAAGCAGATTCAGGCCGCAGCGCAGCTCATCGCTGACGCCAAGAAGCCGGTGCTCTATGTCGGTGGTGGCGTTATTCGCGCCAAGGCGTCGCAAGAGCTGCTGACGCTTGCCGAGTCAACTGGTGCGCCGGTTGTCACGACGCTGATGGCTCGCGGTGCTTTCCCCGACTCGCACGAGCAGCACCTGGGTATGCCCGGCATGCACGGCACGGTTCCGGCAGTGCTCGCGCTGCAGGAGTCCGACCTGATCGTCGCTCTCGGAGCTCGCTTCGACGACCGCGTGACCGGTAAGGCGTCGCTGTTCGCCCCGAACGCACAGGTCGTGCACGTTGACATCGACCCCGCCGAGATCTCCAAGATTCGCACCGCCGATGTGCCGATTGTGGGCGACCTCGCCGAGGTTCTCGTTGATCTCGACGCCGCTTTCCGCGGCACCGTGGGCACCACCAAGCCCGACATTTCGGACTGGTGGTCCTACCTCGATGGTCTGCGCGACGAGTTCCCCCTCGGATACACCGAGCCCAGCGACGGACTGATGTCGCCGCAGAAGGTTATCCAGCGCATCGGTGAGCTCACCGGCCCGGAGGCTGTCTACGCCGCAGGCGTTGGCCAGCACCAGATGTGGACCGCACAGTTCATCAAATACGAGCGTCCAAACTCGTGGCTCAACTCGGGTGGTGCCGGAACCATGGGTTACTCCGTGCCGGCAGCTATGGGGGCGAAGGTGGCTGAGCCCGACCGCGTGGTTTGGGCGATTGACGGCGACGGTTGCTTCCAGATGACCAACCAGGAGTTGGCGACCTGTGCGATCAACAACATTCCGATCAAGGTCGCGATCATCAACAACTCGTCGCTCGGTATGGTGAAGCAGTGGCAGACTCTGTTCTACGGCAGCCGCTACTCCAACACCGAGCTGAACACGGGCGCAGGTAGCGTTCGCATTCCTGACTTCGTGAAGCTTGCCGACGCCTACGGGTGCCTCGGTATTCGCGTCGAAAAGGAAGAAGACATCGACGCCGCCATCAAGCTGGCCCTGGAGACGAACGACCGCCCGGTCGTGATCGACTTCGTTGTGTCGGCTGACGCGATGGTGTGGCCAATGGTTCCGCAGGGTGTCAGCAACAGCTTTATCCAGTACGCGCGTGACCACGCGCCGAGCTTTGACGAGGAGATCTGATCATGTCGAGCCACGTGCTGAGTCTCCTTGTAGAGAACAAGCCCGGTCTGCTGACGCGTGTCGCCGGACTCTTCGCCCGCCGCGGATTCAACATCGAATCCCTCGCCGTGGGCGTCACCGAGGTTCCGGGTCTTTCCCGAATCACGGTTGTCGTAGACGTTGAAGAATTGCCGCTGGAACAGGTCACGAAGCAGCTCAACAAGCTGGTGAATGTGATCAAGATTGTGGAGCTGGAAAACGCCGCTTCCGTTCAGCGCGAGCACATGCTGATCAAGGTGCGTGCTGACAACCAGACCCGATCTAATGTGCTGGAAGTCGTCAACCTGTTCCGTGCTCAGATCGTCGACTACGCGCCTGACGCGTTGGTCGTCGAGGTCACGGGTGACAAGGGTAAAGTCGACGCACTACTGCGCGCACTAGAACCTTTTGGCATCAAAGAACTCGCTCAATCCGGACTGCTGGCCATGGGCCGCGGCGGCAAGAGCATCACAGAGCGCGTACTGCGCGGCTGAGAAATAAACCTAAGAAACAAGGAGTAAAGAAGTGACCGAACTCATCTATGACGCTGACGCAGACCTGTCGCTGATCCAGAGCAAGAAGGTTGCCATCGTGGGTTACGGCTCGCAGGGCCACGCTCACGCTCAGAACCTTCGCGACTCGGGCGTCGAGGTTGTCATCGCGCTCAAGGATGGCTCAAAGTCGATCGCCAAGGCCCAGGAAGAGGGCTTCGAGGTCAAGAACGTTGCTGACGCCACCGCGTGGGCAGATGTCATCATGATCCTCGCTCCGGACCAGCACCAGCGTTCGATCTACAACGACTCGATCAAGCCGAACCTGACTGCGGGTAAGGCCCTGGCCTTCGCGCACGGCTTCAACATCCGCTTCGGCTACATCGAGGCACCTGAGGGTGTTGACGTGATCCTCATCGCTCCGAAGGCTCCGGGTCACACGGTACGCCGCGAGTACGTCGCAGGCCGCGGTATCCCCGACATCGTTGCTGTCGAGAAGGACGCATCGGGCAAGGCCTGGGACCTCGCGTTCTCATACGCCAAGGCCATCGGTGGCACCCGCGCCGGCGTCATTAAGACCACGTTCACCGAAGAGACCGAAACCGACCTGTTCGGTGAGCAGGCTGTTCTCTGCGGTGGTGTTTCGCAGCTCGTTCAGTACGGCTTCGAGACCCTGACCGAGGCTGGCTACCAGCCGCAGATCGCCTACTTCGAGGTTCTTCACGAGCTCAAGCTCATCGTTGACCTGATGTGGGAGGGCGGCATCGCCAAGCAGCGCTGGTCGATCTCCGACACCGCTGAGTACGGCGACTACGTCTCGGGCCCGCGCGTCATCGACGCTCGTGTCAAGGAGAACATGAAGGCTGTTCTCACCGACATCCAGACCGGTGCATTCGCGAAGCGCTTCATCGAAGACCAGGACAACGGCGCTGTCGAGTTCCAGGCACTTCGTGAGAAGGCTGCGCAGCACCCGATCGAGGCCACCGGCCGCGACCTGCGCGCACTGTTCGCATGGAAGCAGCAGGACGCTGACTACGTTGAGGGTTCGGCAGCACGCTAAATCTGACGTTTCACGGGAGGCTCGATGCTCAGGCATCGGGCCTCCCGCCTTTTTTGCGGACTTTCGGGGGCGCCGCCGCCGCGCCCACGGTTCCGCTCTCTTGTTCTCATGGTTCCGCGCGCCTCGTGGCCGTTATGTCGGATTTTGCGGCCAAAACCAATGATTCCGGGCAAATTTTTCCTGCAAATGGGCACGAATCCTGCAGAACGGTCACTTCGGCGGCGCGCAACGACCGTTATGCACGCACTCCTGTGACAGATGTGACTGGTGGGGCTGGTGTGGCACATTTTGCGTGCGCACCGTTTCGAGTCGTGCAGAACGGTCGTTGGAATGGCGGGCTCGGAACCCGGGAAGCGGAACCAGGGGCTCGGAACCAGGGAAGCGGAACCAGGGGTGCGGAACCAGGGGCTCGGAACCGGGGGTGCGGAACCAGGAGCACCACGCATGAAGCACTGGGGGCATATGACGACACACGCCACCGCGGGGCGGGTGGGATTCGTACAATGTCGAGTGTGACTTTGGTTGAGATTGCAGTGCAAGATGCGGCCGGTGTGCGTGCCGCGTTCGAAAACGGTGCCGATCGTGTCGAACTGGTGCAGGCGCTGTCGACCGGGGGCCTCACGCCGTCGGCTGGCATGGTCGACGCCGCGATTGCCGCATGCAACGGCGATGGCTCGCGCATTTGCGTGCTCGTGCGTCCGCGCCCGGGTGGCTTCGTCTACAACTCCGAAGAGGCCGCGATCGTCTGGGATGACATCCGACGCCTCGTGCAGCAGGGCGTCGGGGGCGTCGTCATCGGCGCGCTCACCCGCGACGGACTCGCTGACGTCGAGGTCATCAAGCGTTGGCAGGAGGCGGCGGGGGAGAAGGAGTTCGTTTTCCACCGCGCGATTGACGCTTCGGCCGACCCTGACGCCGTTTTCGACAGCCTCCTCGATCTCGGCGTGCACCGCGTGCTGACGAGCGGTGGCGCTCCGCGCACCATCGATGGCGTCGATCGGCTGGCAGCTTTCGTGCGCCGCTCTGGTGACGCACTGCAGGTGACGGCCGGTGGTGGCCTCACCGTTGGCGACATCGCTTCGGTGCGCACGACCGGCGTGCACGCCGTGCACCTGAGTGCCCGCACCACAGCAACTGACGATGCGCCGCCCGGCCCCGGTGGCGGCGGTGCCGGATACGACGTGACCGACGTCAACACCGTGATCGCGGCGGTGGCGGCCGCCCGCCAGTAGGCTGGAACCATGGCAACCGAACCCGATCCGTCGCTCGACGACGACGCGCTGTCATGGGACGGCGATGAGTCACTCGTAGCGCCACCCAAACTCAACCGCGGCTGGACCGCCGTTGGCAAGGGGAGCGAGACCGTCGAGGTCATCCGCGAGCCGGTTGACGGCGTTGCGGTTGCCGAGCAGCCAGCACCCGTTGGCCTCTCGAACGCCGCGCTGATCGGGCTCGGCATCATCGGCGGCATCTTCGTGCTCTACACGGTCGGCTGGATTATTGGCGGCTTGCGCCTCCAGCCTGACGGTGAGCAGTTGGCGGCCGGAACCATTCAGTATGCGATTGCGGCGTGGGTTGCGGCAGCAGCACCGGCAATCTGGTTTGCCGCGGTGATGTACCTCACCCGCGCGTCGAAAACCTGGGTGCGCTTTGTGTGGTTGGCAGCCGGAGCCGTGCTGTTGGTTCCGTGGCCCTTCGTCTGGGGAGGAATGGGCTCATGAGTGACGCAATGAGTGTTGCGGAGAGTCCGCAGCACGTTTTGAAGACGCGTTCGCCGCTTTGGATGATGGCCACTGTCACCGGGGTTTTCGGTCTTGCCTACGCATACACCGTGTTCAGCGCGATTGGTGCGCTCATGCAGCAGGCGACGGGCGCCTACCCGCTCACCGCAACGGGCTGGATCGTGCTGATCGCGGCCATCGTGGTCCCGGTCGTTATTTTTGCGGCGATCGTCGCGTTCGGTATTCGCCGTACCGTTGGCGAATACGCGCTCCTGCTTCTTGCCGGCTTCGCGGTCGCTCAGGTGTATTGGATGAACACGCTGTCGCTCATGCTGACGTCGGGATGCTCGTTTGTGAGCGGCAATCCGTTCTGCGGCTAAGTCTGGAATTCGCAAGAACCGCAGAACTTACTGTTGCGATGAACGTCACATGAACAAGCAGGCATGCGCAGAAGAGTAGGCTGTAGCTTGAGCGTCCCGATGATGTGCGGCGCACGACCTTTCCCCTTCGCGTTAAGCACTAAAGGATATTCCCTGTGTCGAAGCCTGTCGTTCTCCTCGCCGAGCAACTCTCACCAGCCACAATTGATGCGCTTGGTCCTGATTTTGATGTGCGCGAGGTGGACGGCACCGACCGCCCCGCACTTCTCGCTGCCCTCGCCGATGCCAACGCCGTTCTGGTGCGTTCGGCTACGCAGATTGACGCGGAGGCCCTTGCCGCAGCTCCCCGTCTCAAGGTGGTCGCCCGCGCGGGCGTCGGCCTCGACAATGTCGACATCAAGGCGGCTACGACCGCTGGCGTCATGGTTGTCAACGCGCCGACCTCGAACATCGTGTCGGCCGCTGAGCTGACCGTCGGCCACATTCTGTCGCTGGCTCGCCACATTCCGGCCGCACATGCATCGCTGGCTGACGGCGAGTGGAAGCGCTCGAAATACACCGGTACCGAGCTGTTCGAAAAGACCCTCGGCATCATTGGCCTCGGCCGCATTGGCGCGCTGATCGCCGCCCGCATGCAGGCTTTCGACATGCGCGTTGTTGCGTACGACCCCTACGTCACGAGCGCCCGTGCGCAGCAACTCGGTGTTGAGCTCCTGTCGTTCGACGAGCTTCTCGAGCAGAGTGACTTCATCACGATCCACATGCCGAAGACGCCTGAAACGACGGGCATGATCTCGACCGAGCAGCTCGCCAAGATGAAGAAGTCTGCCTTCGTCGTCAACGTTGCCCGAGGTGGCCTCATCGACGAAGATGCACTCTACACGGCACTCACCACGGGTGAGATCGCCGGCGCCGGCCTCGATGTGTTCGTTTCGGAGCCGCCGACCGACAAGAAGCTCCTCGACCTGCCGAACGTCGTCGTGACGCCGCACCTCGGTGCGTCGACCGACGAAGCGCAGGAGAAGGCTGGTGTCTCGGTTGCACGCTCCGTGCGTCTCGCACTCGGCGGCGAGCTGGTTCCGGACGCCGTCAACGTCGCCGGTGGCGCCATTGACCCATACGTTCGCCCGGGCATTGCCCTGGTCGAAAAGCTTGGTCAGTTCTTCTCGGCACTCGCGAAGTCGCCGCTCACGAGCCTTGACGTTGAGGTGCACGGCGAGCTCAGCGCGTACAACGTTGACGTGCTGAAGCTTGCTGCCCTCAAGGGTGTCTTCACGAACATCGTCAGCGAGAGCGTTTCGTACGTGAACGCGCCGCTCCTCGCCGAGCAGCGTGGCGTAGAAGCTCGCCTGCTGGTCGACGACAAGAGCGACGAATACCGCAACGTCATCACGCTGCGCGGCGCTCTGTCTGACGGCTCGCAACTGTCGGTCTCCGGTACCCTCACCGGCCCGAAGCAGATCGAGAAGCTCGTTGGCATCAACGGCCACCCGGTCGAGTTGCCGATCGAGAAGTTCCACATCGTCATGCTGTACACCGACCGCCCCGGCATCGTCGCGGTTTACGGTCAGAAGTTCGGCGAGGCTGGCATCAACATCGCCGGCATGCAGATTGCCCGCACTGAGGCTGGTGGCCAGGCACTCTCCGTGCTGACCGTCGACTCGCCCGTCTCTGACGAGCTCCTCGACGAGGTTCGCGCGGCGATCGACGCTGACGTCTTCATGCAGATCGAGATCACCGAGTCGTAAGGCTCAATCCTTCGGCTCCCTCGCGCCTTCGGGTGCGGGGGAGCCGTCGTTTTCGGGGCGTGGTTCCGTCCTCGACCGCTGCTCCCTGGTTCCACCAGCCCATTTCAGAGCTCGCAACTACCGTTATGCACGACTCAGAAGGGTGCGCACGCATAATCTGCCACTCCCATCACTGCAGTCACATCAGTCACACCGGATCGTGCGTAACGGTCGTTGTCGGGCGCTGAAAGCTCCGGAACCACGATGCGGGCCCCGGAACGGGGTGCGGTTGCGAGGGCTAGGTGGGGGCGGTGAGGGCGAAGCGGGCGGTGATGTCGAGGCCGCCCTCGGCGCGGGCGTGCAACACGAGCGAGCCGCCGTACACGCGCACGATCGTGTCACTCAACGCGAGGCCCAGCCCAGCACCGCTGTGGGCGTCGTCTGTCGCCGCGGTGCGCTCGCCGCGAGCAAATGGTTCTGTCAGCGTCGCTACGACGGCCGGCTCGAGCACCGCTCCGGTGTTTACCACGCGCAACAGAGCGGTCGCATTCCGCACCGCCACCTGCACGAACACGCGTTTGACGCCGTCGGCCGGGGCGTTGTGGGCGATCGCGTTGTGAATCAGCTTGCTGGCGAGACGCTCCAGTAGCGCCGCATTGCCGAGGACGGTCGCCGCGTTGAGGTCAGTCTGAATCTCGACGTGCTGGCGATCGGCGATGAGCTGCAACACATCGAGCGCCTCTTCAAAGGCGAGGGAAAGGTCGACGGGGGCGAGTTCGGGCTTGGTGCTGTCGAGGCGCGCAAGCAGCAGCAATGCATCGGCCGATGAGACCGCGCGATCATTCAGCGACTGCAACCGGCCGAGTACAGCAGGCACGTCACGGTCAGCATCAGCCTGCGCCACATCGAGCACCGACCGTGTGATCGCGAGCGGCGTGCGCAGTTCGTGCGAGGCGTTCGCGGCGAAACGGCGCTGTGCGTTGACGGTGCTCTCGACCGAATCGAGCATGGTGTCGAACGCGTCGGCGACATTACGAAACTCGTCGCGACGGCCCGGCAAGTCCACGCGCTTGGAGAGGTCGCCGCCCCGCACGCGGTGCGCAACACTCGAAATCGCCGTGAGCGGTTGCAGAATGTGGCCGGCGAGAAACCATCCACCGACAAAAGCCAGACCGCTGATCGCGAAGAACGCGGTCGTGGCGATCGGCATAAAAACTTCCATGATGTCGTCGCGGCCGGGCATCCACATGCCGCTGTCGAGCGAGTAGTTGCCTGTCGGGAGGTAACGCAATACCCAGAGCGCCGTCACGATCCACAGCGCGCCGCTCGAGATCACCGCAACGGCCGTGATCATGAGGGTGAGTCGAACGCGAGCCGACAGCCCTGGATCCCGGCGAATGCGCGAGGACTCAGCCACGTGGTTCCGCTGCCATGCGTTACCCGACACCGGCAACCGTCTCGGTCAGATCGGGCTCGCCCAGGCGCTTGCGCAACGCCGAGATCGTGATGCGCACGGCGTTCGTGAACGGGTCGGCATTTTCATCCCACGCGCGTTCGAGCAACTCTTCGGCACTTACGACGCCGCCAGCAGCGGTGACAAGAACCTCGAGCACCGCAAATTGCTTGCGGGTCAGTGCGACGTAGCGGTCGCCGCGGTAAACCTCACGACGGAACGGATCCAGTCGCAGCCGCTCCCACTCCAGTACCGGCGGCGCAGCGGTGGCCGAGCGCCGGGCAATCGCCCGCAGGCGCAGGATCAGTTCGCGCATCGCGAAGGGCTTCGTGAGGTAGTCGTCAGCGCCCAGCTCGGGTCGCCTTATCGTCCAGGCGATCAGCAGCCGTCACCATGATGTTGCGTGTCGCCGGCTGATGTTGCGTAACCCACCGGGCGACGTCGTCTCCGGTGACGCGCGGAATATCGCGATCCAACACGATCGCGTCGTAGTCGTTGACGGAGAGTGCCTCAAGCGCCGCTTCGCCGTCGTGCGTGATGTCTGCGGCGATCGCTTCGAGCCGCAGGCCATCGCGCACAGCCTCAGCCATGACGCGTTCGTCTTCAACAATCAACACTCGCACGACGTGAGCCTACGAGGTTCGACGTATCGCTGGCGTATGAATTAGCTGGAGGTCGACGTGGGGGAGTGCACGCCAGCCGCCGCCGTCACCATCGTGATGAGGGCTTCCATGTCGCCAATTTCGGGCACGGAACCAATGGTGAGCGCGTTGTTGAAATACACGCCATCAGAGACCAACAGAATCAGTTCGAGCCCAACTTCGCTCTCAACGTAGGGCTTTAAGGTGTCGTGCCACACGACGCGGAGGCGCCGAATTGCTTCGCCCGAGAGAGCGGAACCATTGGATGCGAGTCGGCCGACGGCGGTGATCGCGCGGTCGAGTTCGTCGCCCGTCTGCGCGGAGGAGCGAATAAACGCTGCCGCGACACCGGAAGGATCGGCGAGCATCTCTGCCATGTCGAGGGCCACGAGGCGGTCCATGCGCTCGATCAGCGCCTCTTCGAGAGCGACCTTAGATGCGAAGTGGTAAAGCAGCCCGCCCTTAGAAACACCGGCCTCCGCGGCGACACGATCCATGGTGGCGGCGCGCTCGCCTTCCACCAGAAGGACGTGCTCGAAGGCGTCAAGAACCTTTTCGCGGGCGAGGGGTGGGCGACTCATAGCTTCATCCTTCCATGCATCGGGCATCCATTCACTTCTGATACTATACCGGCTAGACGGTTAAGTTACTCAGAGGATTCTCATGTCAGTCGACACCCACGCACTTCGCACCGACAGCGCCACCGGCAAGGTGAGCTGGCGGGGGTGGGTTGCACTTGCCGTGCTGATGCTGCCGGTGCTGCTGGTATCGGTCGACAACACCGTGCTGAGCTTCGCGCTACCCGAAATTGCGATTCACCTCGAGCCCACAAGCACCGAGCAGCTCTGGATCATTGACGCCTACCCGCTCGTGCTCGCCGCACTGCTCGTCACGATGGGAACGATGGGAGACCGCTTCGGACGCCGCAAGATGCTCCTGATTGGGGCCACCGGCTTCGCAGCGATCTCTGTCCTAGCGGCCTTCTCGACGTCCGCGGGCATGCTGATCGCCTCCCGCGCCGCGATGGGCTTCTTCGGTGCCATGCTGATGCCGTCGACGTTGTCGCTGCTGCGCTCGATCTTCACCGACCGTGACCAGCGCCGCCTCGCCGTCGCCATTTGGGCGGCGGGCTTCTCGGCTGGTTCCGCCCTCGGCCCGATCGTCGGCGGCGTGCTGCTCGAGCACTTCTCGTGGGGCTCGGTCTTCCTGCTGTCGGTACCCGTCTTGGTTCCGCTGTTGATCTTCGCGCCCATGCTGGTGCCGGAGACGAAAGACCCCAACCCTGGCCGCCTTGACCCCGTCAGCATTGCGCTCTCGGTGGCCACTATGGTTCCGATCGTCTTTGCCATCAAGGAAGTCGCGGTGCAGGGCTTCTTCCACCCGGTTTCGCTGCTGTTCGTCGTTGGCTTGTTCTTCGGCTGGCTCTTTGTGCGCCGCCAGTTGCGCCTTGAAGTGCCGATGCTCGACATGGCGCTGTTCCGCATGCCGATCTTTTCGGGCTCGATCATGGTCAACCTGCTGAGCGTCATCGCCCTGGTCGGCTTCCTGTACTTCGTCGCGCAACACCTGCAACTCATCGTCGGCCTGAGCCCGCTCAACGCCGGTCTTGCCCTCGTGCCGGGGCTCGTCGTGATGATCATCGCGGGTCTTGTCGTGGTTCCGATCTCCGCGCGCGTGTCGCCACACATCTTGATTCCCGGCGCCCTGGTGTTCTCGATCATCGGCTATGTCGCGGTTGCTTTCGCAACGGATGAGTCTGCCGTCGCTACCCTGATGCTGGCGTTTGTATCGCTCGGTATCGGTATCGGTATGGCTGAAACGGTCTCAAACGATCTGGTGCTCGCGAGTGCGCCCGCGGCCAAGGCCGGTGCCGCAAGTGCCGTTTCGGAGACCGCCTATGAGCTGGGCGCCGTACTCGGAACGTCAATTCTGGGTGGCATCCTGACGGCCTTCTACCGGTCAACCATCGTGGTTCCGGCCGGCGTTCCCGGTGATGCGGCCGACGCCGCACGCGAGACGCTCGCGGGTGCCGTTATTGAGGCGGAGAAGCTCGGCGGAACCATGGGCGACGACCTGTTTGCGGCTGCGGCTCATGCGTTTGATTCTGGCGTAACTGTTACGGCATTGATCGGTGCTGGTCTCATCGTGATCGCGGCAGTGATTGCGGGGACTACGCTGAACAGTAAGAAGTCTGCGCCCGCAGCGAAGTGAGGCGCCCACCACTCTAAGGAGAGCAATGTCGCGCGTCGTCAAGCTGGCAGTCATTCCCGGTGACGGAATTGGCCCCGAGGTTATCGCTGAGGCCGAAAAGGTTCTCGCCGCGGTCACCGCAGACTCAGACGTCACGTTTGACAAGACGCGCTTCTCGCTCGGTGCGGCTCGCTACCTTGAGACGGGCGACACGCTCACCGATGAAGACCTCGCAGCAATCTCGTCGCACGACGCGATTCTGCTGGGCGCCGTTGGTGGCGTTCCCGGTGACCCGCGTCTGAAAGACGCGAACATCGAGCGTGGTCTGCTGCTGAAGCTGCGCTTCACGCTCGACCACTACGTGAACCTGCGCCCCTCGCGCCTGTACCCGGGCTTTAGTGGCCCGCTCGCCAACCCCGGCGACATCGACTTCGTCGTTGTCCGTGAAGGTACCGAGGGCCCCTACGTTGGCAACGGCGGTGCGATTCGCGTCGGAACCAAGCAGGAGGTTGCGAACGAGACGAGCGTCAACACCGCATTCGGTGTCGAGCGCGTCGTGCGATTCGCATTCGCGCAGGCGCAGAAGCGTCGCAAGAAGCTGACGCTCGTGCACAAGACGAACGTGCTCGTGAACGCCGGTGGCCTGTGGCAGCGCATCGTGAACGAAGTGGCGTCGGAGTTCCCCGAGGTGGCCGTAGACTATCTGCACGTCGACGCCGTGACGATCTTCATGGTCACAAACCCGTCGCGCTTCGACGTTATTGTCACTGACAACCTCTTCGGTGACATCGTGACCGACCTGGCAGGCGCCGTCACCGGTGGCATCGGCCTGGCAGCATCCGGAAACATCAACCCGGATGGTGCGTTCCCGTCGATGTTCGAGCCGGTTCATGGTTCCGCTCCCGACATCGCCGGCCAGCAGCTCGCTGACCCCACGGCTGCCATCGGATCCATCGCCCTTCTTCTGGAGCACCTCGGCCTCGACGAGGAAGCTGCCCGCGTGACCCGCGCGATCGAAGAAGATGTCGCTACCCGCGGCGACGCAAAGCGATCGACCGCCGAAATCGGCGACGCCATTTCTTCCCGCGTTTAGGCGTAATCTAGACGCGCGACACAAAGCAATTCACTCACTAGGAAGTGACATGACGACACAATCTGCTCCCACCCTGGAATTCCAAGTCACGCGCAACCTCGCTCCAAAGACGGATGCCGAGCGCGCAGAGATTCTCAAGGACCCGGGCTTCGGTAACTACTTCACCGATCACATGGTCGACATCTGCTGGTCGGAGAACGGTGGCTGGCACCGCCCGCGCGTGCAGCCGTACGGCCCGATCGCGCTTGACCCGGCAGCTTCCGTGCTGCACTACGGTCAGGAGATCTTCGAAGGCATCAAGGCGTACCGTCACGCTGACGGCAGCATCTGGACCTTCCGCCCCGACCAGAATGCTCAGCGACTCCAGCGCAGCGCGCACCGTATGGCTCTGCCGGAACTGCCGGAGGAATACTTCCTGCAGTCGCTGAAGGAGGCCATCAAGGTCGACGCGGCGTGGGTTCCGTCTGGTGAAGACCAGAGCCTGTACTTCCGCCCCTTCATGTTCGCGAAAGAAGCGTTCCTCGGTGTTCGCCCCGCGAAGAAGGTCGCGTACTACCTCATCTCGAGCCCCGCTGGCGCGTACTTCACCGGTGGTGTGAAGCCCGTCAACATCTGGCTGAGCAAGGACTACGCACGTGCTGGCAAGGGCGGCACGGGTGCTGCCAAGACCGGTGGCAACTACGCCGCATCGCTGCTCCCGCAGGCCGAGGCCTACGAGAAGGGCTGCCAGCAGGTCGTCTTCCTCAACGAGGACGGCAACGTGGAAGAGCTCGGCGGCATGAACGTGATCTTCGTCTACAAGGACGGCACGGTCGTGACCCCGAAGTCGGACTCGATTCTCCCGGGCATCACCCGTGCGTCGATCCTTCAGCTGGCAGAAGACCGCGGTCACAAGGTGGAGAGCCGCCCGGTCTCGCTGCAGGAGTGGCGCGATGGCGTTGCTTCCGGCGACATCGTTGAGGTGTTCGCGTGCGGTACCGCCGCCGTGATCACCCCGATCGGTGTCCTCAAGAGTGACGAGTTCGAAGACGTTCAGCCCATTGGTGAGCTCGCGCTGTCGCTTCGTGAAGAGCTGACCGACATTCAGTACGGTCGCCGCGAAGACAAGCACGGCTGGCTCTACCGCCTCGACGCGTAATTCATTCGCCAAAGGTCCCGCACGGTTCGCTGTGCGGGACCTTCGCCGTTCCCCGGTACCGGGCTCGTCAGGCCGGGGCTAGGCTTGTCTGGTGAGGATTGCACGTTTTAGCCACAATGACGCGATCAAGTACGGCATCGTCGATGAGACTGATCTCGTTGTTCTTGCTGGCGACCCGATGTTCGCCGGCTTCGAGACCACGGGGGAGCGGGTTCCGCTCGCCGACACCGCGTTGCTGGCGCCGGTGATTCCGCGCTCGAAGGTTGTCTGTGTTGGCCTCAACTACGTTGACCACGCCTCTGAGGTGGCGATGGAGACACCGGCTGAGCCGCTGCTGTTTCTGAAGCCCAACACCGCGGTCGTTGGCCCCGGCGACGCGATCGTGCGCCCCAAGCAGTCACAGCAGACCGAGTTCGAGGGTGAGCTCGCGATCGTCATCGGACGCATCGCGAAGAACGTCTCCGCAGAAGCTGCCCTCGACTGCGTCTTTGGGTACACGATCGGCAACGACGTGTCCGCTCGCGATCTGCAATTCGCCGATGGTCAGTGGGCCCGCGCGAAGGGCTTCGACACGTTCTGCCCGCTCGGCCCAGCCATTGAGACCGACTTTGACCCGGCAACAGCCCGCATCACGACCTCGCTCAACGGCGAGGTCAAGCAAGACGCACCGCTCAGCGACATGATTTTCTCCGTCGCCGAGATTATCGCGCACGCTTCAGCCGCTTTCACGCTGCTGCCCGGTGACGTCATTCTCACGGGTACGCCGTCAGGCGTGGGCCCGTTCGTCGCTGGCGACAAGATCGAGATCGCCATCACCGGCCTCGGTACGTTGCGCAACACCGCTCGCGACGCTGCATGACCACGGCAACCGGGTCTCCCACAGCGCTGGCCGCTGACGTTGCCCGTATCCAGCGCCGCACGGTCGGGATTCTCGCGACTGGTCAGGTGCTCAGTGGCGTCGGCTTCGGTGCCACTGTCTCACTCGGCGCACTGCTGGCGGCAGATATTTCCGGCAGTGACGCGCTTTCCGGCCTCGCAACGGCAGCGGTGACGCTCGGTGCGGCGATTTGCGCCATTCCGCTTGCCCGCATGGCAGCGAAGCGTGGGCGCCGTATGGCGCTGACGCTTGGCAACCTGCTCGCACTCGTCGGTATTGCCATCGTCATCACGGCAGCCGCCGTCCGAGTGTTCCCGTTGCTCCTCGTCGGCATCATCTTGATCGGTGCCGGCAACGCCGGCAATCTGCAGTCCCGCTTTGCTGCCACCGACCTGGCCTCAGCCAAACGTCGCGGCCGCGACCTCTCGATCGTCGTGTGGGCGACCACCATCGGTGGCGTCGTCGGTCCGCTTCTGCTGACGCCTGGCGAGATGATCGGTGCCGCACTCGGTATGCCGAAGAACACCGGTGCCTACGTGTTCTCTCTTGTCGCAGCGGTGCTGGCTTTCGTGCTGTACCTCATCGCGCTCCGCCCCGACCCGCTCAAGCTCTCGCAGCAGATGGAAGCGAGCGGCGCGGCGAAGGCTGGCCTGCAGGTCTCGGTCGACCAGCCGCGCGTCGCGCGCTACGCGATTTTCGCCTTGGCGGGTTCGCACGCGGTCATGGCGAGTGTCATGGCGATGACCCCCGTGCACCTGGCGCACATGTCGCCCGAGAACGTGACAACCGTGGTCGGCGTCACGATCGCACTCCACGTCGCTGGCATGTACGGCCTCTCGCCGGTCTTCGGTATCTTGGCTGACCGCTTCGGCCGCGTGCCCGTCATTCTGCTCGGCCAAGCGATCTTGGCTTCTGCACTCCTCGTCGCCTTCTTCGGCAGCCACAGCGAGGGCGGCGTGATGGCCGCACTCATTCTGCTGGGTCTGGGCTGGAGCGCCGCAACCGTTGCAGGCTCCGCTCTCCTCACGGAAGTCACTGAAACCTCGAAGCGCCCGAAGCGTCAGGGCATCAGCGACTCGCTGATGAGCCTGTGCGCGGCGGTTGGTGCGGTGCTCGCCGGACTCGTCCTTGCTGCGATGGAATACCGGGGCCTCGCGCTCGTCGCGATGGGTGTCGTCGTTGCCGTGATTGCGCTGTCGCCGCTCGCGCTACGCCGCCAGAAGTAGCGTCTACTGCCAGATGCTGACGGCGATTTCGTCGATTAGCGTCGTGATGTCCATGTTGCTGCCGACAGCCTCGAGCCACACGCCGCTGCCGTAGAGGTAGAAGCTGGTGACCATGTACGGGTTGTCAAAGTACTTGGCTTCTTCGTCGAGGCGGCACATCGTGTAGCCGTTTTGGCCGTCACAAGTGAAGCCCTGGGCTTCAGCATTGTCGAGCACGGCGACGGCGTCGGGCTCTTGAACGGTCGCGATCACCAGATCAACACCCGTCACGTCGCCCGCAAACCAGTAGCACTGCACCAAAACGTCGGCGCCCTGAATGATCGTCGGCACCGGAACATCGGGGAAGAACCCGAGGTTGTCGACGGTGCTCATGCGGGTGGGGGCGGATCCCAACTCATCGCATGACGTCGGCAAGCCGGTTGGCTTGTGGGTTTCAATCGGATCAACCGGCGCCGACGTTTGCTTCTGTGTGAGTGTCGGCGTCGGTGTTGCGGGCTCCGTCGTCTCGATCGGTGCCGATGTGGCGGGCGGCGCCGAAGTCGTACCGGTCGTAGGAATCGCCGTGCTGCACCCTGCGAGCACGAGCGTAGCGAGCAGTGCCGCAGATATGTCGATGAACCGTTTCATGATGCCGTCCCCCTCAGTCCTGCACGACTTAATGGTTCCACTTTGCTCCCTGAGGTGGCGTTTGCGCCAGAGGGGAGAGCGGAACCAGGGGGAGGGCAGAAAAGTCGGCGGCGACAGGCGTAAAATGGGTCACGATGTCTAGCGCACCTGATTCTCGTACCACTACCGTCACCGGAGCCGACGTTCGCGTTCGGTTCTGCCCGTCGCCCACCGGCCTGCCGCACGTCGGCATGGTTCGCACGGCGCTCTACAACTGGGCGTACGCGCGCCACACCGGCGGCAAGCTGATCTTCCGTGTCGAAGACACCGACGCTCAGCGTGACAGCGAAGAGAGCTACCGTCAGCTCGTTGACGCTCTGACCTGGCTCAAGATTGACTGGGACGAAGGTGTTGAGGTCGGCGGCCCGCACGAGCCGTACCGTCAGTCGCAGCGCGCTGACATCTATGCCGGCGTTCTTGAGAAACTCATCACTTCGGGTGCCGTGTATGAGTCGTACTCGACCGCGGAAGAGATTGACGCCCGCAACGAGGCGGCTGGCCGCGCCAAGCAGCTCGGTTACGACAACTACGACCGTGACCTGACCGACGAGCAGAAGGCGGCGTTCCGCGCTGAGGGTCGTGAGCCCGCTTACCGTCTGCGCGTGCCCGACCAGGACTTCACGTACGTTGACCTGATCCGTGGTGAAGTGACCTTCCCGGCGGGCTCGTTCCCTGACTTCGTGATCGTGCGTGCGGGCGGTCACGCCCTCTACACGTTCACCAACCCGGTTGATGACGCGCTCATGGGTATCACGCACGTTATTCGTGGTGAAGACCTCATGCCGTCGACCGCTCGTCAGCTCGCGCTGTACGGTGCGCTGATCGACGCTGGCGTCACGACGTTCGTGCCGCGCTTCGGCCACATGCCACTCGTGCTGGGGGAGACCGGCAACAAGAAGCTCTCCAAGCGTGACCCGCAGGCTGACCTCTTCCTGCAGCGCGACAAGGGCTTCATTCACGAGGGTCTGCTGAACTACCTGTCGCTGCTCGGCTGGTCGATCGGCCCCGACCGCGACATCTTCTCGCTCGAAGAGCTCGTCGCGGCCTTTGACATCGCTGACGTCAATCCGAACCCTGCTCGCTTTGACCAGAAGAAGGCCGAGTCGATTAACGGTGACCACATCCGCATGCTCGACGTTGCAGATTTCGCTGAGCGCACCGTGCCGTACCTGACCGCCGCTGGTCTCATTGGCGAAGAGCCGACCGCCGAGCAGCGTGAGCTGATTTCTGCTGTGGCGCCGCTCGTGCAGGAGCGCGTGCAGTTGCTGGGCGAGGTTCCGGGGCTCGTGGGCTTCCTGTTCACCGACGAGATTGACTACGCAGAAGACGCCCTCAAGGGTCTGCCGGCGAACTATGTCGAGGTGCTCGAGGCGAGCGCAGCGGCTCTCGAAACGGTTGACGAGGGTTCGTTCACGGCCGAGACGATTCAGGCGGCGCTTTCGGGTGCGCTGATCGACGGCCTTGAGTTGAAGCCCCGTGTTGCGTATGGCCCGCCGCGCGTTGCGATCAGCGGCCGCCGCATCTCGCCGCCGCTGTTCGAGTCGATGGAATTGCTCGGCAAGGAGCGCACTCTCCAGCGTCTGAAGGGGCTCGCGACTCGCGCGTGATTCCACTCAGTTTGGTTGGTGGCCTCATCTCAGGTAATGTATTTCCTTGGTGAGACACCAACCAAAAACCTTGGGGTATGGTGTAATTGGCAACACGGCGGTTTCTGGTTCCGTTGTTCTTGGTTCGAGTCCAGGTACCCCAGCCATAGTCCTCTTGTTCAAACCAAGAGACAAGTGAACTGGCATTTGTTCAGAAAATTCAGAACTCCCCGCAGAAATGCGGGGAGTTTTTGATTTCCCGGCGGCAGCCGATCGGCGCGCTGTTCGCACCGCTGCGGCGACTTCGCGGAACGACTGGTTTACTTCGGTGCGGTCGGCCTCGAGGCGCACCGTCTCACCGTCCTCATACACGCGCAGGCGGCTGAAGAAGGCCTCCAGCAGATCGCGCCGGACGCTGTCTGGTGCGTTCTTGTAGAGCTCGCCTGGGTTGCGTAGCAGCTGGAGGTACGCGAGCGCTGTCTCGGCGCTGTACCGCAGGCGGTCGACGGTGCGTGCGAGCTTCTCCTGGACCAGTCCCTTCTGCAGCGTCGTCTCTTCGATCTTCTTGCGCAGTCGGGGGATTGCGTATCCGCCGCTGGCGGCGAGATCGATGAGGCGCTCCTCTTGCGCCTCGAGTTGCTTGAGCTGCCGTGCCAGTCCGACTTTGGTCTCGTGATCGGCGGCGAGGAGTGACGCGACGGTCTCTTGGATCAGTTCGGTCATGTCGTCGATGGTTTGTGGATCGAACCGTTCTGCTGCCATCAGCTTCACGATCTCGTCTTCGAGGAGTTCGGAGCGGAACCCAATCGTGCCGCAGTACACGCGTGTCCGTGCAGAGCAGATGTAATACTCGTAGGTGCCGCCGTTGCCTTTGGCCTGGCTGTAAACCAGGCGGCTGCGTCGCCCCTCGTCGATGCACTGCCCGCATGACAGCAGCCCCTTGAGGTAATGGCGGTGCGTCATGTCGCGGTCGCCATCGCGGTTGCGCGAGTCGAGGATCTCCTGCACTCTTAGGAACACCTCTTTCGACACGATGGCCTCGTGCCGCCCGACGAACAGCTTGTCTTTGTAGCGTATGACCCCGGTGTAGTACGGGTTCCGCAGCATCCCTGCCAGGCTGCTCTTGTTGATCGGTCGCTCCGGGCGGCTCGGTGACGGTCGCATGGTGAGCCCGCGTTCCTGCATCAGCATCGTGAGCTGGGCGATCGAATACTCGCCAGTTGCGTACTCCTCGAACGCTTGGGTCACGAGCGGCGCGCGTTCCGGATCGACCTCGATCGTATTGACGAAGCGTCCGCTGAAGTTCTTGCGCACATTCAGGTAGCCGAGCTTGGCTACTCCGATTGAGCCACCCTGCTCTACCTTGTGCGCCATCTTGACCTTGACGTCCTCGCCGTTCATCCGGACCTGGACTTCGTTCATGACGTCTGTGATGGCTTCCATGGCATCGGCCATGTACCCCTCGCCGAACTCCTCTTTGGCGGAGACGAGTCGGACGCCCTTGGCAAGCAGCTCGCGCTTGACGACTGCCGCATCGGTGAAGTTACGGAAGACGCGCGAACGCATGTAGATCACGACGTATTTCACTTGCGGGTTCTCGTCGATGTAGCGCAGCATCTTCTTGAACTCCGCCCGCTTCGCGATCGTCTGCGCGGATTGGCCAGGTTCGATGAACTCGCGAGCGACGGTGATGCCCATCTCGCGGATCTTGCGCATGGTTTCAACGCGCTGTGTGGCGATGCTGTTGCCGTCTTCGTCGACGTCGGCGGCTGTATGTAGCTGTCGTGGCGTGGAGACGCGCAGGTAGACGACTGCCTCTGCGACTCTCTGTTCCGTCGGGACGGCGCCGGGTGTACTTTTGAAGAGATATTCGAGCCCATCCAGCGAGTTTGTCGAGATGGGCGCTGTGGCTGTATCCATGGGGTTTCCTCCGTTTAGGTCCTCCGGATTAACCCTCTCTTCGCCCTCGAAGTCCAGTCCTGCTGGCCAGTTCGTCGCCTCTTCGGCGAACGCCACCCCGGTCGGGTCATCGTTGTACTTTTCGCCTCGGTTGTGGGGACGGGTCATGCTCTACTCCCGGTTAGCTG
Organism: uncultured Microbacterium sp.; assembly: GCA_947503655.1. Classification (GTDB taxonomy): domain Bacteria; phylum Actinomycetota; class Actinomycetes; order Actinomycetales; family Microbacteriaceae; genus Microbacterium. The sequence goes on from CANNEP010000007.1 coordinate 55,739, forward strand.
GGTCTGCGTCGGCGGCGATGTCTCGGTGACTATCGGGCGGCGCATTTGATGACGATTCCGGATGCTTCGAGTCGTAATCGGCCTGGGCCAGGTGGAGCAGCGCCCGCGCGAGCTTGCGATGATCGACGGTTTCGCGGCGGTCGGGCTCGATGCGCACCCGCCGACCTCGTGAGGCGTGGCCCGAGTGCTGACGGCGTCTATTTGTTGAAGACATACACGCCTCCCTTCCATTCGACGAGGTCGTATGCCTCGAGGATGTGTTCGTGGATGAGGCCGTAGTCGATGGTGACGGCGCTGTCGGGGAGGTTGCGGCCTTCGAGTGCCTCTTCGATGACTTCTTCGAGGCCATCGAGTTCGCAGAGCTCACGGCCTGCGTCTTCGACGGAGGCGTATTCGCCGACGAAGTTTTCGTGGAAGCTCTCCATGAGCATCGGAGTGCTGGCATCGACGTCAGGGAGTCGCAGGAATGCCTGAAGGGCGGGGTCCTGCGGAATCGACAGGTTGCGTAGGTCTTCGGTCAGCGCGTCGATCGCGTCTGTGTCGAGGGTTGCGGGCACATAGGCATCGAAGGTGTCGTCCTCGATATGCAGTGCTGTGGCGACGAGGGTGCGGTCGAGCTTGGGTGGCAGTGTCCCGCGTCAAGTAGTTGGCAGGAATTCTTCGATTTCGAAGTTGGGGATGGTGGGGTTGGCGGTGCCTGCGTATA
>CANNEP010000008.1 GCA_947503655.1 uncultured Microbacterium sp.
TGTCGGTTAGTGCTCGAGCCCGGCGCGGGCGTGCTCGAGCACCGCGTCGGCGACGGCGTCGAGAAGGTCGGAGCGCATGTTCCACTGTTGCCAATACAGCGGAACCTCGACGTGAGAGTCATCGAGGGGGTGCAGTCGGCCCGCGGCTATGCCATCGTCCATCTGAAACGGGAGCAGCTGCCCCCAGCCGAGGCCCATACGAATCGCGTCGGCGAAGTCGCTCGATGCCGGTACACGGTGCCGCGGCGGCTTCGCCGGGTCAATGCCACGGGCGACGAGCCACCGCGTCTGCAGATCATCGCGGCGGTCAAAGTCGACAAGCGGCGCCCGCTCGAGTGCTTCGTTCGTGACGCCACCGGCAAACCAGCGGTCGCGGAAGGCGGTGGTAGCGATCGGCGTATACCGCATGGAGCCGAGCGGAACCACGCGGCAGCCGGCGATGGGAACGGCACGGCTGGTGACGGCGGCAACGACGACGCCCTGTTCGAGCAGCCGTTCTGTGAAGTCTTGATCGTCACGATGCAGGTCGAAGGTGACGGGAAGGTGCTCGGCGAGGGCGACGAGTGGCGGGAGCATCCACGTGCTGAGCGAATCGGAGTTCACAGCGATGGGCAGGCTCGTGCGCGCGGTTTCGTTGCCCATACCGAGCGCCGCCACGGCGTCGCGTTCGAGGTGTGCGAGTTGGCGGGCGAAGCGTACGACAGCCTCCCCCGCGTCGGTTGCGCGCACGGGGCGTGACCGCACCAGCATGACCTGCCCCGTCAGTGATTCGAGCGCGCGAATACGTTGACTCACCGCAGGCTGGCTAATGCCGAGCGCGATCGCCGCGCCCTCCATCGTTCCCTCATCGATGACGGCGGCGAGGGTGAGCGCGTGCTCCGGCGGAATCCTCATGGCCCCTCTCCCTTCAACGGTGAACTATAAGCAATGCTAATGCTCATAAAGGTTTCACTATTGGAAGTTTTCGAGACATGGTTCCACACTGAATCACATGTCGTTCTTCGTTGGCCTCGGAATCGGGCTCTCCCTCATCATCGCGATCGGCGCCCAAAACGCCTTCGTGCTACGACAGGGCGTCCGCCGCGAGCATGTCTTCACAGTGGCACTGCTGTGCGCAGTCTCCGATGCGGTCCTGATTCTGCTCGGCGTCGCCGGGGTGGGTGTCGCGTTGCAAGCCGCGCCTTGGCTCATCGTTATCGCACGGTGGGGCGGTGTGGTATTTCTCGTAACCTACGCAATCCTGGCGCTCCGCCGCGCTCTCAAGCCAGCCGAAACGGGGCTTGTTGCCACCCCGGACGCGGCACCTTCCGTTGCGACGGCCGCTCATGGTTCCGGAACCACGGTGACAGCCAAGAAATCGCTGACTGCCGTCGTGCTGGCGACGCTGGCAATCACGTGGCTTAACCCACACGTGTACCTCGACACGATCGTGTTCTTGGGGTCGGTCGCGCAGACGCAGGGCGACGGACGCTGGCTGTTCGCGATCGGGGCGTTCACCGGCAGCTTTGCGTGGTTCTTCGCTCTCGCCTATGGCACGCGGTATCTGGGGCGGTTCTTGAGCAGTGCGCACTCGTGGCGCATTCTCGACATCGTGATCGCGGTCTTCATGCTGGTCATCGCCGCGATCCTCGCGTTCGGTGGGTAGCTCTGCGCACGACACAACAACAAACGGCTCCCACCCGAAGGTGAGAGCCGTTTGTGTAAAGCGAATTAGATCGCGTTTACATCGAGCGGGATGCCCGGGCCGAACGTGGTCGACACAGCACCCTTCTGGATGTAGCGACCCTTCGAGCTCGCGGGCTTCAGGCGAACGATCTCCTCGAGAGCTGCCTTGACGTTGTCGTCGAGCTGCTCAGCGGTGAACGATGCCTTGCCAACGATGAAGTGCACGTTTGCGTGCTTGTCAACGCGGAACTCGATCTTTCCGCCCTTGATCTCTTCAACAGCCTTAGCGGTGTTCGGGGTAACGGTGCCGGTCTTCGGGTTCGGCATGAGGCCACGCGGACCAAGTACCTTACCGAGACGACCGACCTGGCCCATGAGCTCAGGGGTCGAGACAGCTGCGTCGAATGCGGTCCAGCCGCCAGCAACCTTCTCGATGAGCTCTGCGCCACCGACCTCGTCAGCGCCAGCAGCGATTGCTGCTTCTGCTGCCGGGCCCGTTGCGAAAACGATCACGCGCGACGTCTTACCGGTGCCGTGCGGAAGCATAACCGTACCGCGGACCATCTGGTCTGCCTTACGGGGGTCAACTGCGAGCTTGAGAGCAACCTCAACAGTCGAGTCGAACTTTGCTGAGCCGGTCTCCTTGGCCAGTGCAACAGCCTCGGTGGGCGTGTAGAACTTGCCTTCTTCGATCTTGGCAGCAGCGGCCTTAAATGCCTTGGACTTCGTAGCCATGATGTTCCCCTTAGCCCTCTACCGTGATGCCCATGGAGCGAGCGGTACCAGCGATGATCTTCGATGCAGCATCGATGTCGATCGCGTTCAGGTCGGCCATCTTCTGCTCAGCGATCGCGCGGACCTGGTCTGCGGAGATCTTTGCAACCTTGACGGTGTGCGGCGTCGACGAACCCTTGGCAACACCAGCTGCCTTCTTGATGAGCTCAGCTGCCGGCGGCGTCTTCAGGATGAACGTGAAGCTACGGTCTTCGTAAACGGTGATCTCAACAGGGATCACGTTTCCGCGCTGCGACTCGGTCGCTGCGTTGTAGGCCTTGCAGAACTCCATGATGTTCACGCCGTGCTGACCCAGAGCGGGACCAATCGGCGGAGCCGGGTTGGCTGCACCAGCGTTGATCTGAAGCTTGATCAGGCCGGTCACCTTCTTCTTAGGTGCCATTTCCTTTTCCTTTCTTCGAACGAAACTCTCGCTTCGTTCTCCCGCACTTCCGGCCGTTCCGGAACGCGGTTGCTTACACGCGCACGAATGCGGCGCACAAACCACACAAGTCTACCTCATTCGGCACCCTGCTCACGACCCGCGCCGTCACTTTGCGGGCACGTGGCTCATCAACGCAAAAGGCCCCGGCAAACCGGGGCCTTTCACAAGTAAAAGTCTTAGATCATCTTGGTGACCTGGTCGAACGACAGTTCGACCGGGGTCTCACGCTCGAAGAGCGAAACCAGAACCGTGAGCTTGCCGCTCTCAGGCTTGATCTCGGAGATCGTACCGGGAAGGCCAGCGAACGAGCCCTCCTTGATCGTGATCGTCTCGCCAACCTCGAAGTCAACCTCAGCAGCAACCGAGCGAACCGGAGCGGCAACGCCGTTCTTGCCGGCAGCCTTGGCGAGCTGAACATCCTTGACCTCGACGAGCGACTTCAGCATGTTGAAGGCCTCTTCGAAGCGCAGCGGCGTCGGGTTGTGAGCGTTGCCCACAAAGCCGGTGACGCCAGGCGTGTGGCGAACAACCGACCAGGTGTCTTCGTTCAGTTCCATACGCACGAGCACGTAGCCCGGGATGCGAACGCGGGTGACCATCTTGCGCTGGCCATTCTTGATCTCGACGACGTCCTCCATGGGGACCTCGATCTGGTAGATGTCTTCTTCTACCTCAAGAGTCGACTTACGCTGCTCGATGTTGGCCTTAACCTTGCGCTCGAAGCCAGCGTACGAGTGGATGACGTACCACTTGCCGGGCAGCGTGCGCAGTTCCAGACGGAAAGCCTCGTACGGGTCAGCGTCTTCGTCGCCAGCCTCGGGCCCGTCGTATGGGGTGACCTCGTCAGCGGCCTCGGCGGCCTGCTCGGCTACTTCTTCGGCGAGTGCGTCGGTGAGAACCTCGGCAGCGGCTTCCGCTTCAGCCGTCTCGTTAATGTCGAGCGCGTCGTTCACGATTGCGTCAGCCTCCGGGTCGTTGATGTCAATGTCGTCGAGGTCGCTGTCGTCGTCAGCGTCTTCGTCGTCGACGATGTGCATAGCGGCCGTCTCTGCGGCGTCGCTAGCGTGCTCGTCTGCTGCGAGGACGTTGCCCTCTTGAGCCTGGTCATCCTCGCTGGACTGCTCTGCCGCGGGCGCCCAGTCGGCGTCGTCGTGAATACGTTCAGTCACTGGAATCTCTTTCGTCGATGATTGGCGGAACCCCTTCCGCCAATTGGTTCGCGAAGCGAACCGTGCGTCAGGATGGCACTCCGAAGACGACGTTGGCCATCGCCAGGAACAGCGTGTCGAGGCCAAACACCAAGGCCATCATGACGACGACGAAGCCGAGAACAACCGCGGTGAACTTGACGAGTTCTTTGCGTGTCGGCGTGACGACTTTGCGAAGCTCGGCGATCACCTGACGGAAAAACAGCGCAATACGCGCGAAGACGTTCATCTTCTTCGCTGCTACTGCACCGTTCGCCGCGAGCTCGCCGCGCGAAGCGTCATCAACCATCGTGAATGTACCTTTCGTGAGCCAGCGTGCGCTGACGCGCAGGGCGGACAGGAATCGAACCTGCAACCTGCGGTTTTGGAGACCGCTGCTCTGCCAGTTGAGCTACCGCCCTAGAGGCCTTGCGACCTCGAGGTGAAACCTACCTTCTTCACCATGACAGGCATGGCAAAAGAATGCAGATTTCAACTGCATCACCAAGCATACGGCATGCCAGAAGCGTCGGTGAACCAACCCGGAATCCCGCGCGCGTCGAAACCGGAACCAGCCGTCACGAACCACAGGAATGGTTCCGCCATCGCGCCCCTCCCCTCGTTGTGCACAAGACCCGCGTCGTTTCGCGTGAATGCAGCACGCCGCGTAGAGTCGAAGTTCAGATGAGAGCGCGATTTTGGGAGTGCATGTGACCTCGTCCCCGCAACAGTTTCAGGTAGACCTGCGAGGCGTTGTCGACCTGCTGAGTCGGCACATTTACTCCAGCCCGCGTGTCTACCTGCGAGAACTCCTGCAAAATGCTCGCGATGCGATTACGGCGCGTCGCGATCTCGATGGCAACGGTGGTTCGATTCGCATCACGCCGATCGGCCCCGCGTCTGACGAATTCGTGTTACGCGATGACGGCATTGGCCTCACCGCCGATGAGGTGGCCGAATTGCTCGCCACGGTCGGCCGCAGCTCGAAGCGCGACATTTTTGACCTGCCCCGGCAGGATTTTCTTGGCCAGTTCGGCATTGGCCTGCTCAGCTGCTTCATGGTGGCCGACGAGATTGTGATTCGCTCGCAGAGCGCCACGGGCGCCGCCGCCGTCGAATGGATCGGCAAGACAGACGGCACGTTCACCGTGCGGGAGTTGGCGGAACCATTGCCGGTCGGCACGAGCGTGCACCTCACGCCGCGCGCGGGGCAAGATGAGCTGCTGCGCTCGGCGACCGTTCGCCGGCTGACGGAGACGTTTGGCGAGTTTCTCCCCTACCGCATCGCGATTGACCTACCCGGCGGCGGCGATGACGTCGTCAACCACGAGCCGCCGTTTCTCGACGTCGCTTCACACCCCGAAAAGGCGCTGGAGTACGGAGCCACGCTGCTGGGCACGCAGCCGTTTGACCTGATTGATCTGTCGGCGCCCGGAACCGGCTCCCGCGGCATCGGGTACGTGTTGCCGTTTATGCCACCGCCGAGCGCGCGTCAGACCAGCCGTGTCTACCTCAACCGCATGCTGTTGGGTGAGCGCATCCCTGACCTACTGCCCGAGTGGGCGTTCTTCGTGCGCGCGGTCGTGGATTCAACCGGCATGCACCCCACCGCGAGCCGCGAATCGCTCGTGGAAGATGACGCTCTTGCAGAGACCCGCGAAGCATTCGGTCAGGCGATTCGCCGCTGGGTGCTCGATCTCGGCCTCACGCAGCCGCACCGCCTGCAACAGTTCGTCGCGATTCACGAGGTTTCGCTGAAGTCGCTTGTTCGCCACGACGAGGAGCTCGCGCAGTTCATCGTGCGGTGGCTGACCGTCGAAACCACGCACGGCCGCCTCACGATTGGCGATCTCGTGCAGCGCTTCGGACGCGTGCGCTACGCCGAGACCGTCGACGAATATCACCAGGTCGCGAGTATTTCTGACGCGTCGACCGTGCTCGTCAATGGCGGATACCTGTACGACGCTGACATCGTGCGTATGCTGCCGACGCTCTACCCCGCCGTTCTTGTCGAGCGCGTCGACGTGGTCAGCGAATTCGAGCGCCTCGACCCGCCGCCACTGGACGACCGCGACGCCACTGTCGCCCTCGAAGCTCGCGCGTCGGCGGTGCTCGCCGATGTCGACACCACGGTCATCGTGCGCACGCTCGACCGCCAGAGCCTGCCGGCGCTTTACGTTGCCGACCCCGAAGTGCTGCGCAAAATCGATCGCACGCGCGCCCAAGGCATTTCCGGGTCGCTGTGGTCTGGTGTGCTGGGCAAGCTCGATGAGGTCACGTCGTCGATGCGGCCTGACGACACCGATCTGTCGGCCCGCCTGTGCCTGAACTGGGGCAACAAGACCGTGCGCACGCTCACCCACGTGACCGATGACGCGGTCTTCTCCCGCACCGTGCAGCTGCTGTACGTGCAGGCGCTCCTGGCCGGTCACCGTCCACTGTCTGAGCGCGACCGCGCCCTCATGACGACCGCGCTCGCAGACCTCATCGCGCTTTCTGCGGGCGAAATTGAGCCCGATTTCCTCCCGCCTCTTGAGAACGGCAACGCATGACCACAGCCGACGACATTACCGCCCTGTTCCAGCAGATCGACCACACGCCGTGGGGTGCTGAAGAGCGTGAACTCACCGCGCGCGCCGTGGCGATGGCCGTTGAGATCGGCGACGAAGAGCTCGAGTACCGTGCCCGCATGCGCCAGACGTCATCGGCCAATCAGGGCGGCGACACCACCCTGTTGCTGAGTTCATTCGCGTGGTGCCTCGCGAAGCACGATGCTGACCCCACGCGCTTCCCCTCCGACATCGGCAACGGCGGCGCCGACCTGATGTGGCACTTCAAGTGGATGGCCTCCACCCTGCGCGCGAGCCCCGAGTTCAGCACTGAGCAGATTCAAGCGGTGCTGGACGACATGGAGGCGCACTTCCGCGCCGAGGGCCTCGGCCTCAGCGCCGTCGCGATGGCCCGCTTCGAAGATGCGTGGGGTTCTGGCCGTCTCGCTGAGGCCGAAGAACGTCGCCTCGTGCTCGAAGCAACGCCGCGCGACGACCACAGCCACTGTGATGCGTGTGGACGCAGCCAGCTCGTCGGCTACTTTGCCGATACCGACCGCGATGACGACGCCATCCGCCTCGTTGAAGAAATGATCGAGGGCGGCTTCGGCTGCGGTGAAGAACCCGAGCACGCGCTCGCCCGCTCCCTCCTCCCCTTCCTGCGTGCCGGCCGGTTCGCCGATGCCAAACGCGCACACTTGCGCAGCTACCGTCTCGCTCGCGACAACGCCGACAACCTCGGCATGGTTGCCACCAACATCGTGTTCGCCGCGATCACCGGCAACGAGGCTCGCGCTCTCGCCATGGTTGAGCGCCACGTGCGCTGGCTCGCCCACGATGCCCTCAACGTCGCCGGGCACGCCCGGGCGCTCCGTGCCTTCGGCATCGCCCTCGACGCCGTCACGCGCTCCGGCCACGGCACGAGCGTCGTTCGCGGCACGGATGCCGCCGAACTCGTGCGATTCTTCGGCGAGCACGATGGCGCAGGGACAGCCGCCGAACTCGCACCGGTCGTGTGGGCACGGGCCGCAGAGATTGGTGCACGCTTCGATGCGCGCAACGGAACCACGGCTTTCGCCGATGCGCTGGCTCGCGATAAACGCGTGGCTGAGTCGCGCTTTGATGTGCCCATTCTCTCTGAAGCCTTCACTCCCGAGCCGGTAGCCCTGGTTCCGCAGACTGCAGCGGAGCGCTTCACCCGCGCGATCGAGCTGAGCGACTGGGGCGACGCCGCGGGCGCGCTCGCCGCGCTACAGGCGGCGCTCGATGACAACGATCCGAAGCACGCGGCCGATCTGCACGGCCTCATGGTGGGTGCACTGTTGGCTTCGGACCGACAGGATGACACCGCCCCGCACCTCGCGGCATACGCTGCGGCCAGTCGCGCCGACGGCCACGAAGAACTCGCTCGTCTCATCGACGACCTCGGGCTCACACTGTTCGGCGTCGAGGGCGAAGCATCGGTTCCGCGCATGATGCAGGCGGCCGAGGCCGCCGTGTCTCCCGGCGTTCGCGCCGTCACGCTGAGCGGTATCGCGAGTGCGTACTTGCGCGACGGCAAGGTGCAGGAGGCGCTCGACATGGCGCAGCTGTCGCTTGAAGCCTTTGTGATTCACGGAGACGCCGAAGACATCGTTGATGCGCTCGCCAACGTCGCGTTCTACGCCGGCATCGCCGGTGACGCAGCCGTGGCTCGCACGGCGGCCGATCAGGGCCTCGAGATGCCCGCGGCCTCCCAGGGCCAGCGGGCGTCATTGCTCGAGATTCGCGGCCGTATTCGTGGCGGCGAAGGTGAGTTCGTCGAGGGCGCGGCCGACGCTGATGAGGCGTCGCGTCTCATCGCGCTGATCGGTGCGACGTGGGGCGCTGCTCGCGTCTCGGTTCTGGCGGGCGCGATGTACGAAGACGCCGGCATGCCCAGCGAAGCCGCGACCCGCTACCGCGTGACGCTTCGTCAGGTCGAGCGTGACGGCGACGACACGGCCGCCGTGCGGTTCCGCCTTGCGCGCGCGCTCCTTTCCGCAGGCAACGCTGGCGAAGCAGCCGAACTGCTCTCAGCCGTTCACGAAGAGGAGGCCGCGGCGGATGCCCCGGCCGCGAGCCGTGCCGAAACGGTGGCGCTCCTCGCCGAAGCGTTCGAGGTTGACGAGCAGTACGGCAACGCCGTCGGTGCGTGGGGCTACGCCGCCGATCTGTTCGAGCAGGCCGAAAGCCTGGCCGGCCGCGCTCACGCGCTGTCGATGCAGGGCCGCATTCTCGGCCAGTTTGGCGAGACCGAAGAATCAGTGGCGTTGCTCGAGCAAGCCATTGACCTGGCCCGTCACGAGCCCGACAACGTCGTGCTGCTCAGCCGCTCACTGCACCTGCTCGCGCAGACGCTCGGGGCTGTTGGTGATGAGCGTGCCCTCGCGGTGCTCGACGAAACCGAGCAGCTCGCTCGCGACAACAACGCCCCGTGGCTGATCGCTGATGTCACCGACTCCCGCGCCCGTGCGCTGGGTGCGATGGGTCAGCTCGATGACGCGATCGCGATGGCGCTGCGCGCCGCCGACAGCTACGACGCCGAAGACGATGCCCAATCCGCTGGCGGAGCCGAACTCTTCGCCGCTCGCGTGCTTGCTGGTTCCGATCGCCTGGACGCCGCCATCAGCATCTACCGCACCCTGCTCGCACGCCCGATCACCGGCACCCCGGTGCACCAGGTCGCAGCACTCGAACTCGGCAACCTCCTGACGACGCTCGGCCGCCACGGCGAAGCCGCCGAGGTACGCACCGCGCTCGACGAGTAGTCGCGGGCGCGAGCCCGGCGTTATGCAACACTGATGCCCGTCATTCCTGAGCGGCCGGCCGATTTTGTGCGGCTTAACGTATTTTCTTGATGCATAACTCTGCGCGAAGGGGCCCGTTCGGGCGCATCCGCCAACGGCTCCGCACCAAGCGCACAAAGAAGCGGGGCGGAACCATGTGGTTCCGCCCCGCTTCTTGCTTGCGTATGCGCGTTAAGCGACGCGGATGAGCTTCTTGTTGACGAACTCTTCCGTCGCGAGCGAACCCATTTCGCGGGCGGTGCCGGAGCGCTTCACGCCTCCGAAGGGCAGTTCGGGCGAGTCAGCCAGCACGATGTTGACGTAGACCATGCCCGCGTCCATCTTGTTGGCGACGCGGTCGGCCTGCTCCGGGTCGGTCGTGAAGACGTACGAGCCGAGGCCGAATGTGGTGTCGTTCGCGAGAGCGACGGCCTCGTTCTCGTCGGCGACGCGGTACACGACACCGGCCGGCCCGAAGAGCTCTTCGCCGTACACGTTCATGTCACTCGTGACATCGGTCAGGACGGTCGGTTCGAAGAACGCGCCGTCACGCTTACCGCCGGTCACAACGCGCGCACCCTGCGAAACAGCCGTGTCGATCTGCTCCTGGAGTCGCTCAGCCGCGATGAGGGACGACAGCGGGCCGAGCACGGTGTCTTCTTCGAGCGGGTCACCAACGGTGGCGGCAGCCATCTTCGCGGTGAACTTTTCGAGGAACTCGTCGTACAGCTCGTCGACAACGATGAAGCGCTTCGCGCCGTTGCACGACTGGCCGGTGTTGTCCAGACGCGCATCGGTTGCCATCTGCGCGACAGCATCGAGGTCGTCGGTCGAGAGCACGATGAACGGGTCAGAGCCACCGAGCTCGAGCGCCACCTTCTTGAGGTGACGGCCAGCGACCTCGGCAACAGCCGCACCTGCACGCTCCGATCCGGTCAGCGAGACGCCCTGCACGCGCGGGTCGGCGATGATCGTCGCTGCCTGCTCGTTCGTCGCGTACACGTTGACGTAGGCACCGGCCGGGAAGCCTGCGTCGAGGAAGATTTTCTCGATCGCCGCTGCCGACTCCGGGCACTGCGATGCGTGCTTGAGGATGATCGTGTTGCCGTTGACAATGTTCGGCGCTGCGAAGCGAGCAACCTGGTAGTACGGGAAGTTCCACGGCATGATGCCGAGCAGCACGCCGAGCGGCGCACGGCGGACAACGGCCGTACCCTCGCCCAGAATGTCGATCGGCTGGTCTGCCGTGAACTTCTCCGCGTTATCGGCGTAGTACTCGATGATGTCGGCGGCAAAGTCCACCTCACCGAGACCGCCTTCGCGGGTCTTACCCATTTCACGCACGATGATGTCGGCGAGCTCGTCGCGACGCTCGCGGTGCAACTCTGCGACACGGCGCAGTAGCGCCGCACGCTCAGTCACGGTCGAAGCGCGCGACCACCCGGTGTACGCGGAGTGGCTGAGCGTAACGGCGCTCTCAATCTCTGCGTCCGTGGCGACGGGGTAGCTGGCAACGGTCTCACCGGTTGCCGGGTTGATGACGGTGTAGTCACTCATCTCTGGTCCTTTCAGATCAGCTGACGGGGATCAGCGTGTACTTCGTCGACAGGTATTCGTGGATGCCCTCAAGGCCGCCTTCGCGGCCGACACCCGACTGCTTGACGCCACCAAACGGGGCGGCAGCGTTCGAAACGACACCAACGTTGAGACCCATCATGCCGGTCTCCAGGGCGTCAATCATGCGGTGTCCGCGAGCGAGGTCTTCGGTGAAGACGTACGACACCAGGCCATACTCGGTGTTGTTCGCGAGGCGCACGGCTTCGTCTTCGGTGTCGAAGGTGGCGATCGCCAGCACCGGTCCGAAGATCTCCTCACGGAGAATGGCGGAACCATCAGCAACGTCGGTGAGGACGGTGGGCTCGTAGAACGAGCCGTCGCCGACAACAACCTTGCCTCCGGTGGTGACAGTGGCACCGCGCGTCACGGCATCCTGCACGAGCTCGTTTGCCTTGGCGACGGCGTCGTCATCGATGAGCGGGCCGATCTCGACGCCCTCTTCGGTGCCGCGACCGATCTTCATGGCGTTGACCTTTTCGGTGACGCGACGAGCGAACTCGTCCTTGACCGAGGAGTGCACGATGAAACGGTTGGCCGCAGTGCAGGCCTGGCCAATGTTGCGGAACTTCGCCGCCATCGCACCGGTCACAGCCTTGTCGAGGTCGGCGTCTTCGAAGACGACGAACGGGGCGTTGCCGCCGAGCTCCATCGAAACGCGCAGCACGCCCTCGGCGGCCTGAGCGATGAGCTTGCGGCCCACTTCGGTCGAGCCGGTGAAGGAGAGCTTACGCAGACGCGGGTCGGCGATGATCGGGGCCGACAGCGCCGACGACCGCGACGTCTGCACGACGTTGACGACACCAGCGGGAACACCGGCTTCTTCCAGCAGCTGCGTGAAGAAGATCGTCGTGAGCGGCGTGAGTGCCGGTGGCTTGATGACGACAGTGCAACCCGCCGCGAGCGCCGGAGCGATCTTGCGGGTTGCCATTGCGAACGGGAAGTTCCACGGCGTCACGAAGAAGCACGGGCCGACCGGGCGCTGCGAAACCACCATGTGTCCGGTGCCTTCGGGGTTGGTTCCGTAGCGACCCGCAATGCGCACGGCTTCTTCACTGAACCAGCGGAGGAACTCGCCGCCGTAGTTGACTTCGCCGCGAGCTTCACCGAGCGGCTTACCCATTTCGAGGGTCATCAACAGCGCGAGATCTTCCTTGCGCTCCTGCACCAGGTCGAAAGCGCGGCGCAAAATGTCGCTGCGGGTACGCGGTGCGGTTGCCGCCCAGGCGTCTTGTGCTGCCACGGCGGCGTCGAGGGCACGGATACCGTCGGCGGGCGTCGCGTCAGCGATCGAGGCGATGACGCTGTTCGTCGCGGGGTCGCGCACGTCGAAGGTCGCGCCCGACTCGGACTCTACCCACGCTCCGTTGATGTACAAGCCAGACTTGACGCCTGCCAGCAACTGAGTTTCGCGGTCGCTCATTATTTCTCCTTGTCGGATTGGGGGGTTAGCGACGAACGCTTGCGCGCTCGCTGGGCGGTGCGTACACGCCCAGAGTCTTGCCACGGAAGAAGTCCGGGGCGCGGACGTACTGGATGATCATGATGACGACGCCCAGCAGAATGACACCCATTCCCAGCACGAACACGAGGCTCATGCCGAGCAGCTCAGCATCGCTACCGAGCTCGCCGCGCCAGGCTTCACCCATGGAGAGGATGAAGAGGCCGAGGAGCATGATGCCACCGATGAGCGGGAACAGGAAGGTAAAGAAGGTGTTGCGAACGGAGTCGAACCACTGGTGACGGAAGTACCAGACGCAGGCGAACGCGGTCACGCCGTAGTAGAAGCAGATCATGATGCCGAGGGCAGCGATCGTGTCCCACAGGGCGTCTTCGCTCACGAAGCGCATGATGGCGTAGAAGCCACCGGCAGCAACAGCCGACGCAATCGTGGCGTACCCCGGGGTGAAGAACCGCGGCGTCACCTGTGCGTACTTCTTGGGTAGTGCGCCGTAGTGACCCATAGCCAATAGCGTACGCGCCGGGCCCACCATGGTGGACTGCAGCGATGATGCCGAGGACGTCAGCACGGCAAGCGACACCAGGAAGGCGAGGGGTCCGAAGATCTCACCCGACAGGTAGAAGAACACGTTGCCACTGATGTCTTCGTTCTTGAGACCGAGACCCTCTTCACCCATGCCGGCAAACATCGTCATGCCGATCGTGAGGAGCAGGTACACGATGATGATCGACACGATCGTGAGCGCTGCGGCACGGCCGGGCGTGCGCTCCGGGTCTTTCGTTTCTTCGTTCATCGTGAGCGTGACATCCCAGCCCCAGAACATGAAGATCGAGACCGAGAGGCCGGCGACGATCATCATCATGTCGGGCACGGCGAACGGGTTGAACCAGCTCCAGTCAAACGGGGTGGCGTCGTACGCGTCGCCCTGCGATGCCCGCACGATCGCGGTCACCGAGAAGGCCACGAGTACGAGCAGCTGGAAGCCCACGAGCCAGTACTGCAGCTTCTGCGACGTCTGCATGTCGCGGTACGAAATCCAGGCGGCGACCGCGACGAACACCAGACACACCGCGACGTTGATCAACGGGTTGAGCGTCAAATCGGCGATCGCGCTGTTGCCCGTGATCTGGGCGATCAGTAGGAACAAGAAATCAACGGCAATACCGGCGAGGTTCGATAGCACGAGCACGGTCGCAGCGATCAGGCCCCACCCTGCCATCCAACCCACCCACGGGCCGAAAGCACGCGCAGCCCACGTGAACGAGGTTCCGGAGTCTGGCATCACGCGGTTGAGCTCACGGTAGCCAAACGCCACCAGCAGCATCGGAATAAAGCCGACCAGCAGAATCGCGGGGATCTGCGTGCCAACTGAGGTCGCCGCCCCGCCGACACCGGCGGTGAAGGTATATGCCGGCGCGATGCAGGAAATACCAACGACAACAGCACCAATTAAGCCAACGGTTCCGGTGCTCAATCCCTTCTGGGAAATCCCAGTCGTGACCGGATCCACCTCATTGTGGGTGTTCGACATGTCAGTTGCTTTCGTTACGGGTTCGAGGAACCACGATCATCGGGACGGGGAGAACGCGCAGCATTTTGCTGGCGGTGGAACCAAGGAAGAGTCGGCGAGGCTGCGCGAGTCGGCTGGAACCAACGATCACGACTTCACCGTCGCTCCAGTCAAGGCGCGCGACCGCATCTTCCACGCTGCTGCCGCTCGCGATGATCGCCTCGGTCTTGACATCTGCGGGCAGCGCCTGCTTCGCCTGCTCGAGGATTTCATCGGCGTGCGACGTACCAGCGAGGTGAAGGGCCTGCGTGTCGAGGCTTGCGGGCATATCGATCGCGACGAGCGACAGCAGGCGCAGTTCAGCACCCGTCGCCTTCGCGAGGCCGACTGCTTCGTCGAGCAACACGTCAGCGCCGATGCGCTCCCCCAGCGCCGCCGTGAAGCGCGTGATCGGGGTGGTGACGCCGGCGTATCCGGCGGGAGCCAGGACGACGGGAACGTCGCTCGAGTTCAACAGGTCGTTGGCGACCGATCCGAGACGGTGGCGACCAAAGGTTCCGCTATTTGCCGCACCAATCACGATGTGACTGGCGCCGAATTCGGCCGCCGCATTCGAGAGCCCCTCGGCGAACGACTCGGCCGGGCGCACGTGTGCCGCGGTGGGGATTCCCTCGGGGACGAGTGCGCTCGCTTCACGCAGCCACTGCCGAGACTGCTCGCGGATGTGATCGGTATAGCCGTCGAGGGGCGGAACCACGCCGCCGCGGGCGGTGAGCGGGGCCACCATGATGAGTTCGAGCGACGTGCTGAGTGCCGCCGCCAAGCGCGAAGCGACGGCGATCGCGTCGGCGCCTGCCGGAGTCGCGGTGTAGCCGACGACAATCGGGCGGGTCATGCGCGTGCCTTTTCAATGATCTGGTCAGCGACCAGACGGCCCATGCGGATCGCACCGTCGACGTGCTGGTAACCGGCGCCGGCGATATCGGAGCATGCGAAGTTGATTGGGCCGACGGCTGCGCGAACGTCCTTGCCGTAGCGGTGCAGACCACCGAAGTCGAAGCTGGCCGCGTACGCGCCGCGGGTCCACTCTTCGCTGCCCCAGTCGGATTCGTAGTACACGACCGGGTTCTTCGCTTCTTCACCGTAGTAGTGCGACAGCGATTCGAGAATGCGCGCCTTGCGCTCTTCGGCCGACAGTTCGAAGACACCGTCGGCGTTCTTGTCGCTGACGAAGCCGACGAGGGTGCCGCGCGGGTCGTCGTGGTTGGTGTTGTCGTAGGCCTCGTGCGACAGCTCGTACGGGCCGAACGCGGTGCCCGACAGGCCCTGCTCGCGCCAGAACGGACGGTCATACACGGCGTGCACCTTGATGACGAAGCCCATCGACAGGTGCTGGTGCATTTGGTGCTGGCGGCGCGGGAGCGGCGGAACAAACGAGATGCGCTCGTAAAGCACGGGGGCGTGCGCGAGGATCGCGTAGCGGGCGCGCACCGTGACGTCGCCATCGGCGTGAGCGACAACACCGTCGTCGCCCCACTCGAGGGTGCGCACGGGGGCGTTCAGGAAGACGTCGTCGCCGAGACGCTCGGCGAGGTGGATCGAGACCTGCTGGAGGCCACCGACGACGCGCTTGTCGAGAATGAAGTCTTCGTCAACGAGGTTCGAGAAGCTCCCCGCGCTGGCGGCCATGAGCAGTGCCTGCAGAAGCGAGAAGGCCTTCGCGGGCTTGGTGAGCATGGCACCCGCGATGAAGAGGGCAATGTTGTCTTGCGCCTCAACGTCATCGGTCTGCTGTGCGAGCCAGTCAGCGAATGTGATTTCGTCGTACTCTTCGGCCTGGGGGTGCGCCCACGGCTGGTCGGCGTCGACCTCGGCGACGAGGGCATCGAGCTGCTCGATGAGGGCGAGCATCGCGGCCTTCGTGTCGTCGGCGACCGGGAAGATGTCGCCGGTGTAGCGGCGGGCAACGCCGTCAACGCCAACGTAGACCGACTCACCCTCGCGGTAGCGGGAGTAGGTCTCCAGGCCCAGCTCTTCGATCGTCTCGATGAGGGCTTCCTGGTCGGGCGACACCCACTGGCCACCGATCTCCAGCATCGCGCCGTCGATAACGTCGGTCCAGGTGCGGCCGCCGACGCGGTCGCGTGCTTCGAGAACCGCAACCGACAATCCAGCCTTCTTGAGCTGGTTCGCTGCGGTGGTTCCGGCCGGCCCTGCGCCGATAATTACGACATCACGTGTGATATCAGTCATTGACGTTGCTCCTTTGCACTAACCGACTCCCGTGTCGTCGGCGACGAAAATGCCGGGGATCCGCCCCCTCCCCACGAGTTGACGGATCCCCGGTGGATTAGTTGGCAGCCAGCGCCGCGGCGACGACGTCGAGGGCGTCGTTCAACAGGTTGTCGTCAATCGACAGCGGCGGCAGGAAACGGATGACGTTGCCGTAGGTTCCGCACGTGAGAACAATGACACCGTCGTTCATCGCCTGCTTGGCGATAGCGCCGGTGAGCGCCGCGTTCGGCGCACCGTTCTCGTCAACAAACTCAATGCCGATCATGGCTCCGTGACCGCGAATGTCTCCGATGCGCTTGTCACCCTCGGCGAGCGCGGCGAAGCGAGCCATGATGGTGTCACCGATCTCGCGAGCACGCGCGGCCATGTTGTCTTCTTCGTAAGCCTCAATGGTGGCGAGCGCTGCCGCACATGCGATCGGGTTTCCGCCGTAGGTGCCGCCGAGGCCGCCGCCGTGCGAAGCATCCATGATGTCTGCTCGACCGGTCACGCCCGCCAGCGGCAGACCGCCAGCGATGCCCTTCGCGGTCGTGATGAGGTCTGGAACGATGCCGAAGATTTCTGACGCGAACCAGGCACCCGTACGAGCGAATCCGGTCTGTACCTCGTCAGCAATGAAGACGATGCCCTTTTCGTGGCACCAGTCCACGACGGCCTGCAGGTAGCCGTCGGCGGGAACAATGAAACCGCCCTCGCCCTGAATGGGCTCGATGATGACGGCAGCGGTGTTCTCGGCCCCGATCTGCTTCTCGATCATCGAGATCGTCTTGGCTGCCGCCTCCGGCCCGGTCAGGCCATCGCGGAACGGATATGACGCAGGGGCCCGGTAGACCTCGGGAGCAAAGGGACCAAAGCCGCTCTTGTAGGGCATGGCCTTGGCGGTCAGTGCCATGGTGAGGTTGGTGCGGCCGTGGTAGCCGTGGTCGAAGGCGACGACGGCCTGACGACCGGTGAACTTGCGAGCGATCTTGATCGCGTTTTCGACGGCTTCTGCGCCCGAGTTGAACAGCGCGGTGCGCTTCTCGTGGTCGCCGGGGGTGAGTTCGTTGAGCTTTTCTGCCACGGCAACGTAGCCCTCATAGGGAGCAATCATGAAGCACGTGTGCGTGAACTGTGCGACCTGAGCCTGCACGGCGGCCACGACCTTGGGGTGCGCGTTGCCGACCGTGGTGACGGCGATGCCGGCACCGAGGTCGATGAAGGAGTTGCCGTCAGCGTCGACGACAACACCGCCGCCAGCAGCGACTGCGGCGATCGGAACGGTGTGGCCGACACCGGCGGGAACGGCGGCGGCCTTGCGGTTCAGCAGTTCTTGCGAACGCGGGCCGGGGATCGCGGTGACGACGCGGCGCTCCTGCGGGAGGGTCGGTCCGCCGAGGGGCGTCTGGACGGTTGCATCGATGGTGCTCATACCGCGACTGTATGCCGAACCCCATCGAACCGCACTATCCCGCACGTATAGTTGGAGTACACCAGTTATACGAAATGGACACTCGTGGCCACCACCCCCTCCGACGTGACTCCCACCCTGCGCGCGCTGCTGAGTCGCCCGGGCTTGCACTTACGGCTGGTGGGAGACGAGAGTGCACTCCCCGCGGGTGCCCTCGATCGAGCCCTGCGCTGGGTTCACTCCACCGACCTGGCCGACCCCACGCCGTTTCTTGCCGACGATCTGCTTCTGCTCACCACGGGGACGCAGTTCACCGGGAGCACCGTGAATGAGGCGCGGGAGTACGTGCAACGAATTGCCTCCCGCGGCGTCGCCGGGCTGGGCTTCGGCACCGAAGTGGTGCGTGACGGCGTTCCTCCCGACCTCGCCCTGGCGTGCGCGGAATCCGGGCTCCCTCTGTTCGAGGTTCCGTACCGCACACCGTTCATCGCCATCGCGCGCGCGAACGCCGAGGCCGTTGCCGCCCAGACCTACGCGCGCCGCAGTTGGGCACTGGATGCGCAACGAGCCATCTCCCTCGCCGCGTTGCGCCCCGACGGGCTCGGCGCAACGGTGGCCGAGCTCGCAAAGCAACTCGGGGCGTGGGTGGCGCTGTTTGACGCCGCCGGAACCATGACACGCGAATCCCCGAGCGGCGCGTTGACCGCTGACATGCGCGGCGCGCTCAACACCGAAGTCGCCTCTGTTCTTCGGCGTGGAGCGCGCGCGGGCTCAGCGCTGACGATCGCGGGTCAGCCGTTTACATTGCAAACATTAGGCCGCGGTGGGCACCTGCGCGGCGTGATCGCCATCGCGGCGGCGGAGCTTGACCAAGAGGGTCGGAGCGTCATCACCTCGGTGATCGCGATGGCCGGGCTCGCGCTGGAGCAACACCAATCCTTGGGCCGGTCACGCGCTGCGCTGCGCGCCGGGCTCATCGATGCCCTGCATGCCAACCATGCTTCTTTCGTTCGGCGAGTTGTGCGATCGTCGGGTGACACGTTGCCATCGGCGCCGGTCATCGTCGCGGCTACCAAGGTCTCCTCACGCCTCGACGCCGTCACGGAGTGGCTCGAGCTTCAGGCCGCGGAGACCCGTGGGTCGGTGTTTTTTGGGCGACATGAAGGCGACCTCGTTGTCATTGTTCGCGCAACCGATCACGACCGCCTCGGCCAACTGGCGTCTCGGTTTGACCTCACCGTTGGGCATTCCGATGCGGCCGATTACGACACCTTTGCGGAGGCACTCGGGCAAGCGCGCCTCGCTCGAGACCGGGGTACGTCAGCGGTCACGGCTTTCGCCGAGACTCATTCGTCGGGCGTGCTCGGCACGCTCGGCGCCGAGTCGCGCGTCGTGGCGAGCACGGTGTTGGAACCGCTGTACGCAGCCGATCGGCGTGGCGCGAGCGACCTCGTTCGCACCCTGCGCATGTATCTCGAATGCAATGGTTCCGCCGAATCAACGGCTTCAGCGCTGGGCGTGCATCGACACACGGTGCGTGCCCGAATCAAGACCGCCGAGCGCGCACTCGGGGTGCAACTGGACACGTTTGCGGCGCGCGCCGAAATCTGGGCTGCATTTCTGGCCGTCGATATGCCCGGTCATTGAGCCGCCATCTTCCCTTCCACCATCGGCCCTGGCGGACGGATGCCCCCCTGGAGCAGGACTACTGCTCGACGACGAGCTCCGCGAGCAGGTCAGCCATGGTTCCGGCGAATTCGGGGCCGTGACCGGGAAAGATCCTCGATTCGGGGAGGTGGGCGAGCGATTCCAAGCTCCGACGAGCACGTTCGGGCTCATCGGTGAAGGGAGAAACCGCCACCCCCGCTCGCCCCGTCAGAACATCGCGCGTGGTGACCGCGTCGCCCAGGAAGAGAGCGTTGGCGCTCGCAACCCGCACGGCGACGCTGCCCGCAGAGTGCCCCGGAACCGCGAGGATTTCGGGATCGCCAGGCAGCGCAAGAACCGCCCCGGAGGCAACCGGAACCACGTGCGTCAAAAACCGTGTTCGCCATGCTCCGCGGCGGATGGCCGACAGCAAAAATCCGATCGACGGCGCGATGCGATACGCCGACGGGGCCGGCTTCGGCTTCGCGCCGCCCCGCGCTCGATCGGCATCGCCTTCGTGAACGAAAACATCGATGCCACACTCAATGCGGAGCTCCTCGGCTAAGCCAATGTGGTCGCTGTCGCCGTGTGTCAACACGATTCCGCGGATGTCCGATACCGAACGCCCCACGGCGCGCAACGCGTCATCGAGCGCGCGGCGGTCACCACGCAGCCCAGCATCAATGAGTGTGACGCCCTGTTCCGTCACGACCGCGTGAAACGCGACCTTGTCATCACCGATCCGAAGAATCTCAACGTTCATGATGGCTACACTACGTAGCCTTGAAGGCTAATGTCAATAGCCTTATGATGAGGTCATGCCCGCACCCATTCGCGCCACGGAAGCCGAGATGATTCGCGCCGCGCGTGACCTGCTCGAACGCGACGGTCTCGATGGCGTGACCATGAGCGCCGTCGCCGCCGCGCTCAACATCCGCCCACCGTCCCTCTATAAGAAGGTGCGCGACCGCACCGGGCTCGTGGCACTCATCGGCGACGCGGTCGCCACCGACGTACTCACGGCGCTTGACGCCATCGCGACCGAGTCCCTGGCCCCACGAGACGCCCTGGCCGGGTATGCCCGCGCCTACCGAGCCGTCGCCGCCGACTCCCCGCGCGCGATATCACTACTCTTCACGCACCCCGCCGGAACCACGGGGCCGATCCGCGAGCTCCTTGATCGCCTCCTCGCCGCCGTCGCGCGCGCGACCGCGGGCGATCCGCTCCCGATTGCGCGCAACCTCACCGCGTGGCTGTTCGGATTCTGCTCGCTCGAGCAGGCCGGAGCCTTCCGCTCGGGCGGCAATGTCGACGAAGCCTTCGAATGGGGTCTCGCCAACGTCCTCCCCTAGCAACGCCGTCATTTGCCTGCGCCCGCACGAGCACGGCGCACCATCAGGTTTCTCGCGCAGCGGGCGATGTTCTGATCACCGACTTTTCACGGCGAGCATTCGCAGAGGGACACATGGCTAAGACAAACGCGACGGGCGCACTGATCTACAGCGAAAGGCCGAGCGCGAAGGCGCTCGGCGCTTTCATCTTCGCGAGTCGGTGGCTGCAGGCTCCCATCTATGTCGGCCTCATCCTGGCGCAGCTCATCTATGTTGTGGTCTTCGTCATCGACCTCGTCGGCCTCGTCGGCGACGACGTCATCACTCCGCTCATGGAGGGTCACCACCCTAACGAGTCGACGATCATGCTCGGGGTGCTGGGCCTCATCGACGTCGCCATGATCGCCAACCTGTTGATCATGGTGATCGTCGGCGGCTATGAGACGTTCGTCTCCAAGATCAACCTGGAAGCATCCTGATCAGCCCGAGTGGCTCAGCCACGTGAATGCCAACGTTCTCAAGGTCAAACTGGCGATGGCGATTATTGGCATCTCGTCGATTCACCTCCTCAAGACGTTCATCGAAGTGACCAACATGCACGACGGCGACGCTGCCGGCATCGAAGGCGGCGGGCACGGCGCCGGCGTCACGGCCGAGGGCGCCATGTGGCAGGTTGTCATTCACATGACCTTCATCTTCTCCGCGCTGGCCCTCGCTTGGATCGACAAGATGCCGGTCACGACCGACCTCAAGGGCCGTCTCGCTGAAGCCGAGTCTCAGCGAATCCGTAGCGAAGCGAACGTCATTGAGGCCACGCGAACGCTTCCCGCGCTCGCTGACGCGTCGCCCACCCGCACCGAGGCATAGAGGCGACCCGCTCAGGCGTTAGGCCACCAGCGCGTCGATGGCTGCGGGCGTCAGCGCGGGGGTGTTGGCGCCCGAGTGCTGAGCGACAATCGCGCCCGCAGCGGAACCACGACGCAGGGCCGCCTCAAAGTCCGCACCGGTTGCGATAGCCGCAGCGAACGCTCCGCAAAACGCATCACCGGCGCCCGTGGTGTCAACCGGGGTGATCGCGAAGGCATCGATGTGAATCGGATCGGCGCCGACGCGGTATCCATCGACGCCGTCGCCGCCGCGGGTCACCACGACCATTTCGACACCCAGGTGTTGAAGCGCGTCTACGCCACCAAACTCCTCGCACTCGGTCTCATTCACAATGACGGCGTCGGCGAGCGAAAGCAGGGTGAGCGCTTCACGGTTTGCTGGCGCCGCGTTCACGATCGAAAAAGCGTCGGCCTCGGCGGCCGCCGCGAGTGCGGAAGCGACCGTTTCCAGCGGAACCTCCAACTGCGCGAGCACGACGGCGGCCCCCGCGACGGCTGCCTCAACATGATCGCCCGTGAGGTGCGAATTGGCACCCGCCGCGACCACGATCGAGTTGTCGCCGTCGGGGTACGAGAAGATGTGCGCGACTCCCGTCGGCGCGTCTGCGGTCGTCAGCATGGTTCCGACCACCCCGGCCGTCTCCAGCGTCTGCTGGAGGAATACTCCGGCATCGTCGGCACCGACCATGGCGCTGAATCGGGTCGATGCGCCCGCGCGCGCCGCAGCGATCGCTTGATTGAGCCCCTTGCCGCCCGCGTGCCGACCGAGCGCGTCACCGAGGAGCGTCTCGCCCACCTGAGGGGGCCGGGCAACACCGACAACGAGGTCAAGGTTGGCACTGCCTACGACAACAACGTCACGCGACATCGATTCTCCTTCGTCCCAGCCAGGCTAGCGCGCTCGTCGGGCAGCGTGCACACCACGCGATGCCTCAACGTCGCGCTCGGTCTGAGCGATGAGCTCGTCGACGTTGCCGAAAGCAACCGTGCTGCGCAACAGATCGAGCAGCTCGACGGTCATCATGCGTCCATACAGGTCGATGGTGACGTCGTGCAGGTAGACCTCGACGCGGGGCGCGCGTTCGCCGCCAAACGTGGGGTTGGTTCCCACGGAGACGGTCGCCTCGAACTCACCGTCGTAACCGTCGACGGTGGCGACGGCCACGTAAACACCGTCGTGCGGAACCTCGTGGCGCGCGAGTTGCAGGTTGGCCGTGGGGAAGCCCAAGACACGACCACGGCCGTCACCCGGGACGACCCGCCCTCGCACGCGCATCAGTGTGTCAAGCGCGGTCATCGTCGGAACGAATCGCGCGGTAGCGGCTCTGGTGGAACAGCAGCGGCTCGACGTCTTCGAAGACCGTCACGTCGAGGATTTCGTACAGACCAATGACGTGGTCACCGGCGTCCACGGTGTTGTACGGACGGCACGTGAGCCAGAGTGCGGCACCTTCGAGCAGAACGGCGCCACCCTCGGAGGTGTTCCATACGTGGTGTGCGAAACGGTCTTCGGCGTCACGCGACGACAGCAGACGACTGAGCGGCTCTTGCGAATTGGTCAGGACGCTCATGCCGAGCTCGGGAAGGGCCGACAGTACCGGCCAGGTGCGCGACGTCTTTGCGGCGCTCACGGCGACGAGTGCCGGGTCCAGCGAGATGGAGGTAAAAGAGTTGACGGCCATGCCGACGGGGCGACCCTCAGCGATGGCGGCCAGTGCCATGACACCGGTGGGGTACACCGAGAAAGCCCGGCGCAGGTCGTGGCTGCGCGATGCGTTTTCAGAGGTTGCAGTAGACATGGGCACTCCCGTTCATATAGTCAACATTGACTAGTTTGAAGTGTACGAATTATTTCTGGTCTTCACAACCTGAAATTAGGCAAAGTGCGCCGATACGATGGACGCATGTCAACGACGCGACTCATTGTGCTTGGTGCGGTCAAGCAGTTTCAGCCTGTCCACGGCTACTTCTTGCGGCGCGAGCTCATGACGTGGCACATCGACGAGTGGGCGCACATTCAGCCCGGCTCGATCTACAACGCTCTGCGCGCCCTTGAAGTCGATGGCTACATCGAAGAGTGCGGTGTTGAGGTCGACGGCAAACGTCCGGCGCGCACGACATACCAAATCTCCGCTGCCGGCGAGGTCGAACTGCAGCGCATGCTGCGCGAGAACCTCTGGAACGTCGCCCCGTTCGACACCCAGGGCATCATGACGATCGCGTCGTTCATGTTCGTGCTGTCGCGCCAGGAGGTCATCGCGGGGCTGGAGAACCGCCTCACCAAGATCGATGCCCTCGTGCTCACCAACGGTTTCCAGGTGCAAGACACCCTCACCTCCCCGACGACGCCGAAGTACGTGCGCGAGATCTTCGACCTTTCGACCGCTCGTCTGGTCGCCGAAAAGCAGTGGATCAGCGCCCTCCTGGAGCGCCTCAAGGCTGGCGAATACCATTTCTCGGGTGAATAGCATCGCCCGCGCCTAGCAACACCCGGAGCTAGCGCCCCCAGACATCACAAATGCCCCGGACGAAATCGTCCGGGGCATTTGCTTACGGCCTAGCTACGTCGGTAAGCCGAGCCGGGGTGTGAATCTGCCAGGTCTGGGCTGTTGGTGCCCAGCAGGCGCTCACGCAGCGTCGAGGTCTCATCGCTCATGGGAGCGATGCGTCCGCGCTCACGCAGAATCGGCAGCACGTGCTCGACGAAGTCCTTCGTCGATGCCGGCGGAATAGTCGGAGCAAACAGGAAGCCATCGAGATCGCCGCCATCAGCGAGCTCAATCATCTTGTCGGCGACCTGCTCCGGCGTACCGACGATCGGGCGAGCGCCCACGCCGTGGGCGTGCCAGTCGTCCAGAACGTTGCCGACCGTCTTGTCTGCGAATCGCGCGACCTGCGTCTGCGACAGCTCGGTGTGCAGTTCCTTCATGGGCGTGTCGCGGTCGAAGCTCGACAGGTCGAGTCCGGTGAACCACGCGTACGATGCCACGGTCAATGCCGGATCCTGGGCGTCCGCAACCGACGCGTACTTCGCCTTGGCCTCTTCCTCGGTCGAACCGACAATCGCGGCCATGGCCGACATCACCTTGACCTCGTCTGCGCGACGGCCGTTCTTGACAGCCTCCGCACGAATAGCCGACGAGTGACCCAGCAACTGCTCTGCGGTTCCGGAGCCCACGAAGATCGCCTCACCGTGCTTGCCGCCGAAGTCGCGACCGGCCGGCGATGCACCAGCCTGGAAGAGTACCGGCGTACCCTGCGGCGAGCGCTGCGTGTTGCCGTAACCGTGCGAGCGGAAGTACTTGCCCTCGTGTGCGATGCGATGCACCTTGCTGGCGTCGGCGAAAACGCCATTCTTGTCACGCACGAGTGCGTCGCGCTCCCACGCCTCTTCCCACAGCTTGTAGACAACCTGCATGAACTCGTCAGCCATGACGTAGCGCTCGTCGTGACCAACCATGTCAACGCCAAATGCCTGCACGGCGGTGTCTGCGGTTCCGGTCGTCACAATGTTCCAACCGATGCGACCACCCGACAGGATGTCGAGAGTCGCCATGCGACGAGCGAAGGAGTACGGCGGCTCGAGAAGAACGGAACCAGTGGCAACGAGACCGAGGCGGGTCGTCTGCGGGATGAGTGCCGCGAGGACGATCGCCGGGTCCAGACGCGGGAGGTCGAGCCCCTCGGTCGTAGCGATGTCAGGCCGGGTGCCGTTGACCTCTGCCCAACCCCACGCGTCAGCGAGGAAGAGGAAGTCGAATCCGGCATCTTCAGCCAGCTTGGCCGTCTGACCCCAGTAGTCGAGACGATCAAAGAGGTAGCGCTGGTTGTCGGGGTGACGCCACGTCGACGTTCCCGAGTCATTCGCCTGCGCGTTCTCAAACAGTCCGAGACGAAGCTGCTTGACCATGGATATTTCCTTACCTTCAGGCGGCCGTCGGTTGACGGCCCGCTGGATCTTTTAGCCCTTGGCGACGATGTCACCTTCGGCCCACCACAGCACGCGCTTGCGTACCAGGGCGAGCACAGCGATCAGAGCGACACCCATGACACACAGCAGGGTGATAGCGCCCCACGTGACGGGCAAGTTTGCTTGGGCAGCCGACGTCGTGACGAGGGATCCGAGACCGGCCTGCTGGCCAGCCGCGACGAACTCGGCGACGGCAGCACCGACGACGGCGAGCGGCAGCGCGATGCGGAGGCCCGCGAAGACGAACGGCATGCAGCCGGGCAGGCGCAGGTCGCGGAAGATCTCCCAGCGGCTGGCGTGCAACGTCTGGAAGACGTCGAGCGCCCGTGGGTCAACGTCGCGGAGACCCGCGAGGGAGTTGACCAGCATCGGGAAGAACACCACGAGACCGGTGACGATGAACTTCGGGATCATGCCGAAGCCGAACGCCACAACGAGTGCCGGCGCGATGGCCACGATCGGGGTCACCATGATGATGATCACGAGCGGCATCACGGCGCGTTCAATGATCTGGAACTCGGCCATGATGACCGCGACCAAGAAGCCCGCGATGATGCCACCGCTCGCACCGACGACAACTTCGAGCAGCGTGACCAGGAAGTTCTGCCAGTACATGCCCGCGTCTTCGATGAGCGTGGTCGCGATCGCCTCGAGCGACGGGATAACGTACGGGTTCGTCCACGCCACGATCTGCCACAGCGCGCCCGCGATGAGGAAGGTGATGAGCGTCGGGACCCAGTTGGTCCACTTCAGCCACGACGGGATCGCCTTGGGCTGCGCGGCACGCTCTTGCGATGCAAGAGTTGCCGTTGCGGTTCCGATTTCAGGCATATGCCTTCTCCATCTGCGTGTGCAGCGAACGTCGAACGATGCCCTCGAGCTCACGGAACTCATCGGTGGCGTACGACTCAGCCGTGCGCGGGCGGGGCAGGTTGACGTCGATAATTTCAGCGATGCGGCCGGGGTGAGCGGCCATCACCACGATGCGGTCCGATAGCACGATGGCCTCGGGCACCGAGTGGGTGACGAACATCACGGACTTTTGGTTCGACTGCCAGAAGTCGAGCAGGGCGATGCGCTGCTGGTCGCGGTTGATCTCATCGAGCGCCGAGAACGGCTCGTCCATCAACATGATGGTCGGGTCGAACACGAAGCCGCGGGCGATGGCAGCGCGCTGCTGCATACCCCCACTGAGCTGGCCCGGGAACTTGTTCATCGCCTGACCCAGGCCAAACGACTGCAGCAGTTCGGCGGGGTCGCGCAGCTGGCGACCGGCGTTGCCCTTGCGGTTGACCTTGAGCGGAACCTTGACGTTGTCGATCACGGACTTCCACGGTAGTAGGGCGGGAGACTGCGGCACGAGCCCAATGAGCTTGTCTCGCGAAGCCTCTTTCACCGACTTGCCACCGACGGTGACGGTGCCTTCGTCTTGCTCGACGAGGCCAGCCACCACCTTCAGCAGCGTCGACTTACCGCAGCCCGAGGGGCCAATGACCGAGACGAACTCGCCAGCGCCAATGGTCAGGTTGATGTCGCTGAGAACCGTGACGCGCGAGCCCGGCTTACCGAATGCCTTGCTGACGCCACGGACCTCAACGCCCGAGCTGGCAACTGTTACTTGCTCGGCCATACCAGCGCGTCTCCGTCATAGAGGTCAGCGACGAGGTCGGCGTCCATCATCTCTTCGATCGCGGGGAGGCTCTTGACGTTGCCGTACTTCTTGACGAGTTCGTACTCCGGCTCCCACATCTCAACGGTCTGCACGCCGGGGTGTCCACCCTCTGAGGTACGCACCCACTCGGACTCAACAGCCCACGTGCGAGCAAGCTGCTCACGCGGGAAGGCCGCGCCCTGGCCGTTTTCTTCAGCCAGCTCGGCGATCATGTCGATGCACTTTTCGTCATCGGTGAGGCAGAAGTCGAGGGCCTTGAGCGTTGCGCGCATGAAGTCAGCGGCAACCTCGCGGTTCTCAGCGAGGAAGCGCGAGTTGACCTCCATCACGTTGTACGTGCCCTTGACGTCGTACTCGGACGGAAAGAACTGCACGAACGGCTCACCTGCGGCCTTGAGCGCTTCAGGCTGGTTCGATGCGTAGCCAACGATGGCGTTGACCTGGTCACGCACGACAACGGTCGGGTCGTAGTTGGTCATCTTGACCATTTCGACCTTGGAGGTGTCAACGCCAGCCTCGTCCAGCATCGCCGACGCGATGGGCGTCAGGTTGATGAAGTAACCGAGGGATCCGCCCTCAAGGTCTTTCAGGCTGTCGAGCTTCTCGTTGCCGAAGATCGAGAACGGCGGGGTGGTGCCGTAGGTGGCAACCGCCGTCAGGTTCTTGCTGTTCGCGGCGGCCAGCATCACGTCAGATGCCGAGCCGAGAGCCGTGAACTGCGCCTGACCCGAAGCGACGAGCTGCTGACCGTTAGCGCCCGACGCGTTGATTTCAACGTCGAGGCACAGCTCGTCAAAGTAGCCCAGCTCTTCAGCAAGGAAGACGTCAAGCTGGCCGGCGCTAGCGGAATAGCCGTATCCGGAAATGTACGTGATCGTGCCGGCAGCCTTATTCCGTTCACAGAAATCGCTGGAGGATTCTGCGCCCGTGTTGCTGTCAGCGGGGGTTCCTGCGCAAGCGGCCAGCAGCAAGCTGGCAGCGAACACGCTCGTCAGGGTGGCGACTCGGCGTCGAGTCATTCCTGAAAAGGAAGTAGCCATGGTGGTCCCTTCTCGGCCGTTCATCATTGATGGCTCTGCGAAGGTAACATAGTCAAGATTGACTAAGCAAGATCAAATTAGATTGCTTCTCACTGACTGGAACACGACGGAACCCCGGAGCAGTATCCTGGGAGCGTGAGTTCCGAGATTCCCGAGGTCGAAGTCGAAGGCGACATGATTCGCCTCGGACAGTTCTTGAAGTACGCCAGCCTGGTTGACACCGGTGGCGACGCCAAGGCCGTCCTCGCTGATGGACTCGTATTCGTCAACGGCGAAGTCGAGACTCGTCGCGGCCGCCAACTACATGACGGCGACATCGTCGACGTCGCAGAGGCGGCGATCGCCCGCGTGCGCCTGCTCGGGTAGCGCGGCGCCAGCGGCAGCCGCCGAAGCGCTACTGCGGGGCGTGGGCGGCCAAGAACTCGTAGACGTCGGTCGTGTCGACGCCGGGGAACGCGCCTGTCGGGAGGGTCGCCAACAGCGTGCGCGGGGTGCGCACGTTCGGCCACGAGTTCTCCCGCCATTCGTTCTCCAGCTCCGCTGGCGCGCGACGGCAGCAGACCTCAACACCGTGTCGCGAGACCCCACGATTCTGAGTGTCACGTCCCACGAACCACTTGGTGTCATCGAATCGCACACCAACGCTCACCGAGTGCACGCCCTCGCTGGACTGCTCGACGCGGGCCGTGCACCAGTACGTGCCATTGCCGGTATCCGTGTACTGGTAGTACGGGTTGAACTTGTCTTCCACCTCGAAGACTTCACGGCTCGTCCACTTACGGCAGCACATCTGGCCTTCGATCGAGCCCAGACGATCCGTCGGAAAGTTCACATCGTCGTTCTCATAGGCCTTCGTGATGGTTCCGGATTCGTGCACCTTCAAAAAGTGCACCGGAATGTCGAGATGACGAGTGGCAAGGTTCGTGAAACGGTGCGCCGCGGTCTCGTACGACACCGCGTACGTGTCGCGGAGGTCTTCAATCGAGATGGCGCGGTGCTGCTTGGCGTCTTGTAAAAAGCCCGCCGCGTGGTCTTCGGGAATCAGAATCGCACCCGTGAGGTAGTTCGTCTCCACGCGCTGACGCAAGAAGTCGGCGTAGCTCGTCGGCTCAGCGTGGCCCAAGATGCGCGACGACAGCGCCTGCAACAGCGCCGTGCGCGGGTCACCCTTCGCGGTGAGCGAGCGCGATAGGTACAGTCGTCCGTTCTTGAGGTCGGCGACGGATCGCGTCGACTGCGGCAGGTCGCCCACGTAGTGCAGCGTGAAGCCCAGGTGACCGGCGATGTCGGCAGCCGTGCGCTGCGTGATGGGGCCACCCGGGTGCCGCACGGCGGCGAGCAGCTCGCGCGCCTTCGTCTCGAGCTCGGCGAAGTAGTTGTCTTGGTCGCGCATCAGGTGACGCAACTCAACGTTCGCGCGTCGCGCCTCCTCCGGCGTTGCCGCCCGCTCATCACGCAACCGGTCAATCTCACCGTGCAGCGCAAGCATCGCACGCAGCACGTCGATCGGCACCGTCTTGGAGATGCGGAACGAATCAATACCCAACGCGCGGAAGGTCTGCCCGCCCATCGCACGTTCGAGGGCGATCTCCATCGTGGCGCGCTCATCGAGCGTCTCGGACTCCCACAGCGTCTCCAGCGTCACACCCAGGGCCTTCGCAATCGATCGCAGCAGCGTGAGCTTGGGCTCGCGCTTGC
Organism: uncultured Microbacterium sp.; assembly: GCA_947503655.1. Taxonomy (GTDB): domain Bacteria; phylum Actinomycetota; class Actinomycetes; order Actinomycetales; family Microbacteriaceae; genus Microbacterium. The sequence goes on from CANNEP010000008.1 coordinate 29,944, forward strand.
CGTTCTCGATCATTGAGATCTGACTCGGCGCGCGATCCACGGCCGCGGCGAGCTGCTCGAGCGTGATGCCGGCGGAGGTGCGTACCTGACGAATTCGGCGCCCAAGTGTGAGGACGTCCAGCTCTTCTGACTCATCTGCGAGTGTCATGCGGGCCATTCTGTCACAAGAACAGAAATATTCGAAAAGTTCTCCTTGAAATTGGTCTCACCACGGGTTGTTCTTCTCCCAGAGTGGAACCAGACCACAGCGGATCCCCCGCTTCCCCAAATGAGGAGAACACCATGAGCACCGCATTCCTCGACGACACGACGACCCGACCGGCTACCGGTTCGATTCCGACGGCTGGTCAAGACGTAGAGATCGCCGGCGAGATCCGTGAACGTTACGAAGAGATCCTTACCCCCGAGGCCATTCGCTTCGTCGCGGAGCTCCACCACCGTTTCGCTGGCCGCCGCCACGACCGCCTCGCCGACCGCATGCGCCGTCGCTTCGAGATCGGTAACGGCCGCGACCCGAAGTTCCGCAAGGACACCGCGCACATCCGCGAGGACTCCCGCTGGCGCGTTGCTGGCGCTGGCCCCGGCCTCGAAGACCGCCGCGTTGAGATCACCGGTCCGACCGACCCGAAGATGACAATCAACGCCCTCAACTCGGGCGCCAAGGTTTGGCTGGCTGACCAGGAAGACGCCACCAGCCCGACCTGGAAGAACGTCATCGAAGGCCAGTTGTCGCTGCGCGACGCAATCCGGGGCGAACTCACCTACACGAGCCCCGAGGGCAAGCGCTACGAGGTCACCGCGACCGAGACGCCCACGATCGTGATGCGCCCACGCGGCTGGCACCTGGTGGAGAAGCACCTGCGCTTCACCGACCGCCTCGGTCGCCACATGGCCATGAGTGCCTCGCTCGTTGACTTCGGCCTGTACTTCTTCCACAACGCGCAGGCCCTGATCGACTCGGGTCGTGGTCCTTACTTCTACCTCCCGAAGATCGAGTCGAGCGAAGAAGCTCGCCTGTGGGACGACGTCTTCAGCTACAGCGAGGAAGCCCTCGGCATCAAGCATGGAACCATCCGCGCAACCGTGCTGATTGAGACGCTGCCGGCCGCGTTCGAAATGGACGAGATTCTGTTCGAGCTGCGCGACCACTGCGCTGGCCTCAACGCCGGCCGCTGGGACTACATCTTCTCGATCATCAAGAACTACCGTGGCCGCGGCGCACGCTTCGTGATGCCGGACCGTAGCGAAGTGACGATGACGGTTCCGTTCATGCGTGCGTACACCGAATTGCTCGTCAAGACGTGCCACAAGCGTGGCGCACACGCGATCGGCGGCATGAGCGCGTTCATCCCGAACCGCCGCGACCCCGAAGCAACGGCGCGTGCACTGGAGAAGGTTTCGGCAGACAAGAACCGCGAGGCTGGCGACGGCTTCGACGGCACTTGGGTGGCTCACCCCGACCTGATCCCCGCCGCTCAGGCTGAATTCGACGCCGTGCTCGGCGACCGCCCGAACCAGCTCGACCGTCAGCGTGACGACGTCAAGGTGAAGGCTGTTGACCTGCTCGACGTTCACATCGGTCGTCCGATCACGGCGCAGGGTGTGCACGACAACGTGTCGGTCGCGATCCGCTACGTTGAGGCCTGGCTGCGCGGCGTTGGCGCCGTTGCCATCGACAATCTGATGGAAGACGCGGCAACCGCCGAGATCTCCCGCTCGCAGGTGTGGCAGTGGATCCACCAGGACCGCACCACTGAAGATGGCACCGTCATCACCCGCGAGTACATCGAGCAGTTGATCCAGCAGACCCTCGCCGAGGTTCCGCGCACCGACGGCGACCGCTTCGACGACGCAGCCGACGTCTTCCGCGAGGTGGCAACGGGCGATGACTTCCCGACGTTCCTCACGACGGTGGCGTACTCAAAGTACCTCACGGACTAAAGCCGTATACGAAAGCGGCCCCGGGGTTCCAGAATCGGAACCCCGGGGCCGCTTTCGTATGCCGGTTACGCCATCGGAATGGCGGTGTACAGAATCCAGGTGAGCAGGAAGCCGGAAACACCAAGGATCGTCGTGAGCGGCGTCCAGGTGCGGAGGCCATCCTTGACCGAGAGGCCGAGGTAGCGCGTGACAACCCAGAAGCCGGAGTCGTTGACGTGGCTCAGGCCCAGCGCGCCGTAGCCGATCGCAACGGCGACGAGGGCGACGTGAATCGTGTCGAGGCCGAGCACCGAAACCGACGGCAGCAGGAGACCCGCGGTCGTCGTGATCGCGACGGTTGCCGACCCCTGCGCCGCACGCATGATGAGCGAGATGAGGAACGCAGCCAGCAGCAGCGGCATGCCCGAGTCAGCGAGCACGTTCGCGACAGCGCCACCGATTCCGGTCTCGGTCAGGATGCGACCGAACGCGCCACCGGCACCGGTGACCAGGATGATGACCGCAGCGGCCGGCAGCGCCGACTCCATGACCTCGCCGAGCTTCGCAGCCGACCAGCCGCGGCGAACGCCGAGGAAGAACATCGCGGCGGCGATGGCAACCATGAGCGCGAAGATCGGTTGACCGATCATCGACAGGAAGCCGTTCCAGAACGTGCCTTTTTCGAAGAGCGGTGCAACCGCCGTACCCATCATGATCATGGCAAGCGGCAGCAGAATGAGGCCCAGCACCGTGAAGGCGCTCGGTGCCTTTTCGCCCTCCTCCAGGCCCGCGTTGGCCGACGGCTTGTCGACACCGAAGCTGTCGAACATTTCCTTCGTCGCGGCGATCATCGCGAACTCGCGACGGTTGAGGAGCTTGCCTCCCCAGAACGACAGCACGGCCAGCGGAACCGAGATGGCCAGCGACAGAATCGTCACCCATCCGATGTCAGCACCGAGGATCGTGGAACCACCGACAATGCCGGGGTGCGGAGGTACGGCAACGTGCACGGCGAGCATAATGCCCGCGACCGGCAGACCGAACTTGATCGGGTTGAGGCCGGCCACCTTCGAGAACGCAAAGATGATCGGCACGAGGATGATGAAGCCCGCGTCGAAGAAGACCGGGATGGCCAGCACACCGGCGGCTGCCACGAGCGCGATACCCACGCGCTTCGGGCCGAGCCACGACGTGAACTTACCGGCCAGCGACTCGGCACCACCGGAGAGCTCAATGATCTTGCCGAGCATCGATCCCAGCGCCACCAGCACGGCAACGGAACCGAGGGTTCCGCCGACACCGGCGATGATCGCCTGGATGATGCCCAGCTTCTCGGGTGTGGTTTCGGTGGCAGCAATGGTCGTCATCGGCAGACCGGCGGCCAAACCAACGACGATCGAAACCAGGATCAGGGCGTAGAACGCCTGCATCTTGAATCGAATGATCAGCAGGAGCAGCAGGGCAAGACCTGCGAGTCCGATCGCAATCAACGCGGGAAGAGGGAGCATCTTTGGATCTCTTATCTCGTGTTCGGGAGCGCGGGTGCGCTAGAGGGGTAATCAGGACAGACGGTTGGGGGCGACGACGCGGATAACGGCCGAGTCGTCGAGAGCACCGAGACCCTGGGCCTCGCCGATCAAGAACAACTGCTCGGCAGCATTGGCGACGGGCGTTGAGAGGTGAGCCTTGCGAGCGGCGTCACCGACGATGCCCAGGTCTTTAACGAAGATGTCGAGGCGGCTCAACACTTCAGCGCCGTCTTCGTCGTAGGCCTGCAGTGCACGCGGACCGCGGTTGCCGAGCATGAACGAGTTGGCGGCACCGGCGGTGAGCGCGGCCAGCGTCTTCTCGCGGTCAAGACCGAGGGCATCAGCAAGCGCGAGCGCCTCAGCGGCGGCGGCAATGTGCACACCACACAGCAGCTGGTTGACAGTCTTGAGAGCCTGGCCGTCGCCCGGCTTGTCGCCGACGATCGACAGTGTCGACGCGAGCTGCTCAAGCACGGGGTGTGCGATCTCGAGCGCGGCGGGCGTTGCACCAACCACGATCAGGAGGTCGCCTTCACCCGCACGCACGGGGCCGCCCGACAGCGGGGCGTCGACGAGCTGAGCACCGTGCTCGGCGAGGCGAGCGGCGATGTCGGCGATGCCAGCGGTTCCGACGGTGCTCGTGAGAATGACGGCTGCACCGTCAGCGAGGTGCGAAGCCAGACCCGACTCGCCAAAGAGCAGGTCGTTGAGCTGGGCTCCGGTGCGAACCGCGACAAGCACGGCCTGCGCATCAGCGACGGCGTCGGCGGCCGAGGTTGCGGCACGCACGCCACCCTCGGCGGCGAGGGCAACGCGGTCAGCGGCGATGTCGAACCCGCTCACTGTGAAACGCTCTGCGAGGCGCGTGGCCATGGGCAAGCCCATGGCGCCGAGGCCAATAACGGCAACGTTGGTGGTCATGACTAGTCCTTCCGGGGGTTATTTCGCGTCGGCCAGCGTCGCAACGACGCGTGCCAACGAATCCGTGGTGCCGACGTTGCCGGCGAAGACGATGTAGGGGATGCCGACGGCGGGGCCCGTCTGCGGCTGCCACAGCGACACAATGCCCGGCAGCATCGGGCCGAGAACCGTCGCACGACGAATCTGCAGCGCCTCGCTCGCGATGTCACTCGACGTGATGCCACCCTTGGCGATGACAAAGCGCGGCGGCGCGATGGCAAGCACACGACTCATCAGTTCCACGACTCCGCTCGATACCTGACGCGCGATTTCGAGGCTCGCGTCGCCGTCAGCGCCGGTCACCAACTCACGCGTCGTGTGCACGATGACGGTGCCAGCCTCCAGAGCCTCGGCCACGGCGTGCGCCTGGGCATCGAGGTGACCGTTGCGCCGCTCGTCGATGAGCTGGCGCACATCAAGTTCAATCGTGGCGGTGTCGGGACGCTGGCGACGCAACTCGGCGAGCTGCGCGGTCGTCAGCGGCACATGGCTGCCAACGACCACCAGACCGCCACGGTCGTTGGCGAAGGGAATGTCGGCCGCGACAACGGGCTCGGCGATCTCTTGACCGATGTGCGCGCGCACATACGGCGGGCCCACCCGCAACAGCACGGCACGGTTGAGGCTGTGCAGGGCCAGTGCCACCACGCGCATGTCGGATTCTTCCACGACGTCAACGGCAACAATGGTTCCGTCTTCCAGTGACTGCAAGAACGCGCCAACGGCGTCGGCACCCGAACGGATGATCTCGATCGTCAGCGCCGCAACATCGGCGGCAGCAACGCGGCCATTCGTCTTCTCAGCGACCCAGTCACGCAGGTTTGACGAGGCAAAGCCGAAGGTCGCGTCCTGTGCGAACGCCGTCTCACCCACCGGCGTAGCCTCACCCTCGGTCACCCAGTAGTGCACCGAGTTCACGGTGATGCGACCCGCATCCGGGAAGGCCGGAATCAACAGGGTGAGTGCGGGAGCATCGGAACCAGCTGCCGCGATTTCGGCGGAGAGAACGTCGGTTTCGAGCGGGAAGTGGCCGCGCAGCGTCGAGTCGCCGCGCGAAACGAACGTGACGTGTTTGCCCGCGTCAGCAGCTGCCGCGAGCGCGACGGCAACAACCTCACGGTTGCGCTGTGCGGCGGTTGCTCCATCGAGCGAGCGGGTGTTGGTGAGCACGTAGACGGCGGGGGCGTCGGTTGCGAACGCGCCATCGAGGTCGGACTTCTCCCAGCGCGTCAGCACCGGCAGATTCGCGACCGACTGGGTTCCGGTGGGGTCATCGTCGAGAACGACAAGCACGCCCTGGGAGTCAAGGGCTGCGCGCACCTGCTCAGCCGAAATATCGACCGGTGCGGGGAGCGGGGCCAGAAGCGCGTCGACGTGCACGGGAACTCCTTCGTTCGGAAAGATTGCGTAATACCGGAGGGTTATCCGATATCAGATAACGATGGTACGCCGATGTTTTCGGTCTGGCAACCCCACCCGATCGCTACTCGCCGAGCACGTAGTGCAGCAGGTCGTCGCGCGTTTGTCGCATGTGGCTCGCCATCGCGGCACGAGCAGCTTCGCCCGAGCGCGTGCGCATCGCTTCAAGAACAGCGGCGTGCTCGGCCAGCGCGTGCTCACGAATGTCGAAGACGGCGCTCGTTTCGCTCCGCGAATCCTGCAGCAGCGCGGTCAGCGGACGCACCGATGCCAGCAGAATGCGGTTGCCAGCGGCCGCGAAGATCACGTCATGAAAAGCCAGGTCGGCATCAACGAAACCTGGAACATCACCGTTCGCGTGTGCGTCGCGCATGCGGGTCAGCAACGCCTCGAGCTCAGCGATGTGCTCGGCGGAGCAGCGTGGAGCGGCGAGCTCGGCGGCACCGGTCTCAAACATGACGCGCATGTCGAGCAGGTCGAGCGCCGACCGACGGCGCGCTCCCCCACTGCGGCCGTAGCGCACGACGGCTTCGAGTCCCGTCCATTCGTCGACGGGGGCGACGCGGTGACGACTGCCCGGAACCGGAACAATGACGCCCTGTGCCTGCAGGAGGCGAACGCCCTCACGCACGGTCAGTCGCGAGACGCCCAGCAGGTCGGCGAGGTCAGCCTCGGCCGGGAGTGGTTCTCCCGCAACGACGCGACCCGCGATGATCTCATCAAGCAACCCGTCAACGACGGATTGCGTGCGGGTGACTCGTTCGACCTTCATATCTCCACGGTACTGGGCAATCCTCTGCGACGGCCACGTGGTTCCGCTCCCCCGCGGTTTTGTCTCACCTCAGCCATAAATGCAGACATTCTTTCCTCGAAATCTCGGCACCGTGATTCGCGCTGGCGGAGTACGCTCAAAGGGTGACTGAGCGTGCACCCCTTTCTCGTAAACTTTCCGCCATCGCCGAATCGGCGACCCTCAAGGTTGATGCCAAGGCCAAGGCCCTGAAGGCCGAAGGTCGCCCGGTGATTTCGTACGCCGCGGGCGAGCCGGACTTCCCGACGCCGCAGTTCATTGTGGACGCAGGTATTGCGGCCATGCACAACCCGGCGAACTTCCGGTACACGCCGGCCGCTGGCCTGCCGGAGCTTCGCGAGGCTATTGCCGCGAAGACGCTCCGTGACTCGGGGCTTCAGGTCGAGCCGAGCCAGATCATTGTCACGAACGGTGGCAAGCAGGCCGTTTACCAGGCGTTCCAGGCCGTCGTAAACCCGGGCGACGAGGTTCTGCTCCCCGCCCCGTACTGGACCACCTACCCCGAGGCCATCGCCCTCGCCGACGGTGTGCCCGTCGAGGTTTTCGCTGGCTCCGACCAGGAGTACAAGGTTACCGTCGAGCAGCTGGAGGCCGCTCGCACCGAGAAGACCACGGTGCTCGTCTTCGTGTCTCCGTCGAACCCGACCGGTTCGGTCTACACTCCCGAAGAGACGAAGGCCATCGGCGAGTGGGCTCTTGAGCACGGCATCTGGGTCATCACCGATGAGATTTACCAGAACCTCGTCTACGAAGGCACTAAGGCCGTGTCAATCGTCGAAGCGGTTCCGGCACTCGCGAACCAGACGATCCTCGTTAACGGTGTCGCTAAGACGTATGCGATGACCGGTTGGCGTGTGGGCTGGATGGTCGGCCCGAAGGACGCCATCAAGGTCGCCGCTAACCTGCAGTCGCACCTGTCGAGCAACGTCAACAACGTAGCGCAGCGCGGCGCAATCGCGGCTCTCACGGGCCCGCAAGACGAGGTCGAGCAGATGCGTCAGGCATTCGACCGCCGTCGCCAGCTCATCGTGACCGAGCTCAACAAGATCGAGGGCATGAAGGTTCCGAACCCGCTCGGCGCGTTCTACGTGTACCCCGACGTCACGGGCCTGCTCGGCAAGACGTGGCGCGGCAAGACACCGACCACGAGCCTTGAGCTTGCCGACCTGATCCTCGATGAGGTTGAGGTTGCCGTGGTTCCGGGTGAGGCCTTCGGCCCGTCGGGCTTCATTCGTCTGTCCTACGCACTCGGCGACGAAGAACTGCTTGAGGGCGTACGCCGCCTGCAGGAGCTGTTCTCCTAAGCATCGACAAAGGTGGGCCGGTTCTTTCGAGAACCGGCCCACCTTTGTCATTCATGCAAGGTCACGAGCAGCCGCGCGCGGCGTCGAGCATGCTCTGCGGCGGCTCACCATACACGCTGACACCATTGCCTTCGCCGGTGTACCCGTTCACGATCGCCCAGGCGGTTGCCCACTGCTCGATGCTCTCCTGCGTCGACCAGTCGTACATGTCACCGCAGCGAATCGTGAGGGCGTGACCCACTTCGTGCGCCACGAGTGCACGCACCATCGGGTCGTACTGCGTGCCCCAGAGCTCCGCTACCGAATCGCTCAGCGTGATCGTCGCGTACCCCGGATCCATCCACCAGTGCGTGGTTCCGCCCACCGACAGCCCACCGCCCGCACCGGCCACGATCGGCGCCCAATCAAAGTCCAGCATGATGCCCGGCGCGAGGTCGCGGGCGAACTGCTCGACCTCGAGTCGCGAAGTGAGCAGTGGCCCGGCTTTCTCGTCGAGTTCCGCCTGCTGCGAGGCGATGACGGCGGTGGCGGCATCGACATAGGCGGTGACGGCCGCGGCGCTGGAACCATTGAGCTCGGTGAACTGCGTCACGGCGCTGGTCGCACGTTGGAACGACACTTTCGTCTCGTTCTTGGCCGCGATGTTCGCGGTGATGAGTGACTCAGAGTATGTGGTGACGGAACCAAAGAAGTCGGCCGCCGCGGAGTCGAGCGTGGTTGAGGCGTTCGCCACTAATTCGATGTCGTTGTCGAATGCGACAATGTCGTCGTTCGCGTCATCAGCGCGGGACGTTATCGCTGCGGCTTCTGCCTCGCGTTCCCACGGCAGCGCGGGCATTGTGCCGGGCGAGCGTGGCTGCGTTAACTCCTCCGGCGCTGCCGCGAGCGCCGTGTCGAGAGCGGTCGCACTATCGGTGAATGATTGCGCCAGCGTCGCGTCAAACAGCCCCGTCGTGTCGGCCTGTTCAATCGTGTCCGCGGCGAGCTGCCGGGCTTCAGCGTCGGCGATCGTCGCGGTGCCTGCGGTGTTCGCTGCGACGACGTTGTCTTGTGCCGCCTCCAACTGCTCGACAGCCGCTTCATAGGTCGCTTCGGCAGCGTTCTGCCACACGATGAAACCCGCAACACCGGCGGCAGCCGCCACCGTGACGAGCGTCGCCGTGACGATGAGACCGGTGTGGCGCTTCTTCCTGGGCGGCGGGGGCGCCGACCACGAGGAGGACCCGTACGGGGGTTGGTCCGCATACGGCGGCGGGGAGGCGTACGGCGGCTGGGAGGGGTACGACGGCTGCGCCAGGTACGGCGGGGGCGGTGCCCCAAAACCGGGGTAGCTCGGTGATGACGGCTGCTGCGGCAAGGGCGGCGGCGGCCCGGGATACTGCGAATCCGTCATCGCGCCTCCTCGCGCCTAGATGTCTACGCCGACCAGAATCGGCTCGGGCTCCAGCAGGAGTCCGTACTCCGAATGTACTCGCCCACGAATGAATCGGGCGAGTTCTGCCAGCTCCTCCGCACGCGCAGTGCCACGGTTCGTCAACGCCAGTGCATGCTTCGTCGATAGGCCCGCGTTCGACCCAGGAAAACGAAATCCCTTGCGAATGCCCACGTGCTCAATGAGCCACGCGGCACTCACCTTGAAGGTGCGTTCTGCATGCACCACCGGCTGCACATACCCGTCATACTGGCCCAGCGGAATAACCCGATCAGCGACCTCCGCAGCACCCGGCATGAGCCAGCGCGGGCATTCCTCCGGCAGCGTGCGCACGAACGACTCCGGCAGAATCGCGTTCTGGAAGAACGAGCCCGCGCTGTAGGTATCGGGGTCAGCGTCGTTGAGCACCATGCCCTTCGAGGCACGGGTCTCGAGCACGGTCGCGCGAATGTCGGCAAGCGAAATGCGCGCGTCGTCGTCTAGCCGCAACGCCTGGCGTAGCTGCTCCCCCGCGACCGCGACCGGCTCGGTGCCGACGGCACGCAGGTCGAAGGTCGCCGAAAGAATCACCGCGTGATAGTCGGCAACGGAACCATAGTGCGATTTGAGTACGGAGGTGCGGAATCCGAGACCCAAGCGGGCAGCCGGAGCCGTGACGACATCCCACGTGTTGGCGTCGATCAACTCAACCTCGTGCAGGGTCTGCACGACCTCTTGCCCATAAGCGCCGATGTTCTGCACCGGAGCCGCACCCACGGTTCCGGGGATTCCGGAGAGACCCTCAACCCCAGCGAGCCCAGCGCTCACTGTCCAGCCGACGAACGCGTCCCACTCATGACCAGCCTCGACACGCACGCGCACCACACCTGGTTCGGGTGAGCCCACGACCGTGATGCCTTCGTTGCGCAACCGCACGACGGTCATGTCGAGGTCGTCGTCACCGACGAAGAGGTTCGAGCCGCCGCCCAGCACGAGCCAGTCGTCGCCGCTTCCCCAGACCTCGCGGAGAACGTCGATGGCTTCATCACGTGAAGTGACTTCGACCAGGCGTCGGGGCGTACCGCCAACGCGAAGGGTGGTCAGCTCGGCGAGCGGACGGGGGGTGACGTCGGGCACGTTAGTCCTTCTCGGGCGCGACGAAGACCTGTGCCTTGCCGAGCACGGCCTTGCCTTCGAACACGACGGTCAGGTCAATGCGGATCGCCTCGTCGGTGATCGCGGCAACTTTAGCCGTGATGTCGATATCGGCACCGTTCACGGCGTCGACGACGACGGGGCGGGTGAAGCGCACACCGTATTCGCGGATGCGCGCGGAGTCTCCGAGAGCCGAGATGATGGTTCCGACCGCAATGCCCATCGTGAGCATGCCGTGTGCCAGCACACCAGGCAGGCCGACGGATGCCGCGATATCGTCGCGGTAGTGAATCGGGTTGAAGTCACCCGAAGCACCCGCGTACTTGACGAGAGCGTCACGAGTGATGTGAAGCGAACGTTCTGCGACGATGTCGCCGACGGTGTACGTCATGCGCTGGCCTCCCCCGCGAGCAAAACCGAAATGGCGGTCACAACGTGCTCGCCGCTAGCGTCAACGATCGTGGTTTCGCTGTTGATCATCGTGGCCGGGCCCATCGCGCGCAGACCCGTGACCGACAGCGTTGCCGTCAGCTCATCACCCGCAACGATGGGGCGGGAGTAGCGAAACTTCTGCTCCGCGTGAATCAGGTTCTGCAGTTCGATGCCCGAGTTCGGCGCATTCAGCAGCTGGTGAATCGTGAGGTCTTGAATCACCATCGCGAAGGTCGGCGGCGCGACAACGTCGGCATAGCCGAGGGCGCGAGCGGCTTCGGGGTCGTGGTGTTGCGGGTCTTCCGCGAACGTAGCGCGCGCGAACTCGCGCACCTTCTCACGACCAACAAGGTAAGCATCGGTCGGCGGGAACTCCTGGCCGACAAGATCCGGATTTACGGGCACGTTCTTATCCTAACGAGCGAGACTTGTGGGTGCTGGGCAGGGGCCGGACTTAACCCTTCTGGCGGCGGCCCTTGATCGCCTTGATCGCCATCTGCACGGCGATGAAGACGAGGTATCCGGCGAAGAGAGCGTTGGCAACACGAGGGTCGACATTCACGGCGATCCAGGCGCCGACAGCGGTCGTTGCGGCCGCAGACAAGCCGATCAACAAGCCACCCAGAATGTCGACGTTTTTGCGCTTCAGGTTGCCAATGGTTCCGCTAATCGCCGTCGGAATCATCATCAACAGCGACGTGCCCTTCGCGATGAGATCGCTAATACCAAACACCACCATCAGCACGGGCACGACGATCACGCCGCCACCCACACCAAGGAGGCCAGCGAGCACGCCGGTGATGAGGCCCAGCACGACGAGGCCGCTGATCGTGAGGGGGTCGAGCACAAACTGCGCGTCGCGCGACGGCACGATGATGAACAGGCTCACGATGACGATCACGATGAAGCCGACGAAGCCCCATCGCAGTACGGTTTGTGAGATTTTCGGCAGCAGGGCGGTTCCGATTTGTGCGCCGATGACGGAACCAGCAGCCAGGATGAGCGCAGGAATCCACGCCACCGAGTCGGTCACGGCGTACGAGATCACGCCGACCGTTGCCGTCGGCACGATCGCGGCGAGCGATGTGCCGGCGGCCAGACGCTGGTTGTAGGCGAGGAACATCACCAGGAACGGCACGATGATGGTTCCGCCGCCGACGCCAAACAGGCCCGACAGGAGACCCGCGGTGACGCCGATGCCGACGTAAGTGAGGATCGTGCGGGGCGTGCGAACCGGGGCATCTTCGTGCATGGGTGTCTTTCGTGCTCGTCGGGTTTCTCCGACGGAATAGGGGCTAGATCGTTTCGCGCAGAGCCAGGAGTTCGCGCGCGTGGGCGAGGGCCGCGTCGGAGTCAGTCATGCCGGAGAGCAAGCGTGCCATTTCGGCTTCGCGGTCGGTACCGTCGAGGGTGCGCACGCTCGACGCGGTGACGCTGCCGTCGCTCTGCTTCACAACGCTGAGGTGGTTGTTGGCGAAGGCGGCAACCTGGGCCAGGTGAGTGACGGCGATGACCTGTGAGCTCTGGGCCAGGCGCGCAAGGCGACGGCCCACTTCAATGGCTGCTGCGCCACCGATGCCAGCGTCGACCTCGTCGAAGACGAAGGTCGGCACCGGGTCAGACGCGCTCATCACGACTTCGATCGCGAGCATGACGCGGCTCAGTTCACCACCCGATGCGCTCTTCGCGACGGGTCGCGGTGAGGCACCCGGGTGCGGAGCCAGGAGGATCGTGACTTCGTCGCGGCCGCTCGCGGTGGGTGCCGTCGGCGCGACCTGCACTTCGAGTCGCGCGTCGGGCAGTGCGAGTTCGCGGAGCTCTGCGGTGACGGCTGCACCGAGCCGGCCGGCGGCTTCGGTGCGCGCGGCGGTGAGGGCGGCAGCGCAGGCGTCGAGTTCTGCGGCCAGCGTTTCGCGTTCAGCTGTGAGCCGTTCGAGAGCGTCGGGGTCATCGTCGAGTTCGGCGAGGCGTGCGGAACCTGTGGCCAGCAGATCGATCGCCGCGGCGAGCGAGCCGTGGGCACGGATGAGCCCGCCAAGCACAGCGCGGCGTTCTTCCACGGTTGCGAGCTCGTGCGGCCCCGCTTCGTCCAGGTCAGCGAGGTAGCCGGAAAGCTCTTGCGCAATGTCTGTTGCCCGATAGCTCAACTCAGCCAATTGTTCCGCCAGCGCTGTGAGCGCCGGGTCTGCGGCACGCTCGAGGGAGCGCCGAGCCTCGGCGATCAGCGCGAGCACGTCGGCAGTGTCTTCTTCGCTGGAGAGCGCTTCGTGCGCGGTCGCCGCGGCGAGGCGCAAGTCTTCAGCGTTGGCGAGGCGCTCGGCGCGCTGCGCGAGTTCGTCGTCTTCGCCCGGCTGCGGGTCGGCCTGCTCAATGTCGGCGAGCACACCACGCAAGTGTGCGGCCTCGGCAATGCGGGCGTCACGGTGCTGGGTGATTTCAGCGATGCGCACATCGAGCGCCGTGAACCGCGTGTAGGCATCGCGGTAGGCGTCAGCGGCCTGTGCGATGGCCGGCCCACCGAAGCGATCGAGCGCCTCGCGCTGTGCGGCGGCGGACCGCAGTCGCAACTGGTCAGACTGACCGTGCACGACGATGAGGTTGTCAGCGAGATCGCTCAGCACGCTTGCGGGGGCTTTCACGCCGCCGACGCTCGCGCGGCTGCGACCCTCCGCGGTGATGCTACGCGACAAATACAGCTCGCTCGTGGCATCGTCGATGGTTTCGAGCTCGCCGCCCGCGTCAGCCACGCGCTCGGCGACGGCACCAGCCGAGGGAACCACCCACACGCCAGCAACGCTGGCTTGCGAAGCACCAGCACGCACGGCGGAGAAGTCAGCGCGCTGGCCAAGGATCAACCCGAGCCCGGTCACAACCATGGTCTTACCGGCGCCGGTCTCACCCGTGATCGCGGTGAAACCCGCACCCATCGGTAGCGTCGCCTCAGCGATAACGCCGAGATCGCGCAGGCGCATCTCTTCGATCATGCCGTGGCGTCCTTGATGGTCGGAATCGCCGACGTTGCCGGGTCAGCACCGCGCCACCCGTCAACCGGAAGCTGAAATTTGTTCACGAGGCGGTCGGTAAACAGTGCGGTGTGCAGGCGCGCCAGGCGCACCGGCTGCGCCGAACGCCGCACAATGACGCGAGCCCCCTGCGGCAAGTCGTGCGAACGACGGCCGTCACACCACAGCACACCCGTGCCCTGGTTCCGCTGCAGCACCTCGATGGTCACCGATGATGACGGATCGATGACGAGCGGACGAGCGAAGAGTGCGTGGGCAGAGAGCGGAACCACGCTGATGGCTTGCACCGTTGGCCAGATCACGGGGCCGCCGGCAGAAAAGTTGTAGGCGGTGGATCCGGTGGGCGTCGACAGTACGACGCCGTCGCAGCCGAAGCTCGACAGCGGACGCCGGTCGATCGCGATGACGACCTCGAGCATGCGCTCGCGCGATGCCTTTTCGACCGTGGCTTCGTTGAGCGCCCACGTTTCGTAAATCGTGTCGCCCTCGCGGTTTTTCACGCGAACGGAGAGCGCGAGGCGCTCCTCAACCGTGTACTCCCCCGCGATGACGCGGCGCACGGCTTCGTCCATGTCGTCGCGCTCACTTTCGGCGAGGAAGCCGACGTGACCCATGTTGATGCCGAGAATCGGCGCAGCGCGCCCCCGCACCAACTCTGCTGCGCGCAGGATGGTTCCGTCGCCACCCAGCACAATTGCCAACTCGACGTCGTCAACCGCGACGTTTTCGCCCAGCACGAGGAAGTCATCGAGAATCGCCTGGTTGTCGGCGACCTCGCGGAGATCGCGCATGTCATCGGCGCTCAGCACGCAGCGGGCACCGGCGGCTTTTAGCGAGTGATAGATGCGTTCAGCTGCGGCCACGGTGTCGTCGCGATGGGCGTGGACGACAACGAGGATATTGCGTTCGCTCATGCGCGCTCCGTCATTCGTTGGATCTGGTCTCGATATTCTGTCGGGTTTTCGCCGCCCGTGTCAGAAAGATGCACAAGGTACTCACTGTTGCCGTGCGTGCCGACGATCGGGCTGGGCATGAGTCCGTGCACACCAAAGCCGAGGTCCCATGCCGTCCACAGCACTTGTGCGACCGCGTCAGCGCGGATGGCGGCGTCGGTCACGAGACCACCCTTGACCGCAGTGCGGCCCACTTCGAACTGCGGTTTGATGAGCAGCACGATGTCGGCGCCGGGTGCTGCGGTGGCGGCGACGGCGGGGAGAACATGATCGAGAGAGATGAACGAGAGATCACCGGTAACGAGCGTCGGACGCTCGGTGATGCCGGTGGCGGCGGCGAGGTTTTCGGGCGTCATGTAGCGCACGTTGAAGCCCTCGACTGCGTGCACGCCAGGGTCTGCTGCGATTTGGGCGTCGAGCTGGTCGTGGCCCACGTCGACGGCCATGACCGCGCTCGCGCCGCGTTCGCGGAGCACCTGGGTGAAACCGCCCGTGGAGGCCCCCATGTCAAGGGCCGTACGGCCGGTCGGATCGATCTGGAACGCATCGAGCGCGGCGATGAGTTTGTGGGCGGCGCGGCTCACATAGTGGTCAGCACCAGCGACGGCAATCTCGTCGGTGTCGGTCACCGCGTGCGACGCCTTTACGATGCCGCGGCCGTTGACGGTCACCAGGCCATCGGCAATGAGGCGGGCGGCGTGAGTGCGTGACCGGGCAAGGCCACGGTCGGCGAGTGCCGCGTCGAGGCGGGTCATTCGGCGGGCTCGCTGGCGCTACGGGTCACCGGGGCGTCAAGTCGCTTGGCGAGTTCGTCATGCAGCCCGGCGTATCCGGCTGCGCGCGATTCGAGCGGTTGCTCTTCAATCACGCGCACGCGGCTGACGAAACCGGCACTGGGGTCATTCGACGGGGTACTCACGCCTCCAGACTACGCGGTCGGGGCGCGAGTGAACCTTTATCGACGAACGAGAAACGGGTCTTCGTACAGCTTCTCCGGGACGCGGAATCCGAAGATCTGTCGACCGGTCGCCCAAATCGCGTGTGCCGCGGCCCGAAGGAGGTCGATCTGGTCGCCCTCCGACAAGATACGAATGTCGGTTCCTTCGACGCGCACCGATGCGCCGCGCACCGACACGACGTCATCCTTCACCGTGGTGACCGGATACGGCTCGAAGAGGCCGCGCAGGTCAGGGAGGATGTAGGTCGGATGTGCGTGCGACGGGGCCGCGAGCACGTGCTTCGGGCGATCGATGCCGGTGAGTACCAAGACCGAGTCGATTCCTGCACTCTGTGCGCCGGCAATATCGGTGTCGAGACGGTCACCGATGAACAGCGCCTTCTTAGCCGCGAATCGGTCGACCGCGACGTCGAAGATCGGCTTTTCGGGCTTGCCTGCGACCGTGGCGAGACGCCCAACGGCCGTGTGCACAGCCGACACCAACGTGCCATTGCCGGGCGCGGTTCCGCGTGCCTGCGGGATCGTCCAGTCGGTATTCGTGGCAATCCATGGAATGCCGCCCTCAGCCTCGGGCACCGCGAGAGCGTACGCTGCTTCGGCGAGCTGGCTCCAGTCGACGTTGGGGGCGAAGCCCTGCACGACGGCGTTAGGGTTATCGTCCGACGAACGCGTGACCGTGTAACCGGCCTTTTCAAGTTCGACAACGAGACCTTCGCCACCGACCACGAGGATGGTGGAACCATCAGCAACCGTCGTGCGCAACAGGCGCACGGCTGCCTGGGGGCTCGTCACGATTTCATCGGGCGTGGTCTGCAGGCCGAGCTCGGTGAGGTGATCGGCGACGGTGACGTCGGTGCGGGCGGCGTTGTTGGTGATGTAGCCGATGCGTGTGGTTGCGCGGGCACGGTTCAGCGACTCGACAGCGTGCGGCAGGGCACCGGGGCCCGCGTAGACCACGCCATCAAGGTCGGCGAGAATCGTGTCGACGCCGTCGAGCGGCATCACGGCCGAGGCAGCGCGCGAAAACAGGCCCATTACTTCTCGGCCGCCTCGGCAGCCTCAGCCTCGGCAGCCTTCTTGGCCGCCTTCTTCGCTTTCTTCTTCGCCTTCTTTTCAGCCTTTTCCGCGTCAGTCTTTTCGGACTTCTTGTCCTTCTTGTCCTTGGACTTCTTCTTGTCCTTCTTCGACTTCTTGTCCTTCTTCGACTTCTTGTCCTTGTCGTCCTTGGACTTCTTCTTGTCCTTCGACTTCAGTGCCTCGTCATCGTCATCGTCGTCGTCGTCGTCGTCGTCGGACTCGTCGTCATCGTCGTCGTCAGACTCGTCGTCATCGTCGTCGTCATCGTCATGGGACGCGGCCGACTTAACGGAATCATCCGACTCGTCGGCGTTGTCAGTCTCAGCCTGGGCATCGCTCGCATCTACGTCGGCAGACTCAATGTCGTCGTTGCTCTGAACGTCGCCAGACTCAGTCTCGCCCGCGAGAGCTGCGGCTTCGGCGGCTTCGATCTCCTGGAACATGGCCTCTTCAGCCGCGTATGCGGCTTCCTGCGCTTCGTAGGCGGCGCGACGCTCCGCAGCTTCCAGCTCATGAGTGAGCTCGAAGTCTTCCGACTCGTCCACGACGATCATTTCGTCGGAGTCATCCGTTGCGGTTGCCTCGGCGGCGACTTCCGCACGACGGATCCACTCGGCTGCTTCTTCGGCGCGACCGAGATCCTCCAGAACTGCAGCGCGTGCTGCAAAGAGGCCCGCACTGTAGCTGAATGCCACATCGGGGTTGAGTTCGGGGATGTCGAGTTCTGCCAGTGCGCTCTCGAGCTGGCCGAGGTCAAGGCGGGCACCGGACATGGCGATCGCGAGTTCAACGCGGGTGGCCGCGTCGAGCTTCGAGCGGTCAACAGCGCGACCTTCTTCGAGAGCCTTCTCCGGACGACCAATGCCACGCTCGCTGTCAACGATCAGCGCGATCTGCTCGTCGCCGCCCGAAATGCGGCGGTAGGTGCGGAGCTCACGCAGAGCCAGCGCGAAGTCACCGGTCGCATAGGCGGTGATACCGACAGTTTCGCGAACGACACCAACACGGCCGGCACGACGCGACGCCGCCATGGCGTGTGCGTGCGCGAGCTCGGGATCGGTGTCAATGTACATGGACGCGGCGGCAAGGTGACGCGCAACGGCGTCGCCGTTTTCAGCGGAAAGAGTCTTCAGCTCATTGCGAGCGGAACCGTGAAGATCGCGTGCGGTGATCTCATCGGGAAGTTCGGGGTCGCGCGGACGATCTGCGCGGACGTCCTGCGGCGGACGCGAAGCACGGCGGTCATCGCCACGGTCATCGCGGCGCTGGTATCCGCCCTCGCTGTTGCCCTGATAACCACCCTCACGGCGCTGGTAGCCGCCTTCGCGGTTCTCACCATCGCGACGCTGGTAACCACCCTCGCGGCGGTCACCATCACGGCGCGGAGCGCCCCCATCGCGACGCTGGTAACCACCTTCACGGCGGTCGCCATCACGGCGCGGAGCGCCCCCATCGCGACGCTGGTAACCACCGTCACGACGGTCGCCATCACGGCGCGGAGCGCCCCCATCGCGACGCTGGTAACCACCGTCACGGTTACCCTGGTAACCACCCTCACGGCGCTGGTAGCCGCCTTCGCGGTTCTCACCATCGCGACGCTGGTAACCACCTTCACGGTTGCCCTGATATCCGCCTTCGCGGCGCTGGTAGCCGCCGTCGCGGTTACCCTGGAAACCACCCTCACGGCGCTGGTAGCTGCCTTCGCGGTTCTCACCATCGCGACGCTGGTAACCACCTTCACGACGGTCGCCATCACGGCGCGGAGCGCCCCCATCGCGACGCTGGTAACCACCGTCACGGTTGCCCTGATATCCGCCTTCGCGACGCTGGTAACCACCCTCACGGTTACCCTGGTAACCACCTTCACGGCGGTCGCCCTCACGACGCGGAGCTGCACCGTCACGACGCTGGTAACCACCCTCACGGTTACCCTGGTAACCACCTTCACGGCGGTCGCCATCACGACGCGGAGCTCCACCGTCACGACGCTGGTAACCACCGTCGCGGTTGCCCTGGTAACCACCTTCACGGCGGTCACCGTCACGACGCGGAGCTGCACCGTCACGGCGCTGGTAGCCGCCTTCGCGGCGGTCACCGTCTCGCTGCGGCCGGCGGTCGCGCGAGCTACCGCTGTTGTCGCGGTACTGCGGACGCGAGGAGTCGCGAGGCGCGCGCGATCCGCCTTCTCGGGGTTCTTGCGCTTCTGCCATGACGATCTCCTCTGTCGAATTTGTCTGTAAATGCAAAATGGCCACCCAGCGTTGGGTGGCCATTTTGACTAAAAGGAGTCCGGCGGTGTCCTACTCTCCCACAGGGTCCCCCCTGCAGTACCATCGGCGCTGAGAGGCTTAGCTTCTGGGTTCGGAATGTAACCAGGCGTTTCCCTCTCGCTATGGCCGCCGAAACACTATTGATGTTTCAAAAACCTAACGAACAAGATGTGTCTTGTTGTTGGGGTTCTCGACCGTACATCGAGAACCACTCAGTGGACGCGGAGCATCACTCATGTTGAATGATTATCAAGTCATCGGCTTATTAGTACCAGTCAGCTGCATGCGTTACCGCACTTCCACATCTGGCCTATCAACCCAGTAGTCTAGCTGGGAGCCTCTCACCCGAAGGTATGGAAATCTCATCTTGAGGCCGGCTTCCCGCTTAGATGCTTTCAGCGGTTATCCATCCCGAACGTAGCTAACCAGCGGTGCACTTGGCAGTACAACTGGCACACCAGAGGTTCGTCCAACCCGGTCCTCTCGTACTAGGGTCAGATCCTCTCAAATTTCCTACGCGCGCAGCGGATAGGGACCGAACTGTCTCACGACGTTCTAAACCCAGCTCGCGTACCGCTTTAATGGGCGAACAGCCCAACCCTTGGGACCTACTCCAGCCCCAGGATGCGACGAGCCGACATCGAGGTGCCAAACCATGCCGTCGATATGGACTCTTGGGCAAGATCAGCCTGTTATCCCCGAGGTACCTTTTATCCGTTGAGCGACAGCGCTTCCACAAGCCACTGCCGGATCACTAGTCCCGACTTTCGTCCCTGCTCGACTTGTCAGTCTCACAGTCAAGCTCCCTTGTGCACTTACACTCGACACCTGATTGCCAACCAGGTTGAGGGAACCTTTGGGCGCCTCCGTTACTTTTTGGGAGGCAACCGCCCCAGTTAAACTACCCACCAGGCACTGTCCCTGAACCGGATTACGGTTCGAAGTTAGATATCCAATATGACCAGAGTGGTATTTCAACAATGACTCCACCATAACTGGCGTCATGGCTTCACAGTCTCCCACCTATCCTACACAAGCCACACCGAACACCAATACCAAGCTGTAGTAAAGGTCACGGGGTCTTTCCGTCCTGCTGCGCGTAACGAGCATCTTTACTCGTAATGCAATTTCGCCGAGTTCGCGGTTGAGACAGTTGGGAAGTCGTTACGCCATTCGTGCAGGTCGGAACTTACCCGACAAGGAATTTCGCTACCTTAGGATGGTTATAGTTACCACCGCCGTTTACTGGGGCTTAAATTCTCAGCTTCGCCTTGCGGCTAACCGGTCCTCTTAACCTTCCAGCACCGGGCAGGCGTCAGTCCGTATACATCGTCTTGCGACTTGGCACGGACCTGTGTTTTTAGTAAACAGTCGCTACCCACTAGTCTCTGCGGCCACCAAACGCTTTTCGGAGCAAGTCCGTATACGTCGATGGCCCCCCTTCTCCCGAAGTTACGGGGGCATTTTGCCGAGTTCCTTAACCACGATTCTCTCGATCTCCTTAGTATTCTCTACCTGACCACCTGAGTCGGTTTGGGGTACGGGCGGCTAGAACCTCGCGTCGATGCTTTTCTCGGCAGCATAGGATCACCCACTTTTTATCCGCATCGTGTCTCAGCCGAACGAGAGACGGATTTGCCTATCTCTCAGCCTACGCACTTGCACCAGGACAACCATCGCCTGGCTTGGGCTACCTTCCTGCGTCACACCTGTTAATACGCTAACCGCACCAGAACGGGGTCACGCGCTAGCCTCCACGGCGAATCCCGAAGGATTCAGTGTGAAGATTCGGGCGCTTAGCACTACTGGATTAGTTTGGGCGGTTCTTTGCCGGTACGGGAATATCAACCCGTTGTCCATCGACTACGCCTGTCGGCCTCGCCTTAGGTCCCGACTTACCCAGGGAAGATTAGCTTGACCCTGGAACCCTTGGTCTTTCGGAGGACGTGTTTCTCACACGTCTTTCGCTACTCATGCCTGCATTCTCACTCGTGTAGCCTCCACGGCTGGTTCACACCGCCGCTTCGCTGGCCACACGACGCTCTCCTACCCATCAATACGGCTGGACCACGAAGGCCTACCAAAAATATTAATGCCACAACTTCGGTGGCGTGCTTGAGCCCCGTTACATTGTCGGCGCGGAATCACTTGACCAGTGAGCTATTACGCACTCTTTCAAGGGTGGCTGCTTCTAAGCCAACCTCCTGGTTGTCAAGGCAACTCCACATCCTTTCCCACTTAGCACGCGCTTTGGGACCTTAGTTGGTGGTCTGGGTTGTTTCCCTCTCGACTATGAAGCTTATCCCCCACAGTCTCACTGCTGCGCTCTCACTTACCGGCATTCGGAGTTTGGCTGACGTCAGTAACCTTGTAGGGCCCATCGGCCATCCAGTAGCTCTACCTCCGGCAAGAAACACGCAACGCTGCACCTAAATGCATTTCGGAGAGAACCAGCTATCACGAAGTTTGATTGGCCTTTCACCCCTATCCACAGCTCATCCCCTCAGTTTTCAACCTAAGTGGGTTCGGTCCTCCACGCGCTCTTACACGCGCTTCAACCTGGCCATGGATAGATCACTTCGCTTCGGGTCTAGGACACGCGACTGAATCGCCCTATTCAGACTCGCTTTCGCTACGGCTACCCCACTCGGGTTAACCTCGCCACGTATCGCTAACTCGCAGGCTCATTCTTCAAAAGGCACGCTGTCACAGCTACTAAGGCTGCTCCAACGGTTTGTAAGCAAACGGTTTCAGGTACTATTTCACTCCCCTCCCGGGGTACTTTTCACCTTTCCCTCACGGTACTTGTCCGCTATCGGTCATCTGGGAGTATTTAGGCTTATCAGGTGGTCCTGACAGATTCACACGGGATTTCTCGGGCCCCGTGCTACTTGGGATACTTCTCGCGTCAACACACGCATTTCGACTACGGGGTTGGCACCCTCTATGACTGGCCTTTCAAGACCATTCGTCTATACGCTGCTGTCACGCTGACTCTTCGGCAGAAAAATCTGAAAAGTCCCGCAACCCCCTGCATGCAACGCCTGCCGGCTATCACACATACAAGGTTTAGCCTGATCCGATTTCGCTCGCCACT
Organism: uncultured Microbacterium sp.; assembly: GCA_947503655.1. Taxonomy (GTDB): domain Bacteria; phylum Actinomycetota; class Actinomycetes; order Actinomycetales; family Microbacteriaceae; genus Microbacterium. The sequence continues at coordinate 52,263 of CANNEP010000008.1, forward strand.
ACTAACGGAATCACGGTTGTTTTCTCTTCCTGTGGGTACTGAGATGTTTCACTTCCCCACGTTCCCTCTACCCGCCCTATATATTCAGGCGGGAGTCACTAGGTCGGCACGCCGCCCAGCGGGGTTTCCCCATTCGGAAATCCTCGGATCACAGTGTGCTTATCCACTACCCGAGGCTTATCGCAGATTGCTACGTCCTTCTTCGGCTCCAGATGCCAAGGCATCCACCGTTTGCTCTTAAAGACTTGAAATCACATGAGTATGTGTTAAGAAAATCAATCTCAAAAAAATTGAATTCTAATGATCTATAAGATCATCAATTACGAAACAAACCGAAGCTTGTTCCGCAAGATGCTCGCGTCCACTGTGTAGTTCTCAAAGTACGGGCGGTATCCAAACCGTTTCACCAGCAAAGCCGGCAACCCAGTAAGGATCCGAGGAATCAGTCACAACCCGAAGGTCATGTCCGGTCCCTCAGGACCCAACAGCGTGCAGCCACCAACCCGCTCACCCAGAACTTTCCAACCGCAAACGGCGTACTCATCCCAAGATCACGTCTTGGCAGCATGTCAAATGTTCCACCCATGAGCTCCCAGCGAAGAACGTGTGCCTTCGATCTGGGTTCTGGACTCCGAAGAGTCAGATGCTCCTTAGAAAGGAGGTGATCCAGCCGCACCTTCCGGTACGGCTACCTTGTTACGACTTAGTCCTAATTACCGATCCCACCTTCGACGGCTCCCTCCACAAGGGTTAGGCCACCGGCTTCAGGTGTTACCGACTTTCATGACTTGACGGGCGGTGTGTACAAGACCCGGGAACGTATTCACCGCAGCGTTGCTGATCTGCGATTACTAGCGACTCCGACTTCATGAGGTCGAGTTGCAGACCTCAATCCGAACTGGGACCGGCTTTTTGGGATTCGCTCCACCTTACGGTATCGCAGCCCATTGTACCGGCCATTGTAGCATGCGTGAAGCCCAAGACATAAGGGGCATGATGATTTGACGTCATCCCCACCTTCCTCCGAGTTGACCCCGGCAGTATCCCATGAGTTCCCACCATTACGTGCTGGCAACATAGAACGAGGGTTGCGCTCGTTGCGGGACTTAACCCAACATCTCACGACACGAGCTGACGACAACCATGCACCACCTGTTCACGAGTGTCCAAAGAGTCCCGTATTTCTACGGTGTTCTCGTGTATGTCAAGCCTTGGTAAGGTTCTTCGCGTTGCATCGAATTAATCCGCATGCTCCGCCGCTTGTGCGGGTCCCCGTCAATTCCTTTGAGTTTTAGCCTTGCGGCCGTACTCCCCAGGCGGGGAACTTAATGCGTTAGCTGCGTCACGGAATCCGTGGAATGGACCCCACAACTAGTTCCCAACGTTTACGGGGTGGACTACCAGGGTATCTAAGCCTGTTTGCTCCCCACCCTTTCGCTCCTCAGCGTCAGTTACGGCCCAGAGATCTGCCTTCGCCATCGGTGTTCCTCCTGATATCTGCGCATTCCACCGCTACACCAGGAATTCCAATCTCCCCTACCGCACTCTAGTCTGCCCGTACCCACTGCAGGCCGGAGGTTGAGCCTCCGGATTTCACAGCAGACGTGACAAACCGCCTACGAGCTCTTTACGCCCAATAATTCCGGATAACGCTTGCGCCCTACGTATTACCGCGGCTGCTGGCACGTAGTTAGCCGGCGCTTTTTCTGCAGGTACCGTCACTTTCGCTTCTTCCCTGCTAAAAGAGGTTTACAACCCGAAGGCCGTCATCCCTCACGCGGCGTTGCTGCATCAGGCTTTCGCCCATTGTGCAATATTCCCCACTGCTGCCTCCCGTAGGAGTCTGGGCCGTGTCTCAGTCCCAGTGTGGCCGGTCACCCTCTCAGGCCGGCTACCCGTCGACGCCTTGGTGAGCCATTACCTCACCAACAAGCTGATAGGCCGCGAGCTCATCCCAGACCGAAATTCTTTCCAAACAATGACCATGCGGTCCTGTTTCATATCCAGTATTAGCAGCTGTTTCCAACTGTTATCCCAGAGTCCGGGGCAGATTGCTCACGTGTTACTCACCCGTTCGCCACTGATCCACAGAGCAAGCTCTGCTTCACCGTTCGACTTGCATGTGTTAAGCACGCCGCCAGCGTTCATCCTGAGCCAGGATCAAACTCTCCGTAAAAAACGATTGCATACACCCCAACCGGAATAGGCTGGAAATGCAGCGAGTTCAATCATGACCAAAGAGATAAATCATTGCTGACTATCCGTTGCCTAACCCCTAAAGGGCTAGGTCTTTGATCCAAAGGAATTCTCACCCAGCCGAAGCTAGACGAGGATAATTTGGCATTTGACAAGTGCACGCTGTTGAGTTCTCAAGGATCGGATGCTCCCCCACCAAACCATCACTGGCCTGCCAAAGGGCAACTTCTCTATCTTA